>NZ_JBBAXE010000015.1:0-98196 GCF_059800965.1 Acinetobacter sp. LT1
GGCAGCAATTGACCTTGCAGGGATTGTTGAGCATGTAACTCTGGTTGAGTTTGACACCAAGCTTCGTGCTGACCAAGTGTTGCAAAACAAATTGCATAGCTTGCCAAACACCACGGTGATTATGAATGCCTTAAGTACAGAAGTGTTAGGCGATGGTTCACAAGTGACTGGTCTTAAATATAAAGACCGTGCGACTGATGAAGAGCATGTGGTCGAGCTTGCAGGGATCTTTGTACAGATTGGTTTATTGCCAAACACTGACTTCTTGAAAGACAGTGAAGTTGAATTAACCAACCGTGGCGAGATCATTGTGAATGACCGCAACGAAACCAATGTGCGAGGTGTATTTGCTGCCGGTGACTGTACCACTGTACCTTACAAGCAAATCATTATTGCTACAGGTGAAGGCGCTAAAGCATCACTCTCTGCGTTTGATTACATCATCCGTTCTGGGCAGTAAAATCGGTCAAAATTATTATTATTTATTTCAAGCCTAGCATTACAAAATGCTAGGCTTTTTTAATACTAGAGTTACAACTTTTTAACAATTTTCGATCTTTATTAATCATTTACTTTATGTTTATATTTTAGACATCCATATTTGGATGCCATGAATTAGAAGGAAAAACACAATGAATAAATTACTTGTTGCTTTAGGTCTTGCTGCGACTGTTGCCCTTGTTGGTTGTAATAAAGATAAAGCTCCAGAAACTGGCGCGACTACAGGTGAACACTTAGAAAATGCTGCTCAACAAGCAAGTGCTGATATCAAATCTGCTGGTGATAAAGCTGCTGACGATATTGCAACTGCAACTGATAATGCTGCTGAGAAGATCGATGCTGCAACCGATCACGCTGCTGATGCGACTGCTAAAGCTGCAGCTGAAACAGAAGCGACTGCACGTAAAGCGACTGCTGATACAGCTCAAGCTGTTGAAAATACCGCTGCTGAAGTGAAAAAAGACGCTCAACACTAATCGTCTTTAGTATAAAAAAGCCCCTATTGATTAGGGGCTTTTTTTGGCTCTTAAAATCTTTTATGAAATTAAGCCTTCGTCACGCATCGCAATTTGTACAGATTGACGCTCTGCAACTTTATTACGTAATGCAATAATGTGCTTATACGGTGTTAAGTCGTGCTCAATTGAGTTTGACCAATTTGTTAAAACAAATAGATAAGCATCTGCTGGACCAAAATTATCATTTACCAAATAATCGTAATCAGATTCAGACAAATAGTTATCGATATATTTTAAAAGACGGTTGATTTCAGCATAAGCTTTGGTTTTTTCATCGCTCGTTAAAGGTGCCCCAAAGAAAACTGCATAAGCATCATGCAATTCAGAGTTCAAATAACCCAACCATTCCAATACTTTCGCACGGCCCATACCCGATGGAGGAATTAAATCCTGCTTAGGATCGTGCTGAGCAAGGAAAGGTAAAATCGCAACGTTCTCAGTTAACATTAAACCAGGGTTAATTTCTAAAGCTGGTACATATCCTTTTGGATTAATCTCGTAATAATCTGCACCTTTTTCTGTTTTATGTGTTTTTAAATTTACTCGTTCTAAGTCAAAATCAACATTAATTTCATTTAAAATAATATGTGCAGCTAAAGAACATGCGCCTGGCGAATAATATAATTTCATATCTGATCCTTGTTATCTCATATTAACGTTTTAAATTGCTTCTAGAAAACCTGCAAGGTTTGCACAATTCTTTAATTGTAAAAAAGCGTAAACTTATAAAATACTTACACCATCTAATATTCTTGAAAAATTTATTCCTTGCAAGTTGTCTTGCGTGACGATTGTTTAAAATATGATAAAACACATTTACGTCACGCAATTTTTCTATTAATTACGTTTAAAAAGCTGGCTAATCCAATTCATTAATTCAGTTAAGAAATCAAAAATACCGTTTTTCTTATCATCATCAGGCTGGCTTGAATCTTTACCATTTAAATCCAGATCAACAATTACCGGATCATGATCCGAAGAGCGATAAGCATCTTCAGCATAGAACAAGGCCTTTTGCTCATCCGTTTTATATTCTTCGTTGTAGTCTAAAACGGTTGGCTCATCTGCATTGATATGCCATGCAAAGGTTCTCACTACTTTTGGATATAGAGCTGCATCAGCAATTGCATGGTCTAAATTACCCGCTCCACCATTTCCATTGGCATCACTCGCAACACCAAATACATAGCTATATGCCTCTGCACCCTGTCCTACCTTAGCGTCATTCAGCAAAACTTTGTAGTTTGCTTTTTCAAATGACAAAATAGGTTCTTCCTTTGCATAACTGTTCATATCCCCTACAAGTAAAGCATTTTGCTTAGGCACTTGGGTCGGATTTTTCGCTAACCATTGCACGATTTGATCTACTGCTTTCACGCGAGTCGGGTTCCAACAACCTTGACCATCTTTTTGGTCTGCATCAGTAGAGCTAGCATCCACCCCACTACAGCTTTTCGATTTCAAGTGATTTGGAATAACGGTAAAGGTTTTATTACCACGAACGGCTTGGAAACTTTGCGCCAATGTTGTTCGGTTCTTGTCGCCTAAATCAAGCACGACAGGTTTATTTAAAGGTTTAACACGCTTGCTGTTATAAATAATAGCAACTGCGATTGCATCACCACCTAAACGGTCTAGATTTCCAGGAACGACGTATTTCCAATCGCTACCTAAAGCACTCGTTAAATGAGCAATTGCACTGTTAGGCCCATAACCATTGTTCGCAATTTCCATTAAACCATAAACATCGGCATCAATCGCTTTTAATGCACTCACAATTTTACGATGCTGTTTATCAAACTCAGCTTGTGTCGTTGCACCGCGCTCCGTTGGGAAACCCGTTGCGCCATTGTCATAGTTCAAAACGTTAAATGAAGCTACACGAATGTGATTAGCATTTTTGGTAATGACATTTTGACGCGGGTTTGTTTGAGTAATTACTTCAGGTTGATTGCGTCCAAGCACTGGTTGCACACGCCAACCATTAAAACGGTATTCTAAAATACCTTCAGCATTTTTAAGTTGATAACCCGAACGTAGCGTATTGGCAGCGCTAAAATTTGTCGGTAACCACGGAGTACGGTTTTGATTGTTATAGCCGTCATCAAAAATAATTTTCGACAATAAATTTTTCTGAGCAAGGGCTTTAGCTTCAGGAGATAACGCCGGATATAAATTAGTCGGAATATATAAACGCCCTAAGCTTAGAGATAATTCACCATAGCGACCATAGTTATAGTTTTCACTTACCGTTAAAGTCTGAGGTAATTTAACCAACATACCTTGATAACGCTGCGGAGAATGGGTTGAACCACCTGTTAAACTAGTAAACGGAAGTTCGAGGCTAATCGGCTGAACCTGATTTACCATATTGCTATTACAAGTTTGAATATCTTGTTGTAATTGATCGATCTGTAGCTGATTTTGATAAGTCGTTAAACGACCACGCAAAATAACTTCATCGCCAACTTGACCACCTTTTACAACGCTGCTATTTGGAACATAAACAAAAATAGCATTACTGACATTCGCACGTGCTTTGGTGTCAGGTGTTTGAACATAAAAACCAGAGAAACCATTGGCATAGCGATAGTCGGCAGTAATTACCCCACGTACGGTATAGCTCTGGTTTTGTGCTGCGGTTGCTAAATCAGCAATTGGTGTATCCGAGCTTGAACAACTCACCGTTTCAACAGGTGGCTGTGTTGTAGAACCCGATAAATTTGAAAAGTCATTTCGATTTGTCCAAGCTGACCATGAACGGTCCAAATCAAATGCTGCAGTTGCATCAATACTTAAAGCTGGGTTCTCAGTTTCAATACGCTTAAAACTATTTCCCAAGCTTGAAACGGCTGTTCCCCATCCTGCTTCTGGTCGCTCACCAATACGCCCAAAACGGTCTACAGGTGTGCCTTTATAAACAAGTACAACGGCATCATCACCGTTAAAAGATAATGCAGCGACCTGATTTACTTTACTACCAAGTTCAGCCTGTAACTCAGAACGACCTACTAAAAACTTCTGCTTACTGGTTAATGACCCTTGTAAACGGAAAGCCGCTGTTTTTGCTGTACCACCATTATTAAATTGTTGAATCTCATAGTCGGCTAAGTTAACTGAAGCGCCATCTGGATTATAAATTTCCAAACCTTTGCGGTTACTACTGCCGTCAACATATTGACTAAACATGAGTTGTGCTTGTGCCCAAGGACTATATGTAAAAGCACCCAGTGCCCCTAATAGCACTGAAAGTGTGCGTAATTGAAAAGTTTTCATGAGTAAATATGTTCATTTGAAATTTATATAGATTCTTAGATTAAATATTGAACATGACATCTACATGAAGAAAAACACCGAAACATTTGACTTGACCAGATGAAGACTTAAAATACCGCATTTGAATTTCAATATTGCCAAGGTTATGTCGATCGATCAGTTAGAAACGCAAATTGCAGACTTAGACAATTTGCCTGAACACCGTGAAATTGTGACGTTTATGCGTCGTTCAGCACCCCTTAATACGTCTCAACGCACGGCATTAGAACAACATCGCGATTTAATTTTGGGATATCCTGTTGGTGACTTACGTCAACACTTCGAACATCCAGAACGTCCTTTAACTGTTGAAATCGGTTTTGGTATGGGTCGTTCATTAGTGCTTATGGCAAAAGCCAATCCTGAACGCAACTATGTGGGTATTGAAGTCCACGTACCTGGTATTGCTCAGTGTCTTTATGAAGCAGGTATGGCAGAACTTAAAAACTTACGTGTACTTGATGCAGACGCGATTCAGGTTTTACGTGAAATGCCAGACAATAGCATTAACTGCGTACAACTTTACTTCCCAGACCCTTGGCAAAAGAAACGTCATTTCAAACGCCGTTTTGTTATTCATGAGCGTATGCAATTGGTTGAACAGAAACTTGAGCTTGGTGGTACATTCCATGCAGCAACAGACTGGGAACCGTATGCTGAATGGATGCTTGATATTTTAGACAACCGTCCAGACCTTGAAAACTTGGCAGGTAAAGGCAACAGTTACCCACGTCCAGAATGGCGCCCAGTGACTAAGTTTGAACGCCGTGGTATTGAGTCAGGCCATAAAATTAATGACTTTATCTTTAAAAAGATTAAGTAAATAATAAAAAAGGCTTAGTAATAAACTAGGCCTTTTCTTTTTTATATAAAAAGAAATTAAATATATCTGATCTATAGTATTTCTTCTTTCTAATTAATAATTGCCAATCTAAGCGAATCTAGCTATTTATAGAAACTGGTACTTGCCACACTAAAAATACTAAGGACACCACATGTTAAAAATTTTAGGGCGCGATAACTCCATTAATGTACGCAAAGTCTTATGGTTGTGCGAAGAACTAAATCTTGAATATGAAAGAGAAGATTGGGGACGAGGCTTTCGCTCCGCTCAATCACCTGAATATTTACAATTAAACCCAAATGGGCAAATTCCTGTTGTTTTAGATGGCGATTTAGTCCTTTGGCAGTCCAACAGTATTATCCGTTATTTGGCAAATGCTTACGATAAAGAACATCAGCTTTACCCTACTCAAGCGAAAGAAAGATTCTTTGTTGATCAGTGGATTGATTGGCAAGCCATCGAACTGAATAACAGCTGGACTTATACAATTATGTCTCTCTTGAGACATTCTCCAGATCATCAAGATCCAAACTTATTAAAACAAGGTATTGATGACTGGAATCATCATATACAGATTCTCGATCAACAACTTGAAAAAACTCAGGCCTATGTTGCTGGTTCACAATTTAGCTTGGCCGATATTCCAATTGGTCTGTCTGTACAACGCTGGAAGGCCACTCCTTTTGACCATCCAACGCTTAAGCATGTCGACCAATATTTTGAACGTTTAAATCAACGTGCGGGTTTCTTAAAATGGGGCAATAACGGCGAACCTTAATTTTGAGCAAGCTTTAGTCCGAGTGATGGCGCTTCACGATGCCATCACTTAAAAGTTGATAGACCTGTTTTAAATCATCCCGCTCTGCTTGAGCCAATAAGTCTTGATGCATTGCCAAGATATTCTGATCTCCTCTTACAGCAGGCCCAGTTTGCATTTGCTTAGGATCATTTTCAGTCGCTTTTTTTGCTGTTTCTATAATTAAAGGATAGAGCAAGCTAAAGTCGACCTGCTCTTTATCTACTACCTGCTTTGCCATATCAAAACAATAGTTACTAAAGTTACAAGCGAATACAGCCGCTAAATGCAAAGTTAAACGTTGTTTTGAGGTATATTGATATACTCGACTGCTTAGGCTATTTGCTAAATTTAAAAGTAGTTTTTGATCGGCATCTGTTACCGCTTCAACAAATAATGGTGTGGCTTGCCAATTGACGTCTCTTTCAAAGCTAAATGTCTGTAATGGATAAAATACCCCTGCTTTTTCATGTACCTGACTGATGACTTCAATATCAGTACTACCCGAAGTATGGACAATAAGTGTATCAGGAAAGAATTCATGAACTTGTTTTACAATATCTGCAATTGCACTGTCTGAAACCGCTAAAATGATAAGATCAGTTGATTGGAATTGTTGAAGTGACTGACATGCTTTTGCCTGAAACTGCTCTGCAAACTTTTGGGTTTTCTCAAAATCACGCGCATACACTTGTACGATGTGATGACCTTGAGCCAACAGTACCTTTGCTAAATGAAAGGCAACTCGCCCACTTCCAACCAAACTGATTCTCATATTAATCCAACACTATTTGTTTCAACAAAAAAGCTTCTCAAAATGAGAAGCTTTTTTCAAATTAAAATATCTAATTTTTCATAAATCAGAATATTATTGAGCTACTGAAAACTCAATACGACGGTTTTTAAAACGTCCTTCTTCTGTTGTATTCTCTGCAACAGGCTGATCAGAGCCATGACCTTGTGCAACTAATTTAGACCCGTCTACACCTTTAGATGTTAAATAGTCGACTACTGCTTGAGCACGGCGTTGTGATAAAGCTTTATTTGCCGCAGCGTTGCCTGTTGAGTCGGTATGACCACCCACATTTAATTTCACACCACTGACTTTATTTAAAAGTGTTGCAGCTTGATCAAGAATAGCTTTGTTGTCTGCTGGAATATCGCTTGAGCCACTCGCAAAGTTAATGATTTGCAAGTTAAGTGCTTTTACTAATGCATTTACATCGACATTATTCGGATCAATTGAGCCTAAAGCAGTTTGCGAAGCAGTTAAGCTATTGCTTACAGATTGCTCAGCTGTTTCTGGTGCAGTAGAAACAACTTCAGTGTGAGGAACAAGAGCTTTTACTTTTGCGGTTAATGCTGCTAACGCTGCTGCATCACCTGCTTTCAAAGTAATTTTGTCACCTATCCATTCTAAAGATGCATTTGGCACACCTTTTAAGGCACCAAGCACGCCAGCAAGTGCATCTTTATCTGTAAATCCAGCCGCATAAGTTTGACTGGTATCAACGTTACAGTCTTGAGTTGATGAGAAAACCTGCTTAACTTGAGTTTGTAGTGTTGCTAAGAATCCTTGATCGCCAATACCTGCCTGACACTGGCTAACAGCACCTTTATCATCTGTGCTTAAGGTTAAACTCGCAGGTGCAGCTGCGGTAGTAGCCTCAACACCACTGGCAGCTGTTGGTTCAGGTGCTGGCACAGCTTCTTTATGCTGGCAAGAACGCCATAACCAAGCAATGATAAGACCCAAAATAATTAAGGCAATAATAGGGAGGAACCCACGAGATTTGCCTGTTTTTTCACTGGCTGCAGCTAATGGTGGGGCTGCTGAAGTTGCATGTGGAACTGAAGATAAACCTGCACCAAGTCCTAAAGGAGCTAATAGACCTACTGCCCATCCCGGTAAATGCGAACGAATAGTATCTGCATGCTGACGTAAATAATTTACAATACTCTGTTGATCATTTCCGGCAACGTCCGAAATTGCATTAAGACTAGGTTTAATTGCACTGTTGAGTGTACTTTCTATTTCATTATTTGGTGCCGTACCGCTTAAGTGAGTAAGTACAGTATTCTTGATTTGGTCATTATGAGAAAAAAGGTCTGATAATGAGGGAGCCAAACTGTTTTTTAATTGTCCAATAAGATCAGGTTTAGCAGCTAATAGTGAAAGCAAAATTGGATAAAACTTAGATAAAGCATTCGATTTTTCGCCTAGGTATCCATCCTGATTATCTAATATTGTTGATGATACTTTTTCTTTAAGCAGTTCTATAGGGTTTATCGACATTGGTTATTCTCCCGAATTTTATACGTCGTAACCAGCAACTTTTGATTATTCAAATACTTCTCTTTGCTGATAGTTTTTTATTCTAATGTGCGCTCAATCTTTTGTTGTTTTTTAAATAATTTATATACAAATTTCCATCTAGTATTTACAAAACAGGCAGATCTTATTGATCTACCTGTTTATATTTTAAATTTACTTTAAATAACCGTTTTATCAGTTAGCAAAAGTTTGAAGTACTTTACCGCTAAGGTTTTGACCCAGCAATGGAGTATTTTTCCCTTGTGATAAAATTGTGTCTTTGCTTACTGTCCAGTTTAATTCAGGATCTACTAATACCCATCCTGCTTCATCTTCCCAACGCGTAGTCATATTGGCAACCTGCGCAGGTACGCTAGTCACTTTTTCAACCCACTCTAAAGGTTCAAATAAACCTTCATTAATGAGCTGAATGCCTAAAGATACATAAGTATCAAAAGCAGTAATGCCCGGTTGAGTTTCAGCAAATGGTGCCATTTTTGCTGAACTGCTTAAAGGCTCATGATGCGTACAAATTGCATCAATCACGCCTTCTTTTAAACCTTGACGTAAAAGTTCTTTATCTTGCTCAGAACGCAATGGTGGACGAACATGCGCAAGTGAATTGAAACCATCAGTTAAGTGTTCAGTTAAATGCAATTGATGCATTGCTACATCGGCAGTCACAGGTAAACCTTTTGCTTTTGCTGCGCGGATTAATTCAACCGATGCACCGCAAGATAACAAACCAAAGTGAGCTTTTACGCCAGTCGCTTCAATCATAAGCAGATATTTTGCAATCGCTACGGTTTCTGCAATTGCAGGAATCATTGGTAAACCTTGACGTGATGCAATAAAGCCTTCGTGTGCACATCCGTCTTTAGCAATCTGTGGTTCTTCAGCATAAAACACAACCGTTAAACCAAGACCCGCTGCATATTCCAAGGTACGAATAACTACATCGTCATTTTCAAAAGCAGCATTTGCATTAGAAACAGCAGTACAACCGCCTTTTTTCAGGCCCGCCATATTTGCAGGTTGTTTACCATTTAAACCTTGGGTTTGAGCACCAATGATATGCATGTGAATGCCCCCATCATGCCATGCCTTTTCAATCAAGCCATGAATGAGAGCACCGTTGTCTTGTACAATCGGCTTTGAATCAGGTGGTGTAATAACATGCAAAATACCATTGGCACGTGCTGCCTTACCTTCCGATTTCAATGTCCCATGTTGCTGTTGACCCGGTTCACGCAAACGCGCGCATAAATCAACCATGGTTGGCATTAACCATTTACCTTGGCCGTCAATGGTTTGCTCCACTTGCTCTACAGGAGCAACCAACTTTCCATTTTCAATATATACAGTTTGTACGCTGTCTGTTTTTTGGATTGGGTCTAACACACGTACATTTTCAATTTTTACAATACTCATGTGATCCATTCCTTACAACGTAATCGCTTCAATTAAACCTTGCTCTTGGAGTTGGCCTTGCATTGATAACGCCAATACGGCCATACGAACTGCAATACCATTGGTTACTTGTTTCAAAATAACCGACTGATCTCCATCAGCAACACTTGAATCAATTTCTACACCACGGTTCATTGGTCCCGGATGCATCACAATGCAATCTGGTTTAGCTAAACCAAGACGTTCTTTGTTTAAACCATACATTCTGTAGAATTCAGACTGTGAAGATAACGCTGGAGAGTCAATACGTTCGTTTTGAATACGTAAGGCAATAATCACATCACAATCGGTAATGCCTTCATCCATCTTGTTAAACAAGCGAACGTGCTCGCCATATTCCGAAAAGCCCACTGGCAATAATGTATTCGGTGCAATCACACGAATATCTTTACAACCTAGAGTTTGTAATGCAGCTACATCCGAACGTGCTACACGAGAGTGTTTAATGTCCCCGATAATAGCAACGCTTAAATCTTCAAATGGTTTTTTAGTTTCACGGCGAATAGTCAGCATATCAAGCATCGCTTGCGTCGGATGAGCATGACGTCCATCCCCTGCATTAATAATCGCGACCTTTGGACATACATCTTTAGCAATGAAATGTGCAGCACCCGAAGATGAATGGCGAACAACAAAGATATCCGCTGCCATTGCTTCAAGGTTCCAGAGCGTATCGCGCAGAGTTTCACCTTTTGAAGTACTTGAACGAGCAATATCAATGTTCAGTACATTGGCAGACAAACGTTTTGCTGCTGCTTCAAAAGTAGTACGGGTACGTGTGGAGTTTTCAAAGAAGAGATTCATAACCGTCAATCCCTCTAAGAGCGGACGGTTAATTAAATTATTATTATCGTCTAAAAAGCTTTGTGCGGTATCTAAAATCTTGGTGAGGTTTTCTTTTGAAAGTCCCTCAATCGTTAAAAAATGTTTTAAATTTCCGTCTTGATTGAGCTGAACCTGGCTCGGTTGATGCAACGCTGCAATATGCATAATGGATTCCTATGGGTCGAATCGCGAAAACGTGCATAGTGTAGCTGAATTCCGCTCTTTTCGCAGAAGAACTTTACAGAATAAGGCCCTAAATTGACCAGAAAATTTAGAACCTTATTGGCAATTACCTTAATGCACCAATGTAATGGTGCGGAACTTGTGCCCGATAAATATCCTCAGCGGTAATTTCCGACTCTTCATCGACTTTAACAACAGCGATTTTTTCTTTTTGAGAAGGCTCCTCTGGTATTGTATCAACCAACGATTTCAATCGCTCAACACTTCGTTTTAATTCGTCATCCTCTGATTCTAGTGCCAGCGCAATGACATATTTTGCATAATCTTTATTTTGGACAACGTACATTGCATCTATTACCCGCCCCGTCACCCTACGCATGCGTACATATATTTGTGTCGCTACTGAGAAAGCATCCGCATTAGCAATAAAACCATTCCCCATCATGTCTTTCATTTATAATTACCCCATCAATTTAAAATAATAAAATGGTTAAAAACTGGCTATGTTTGTTAATTAAATAACCATTGATAGGACTGAGTTAGCAAAATACATACCACTTTAATTGTTTTAATCTTTAAAAATCAGTTTATTGGTTGGATTATGATAGGTTGCAATAATTTAAAAACCTTTACACATCAAAATAAGTTAAACTTTGCATCGTTAATATTTATATGTTTTGGTCAATCGAGTTTATGAATACCTCTTTACGTTTAAACCACTATTGGATTACTTGTGCTGATGGTTTAGAAGCCCTCTTACAAGAAGAAATAGAACAGCTTGGCACCAAAGTGACAGAACGTAAAGCAGGACGTTTAATCATTGAAGGAACGCTTGAACATGCTTATCGCATCTGTATGTGGTCGCGTCTTGCTTCTCGTGTTTTATTGCCTATTCATACTTATGAACTCGAACATACACATGATGCGCGTGATGTAGCAGAAGAGCTTTATGAAGGTGCGATTAGTTTTGACTGGTCACTTATTTTTGCACCACAAAGTACCTTCGCTATTCGCTTACATGCAGAACGTGAAATTAAGGTTAACACTCAATTTGCAACGCTTAGAGCAAAAGATGGTGTTGTAGATTCCTTTATGGAAGCTGTAGGTCGTCGTCCGAGCATTGATACTAAACAACCAGAAATTACGTTATATGTTTTAGCAGGTAAAACTGAGCATACATATTGCCTAGATTTATCAGGTGATTCATTACATAAACGTGGTTACCGTCGTTATATGACGGATGCGCCAATTAAAGAAAACCTTGCTGCGGCAATCTTACAAAAAGCTCAGCTTCAACAGCGCAACCCAGAAATTGTGCTCGACCCGATGTGTGGTTCAGGTACATTTATTATTGAAGCATTAATGATTTTAACTGACCGTGCACCAGGCCTTGTTCGCCGTTTTGGTTTTAATGGTTGGCATGGTCATGACCGTGAACTTTGGCTTTCACTTAAAGCTGAAGCAGCAGAACGTCACGAAAAGGCGCTTGAATTACCTTTACCTAAATTTTATGCCTACGATGCAGACTGGGAAGCTGTCAAAGCTACTCGTGAAAATATTATTGCGGCAGGCTTTGAAAAAGTATTAGGTCAAATTCAGATTGAAGAACGTACTTTAGCGGACTGGCCTGATTTTTCAGCTGAAGGCAAAACTGCATTTATTGTGACTAACCCTCCATATGGTGAACGTTTAGGTGATAAAGCATCTAACCGCTCTCTTTACTTAGGTTTATCTGCACTTCTACAAAAACATTTCCCAAATCAATATGCAGCAATTATTGCAGCTCAAATTGAACAAGCCGATGTTTTAGCATTTGAAGCGCCTGAAACCTTACGTTTAATGAATGGTAAGTTACCGATTTACATTCGCTTTGGTTCAATTAAGCCTGAAAAAGTAACTCAGCCATTCTTAGCAACTTGGCAAGTTCAACCTATTGAAATGGAAGAAGCTCAAGATTTTGCCAACCGTTTGCAAAAAAATATGACTGCCTTGAAAAAATGGGCAACGAAAGAAAATGTTTATTGCTTACGTTTGTATGATGCAGACTTACCTGACTTTAACGTCGCTGTTGACTTATACGGCGATCGCTTACACGTTCAGGAATATGCACCACCAAAAACAATCGATCCTGAAAAAGCAAAAAAACGTTTTAATTTAGCACTCGCTGCAATTCGTGCTGTTACTGGTTTAAACCGCGATGCTATCTTCATTAAGACACGTGCGCGCCAAACTGGTACAAATCAATATACAAAACAAAGCACAGCTTCAAAACGTTTTATCGTTCAGGAAGGTAAAGCTAAAATTTTAGTTAACCTGACAGATTACCTAGATACAGGTTTATTCCTCGACCACCGTCAAATGCGTTTACGTATTGCTCAAGAAGCTCGTGGTAAGCACTTCTTGAACTTATATAGCTACACCTCTACAGCAAGCTTACATGCGGCTTTAGGCGGTGCTGCAAGCACGACAAGTGTAGACTTATCTAATACCTACTTAAGCTGGTCAAAAGAAAACTTCGTTTTAAATGGCCTGACTGTAGATCACGCAGATGAACAGCACATGTTCTTTGCGAGTGACTGTTTTGAGTGGTTAAAAGAAGGTCACGAACAATATGACCTTATTTTTATCGATCCACCGACATTCTCAAACTCTAAAAAGTTCTATGGTACTTTCGACGTCCAACGTGACCATGTTTCACTCATTAAACGTGCAATGAACCGTTTAAATAGTGAAGGAACGCTCTATTTCTCAAACAACTATCGTGGTTTTGAAATGGATGAAGAGATCGAAGCTATTTTTCAGGTTGAAGAAATCACTTCTGAAACCATTGGCCCTGATTTTAAACGTAATCAGAAAATCCACCGTGCATGGAAAATTCAGCATCCTGGTCTAGATCAATATTAATAAGATTAGAGGTTATTATTACTTCACGGTAATAATAACCTCGCCATGAACATTTCTTGATTCAAAATCATATTTGGTAAATCGGTCTGCTCTTTCCGGTAATGCCATCATTTCTAGTTTCTTCTTTTCCTTACTATCGATAACATGGTTTTGTTTTTGTTCTTGATAAGGTGAAAGTACACTTGTTCTAAGTGCATCCCATCGAACTTGTTGTAAATAATTATCCCCTAACACCTGACGTGCTTGTTGTTGTTCTATCATTGGTTTCTTAGCATCGTCTTGAGCTTTCGCAATAATCACAGGTAAAGCTGCATTTACTGCCCCTGTTTGTGTTGCTAAGGCCCCTTCACTTAGAGGCTGTGCAGCCCATACATTGATGGGTATTAGCGAAATAAAACCTAAAATACACAGCGCAGGTCCTTGTTTATTGTTCATTGCATTTATCCTAAATTGTTATTGTTCGTTATATCGAACAAAATTAACAATTTTTTAAACATGTCGCAATGTTATAAATAGACTTCCCGACAATTAACATTGATCATTTTAAAACCTGAACTATTACACAAGCATTTAGTGAATATTCAAGTTGTTTTATAGATTTTTATCTCAGACTTGTACGACACTGCTAAATCACTTACTGTAATTTTATAATTTATCTGTAAATTGATTTTATTTATAAATAAACACCATTCGAGGTGAAATAATGCTTCAGCAGTGCTGCCAACTATTAGAAGATCGCCAGCTCAAAGTTGCTTTTATTGAGAGTGCGAGTTCGGGTTATTTAACAAGTCAGTTTTCTATTCACAAAAATAGTGGTGCAGATATTTTACTAGGTGGCTTAGTTAGCTACGACCCAAGCATTAAAATTAGTATTTTAAATATCGATCCAAAGTTAATAAAGACTTACACAGCAGAGTCACCGCAAGTCACAGAGGAAATGTGTAGGCTGGGTCAAAGCTTATTTCAACAAGCTGATATTATTGTCAGTTGTACTGGGCTATTAAAATCTGGCGGAAGTGAAACCCCAGAAAAACCTGTGGGCACCTTTTTTATTTGCATTTCTTACCAACAGCATATTTATCATTATCGTTATTTTTTATCTGGTCACTCAGAACAAAAGTTAAAGACATTAACTCAGAAAGTTTCAGATGCCATAATTGCTTTACTCACATCAACCATAAAAACTGATTCAACATAAAAAAAGAGAATATGTTTCCATATTCTCTTTTCGGTTTTAGCAGAAAAAGCTTAACTGAGTTTCATTTTATCGAAGACTAAATGCCCATTTTCGCCTTTAACTAGAATAGTATCACCTGCGACAAAATCACCCGACAAGATTTTTTGTGCTAATGTGTTTTCAATCTGTTGTTGAATCGCACGTTTTAATGGACGCGCGCCATAGACAGGATCGAAACCAGCATCAATCAATAAATCAAAAGCGGTATCATCTACAGTTAGACTCATGTCACGATCAACAAGACGCGAACGTAATCGATCCAACTGAATATCGGCAATACCACGAATTTGTGCTTTTTTGAGTGAATGGAAAATCACAAGCTCATCAATCCGGTTAATAAATTCCGGACGGAAATGCTGACTTACCGCATTCATTACAATGGTACGCACTTCATCGTCTGTTGCACCCTCACCTAGCTCACGTACATCTTGTGAACCTAAGTTCGAAGTCATCACAATTACCGTATTTTTAAAGTCTACTACTCGACCTTGTGAATCGGTTAAGCGGCCATCGTCCAATACTTGGAGCAAGATATTGAATACATCTGGATGTGCTTTTTCAACCTCATCAAACAACACCACGCTATATGGCTTACGGCGAACAGCTTCAGTTAAAACACCACCTTCTTCATAACCGACATATCCTGGAGGTGCGCCAACCAAACGGCTAACAGAATGTTTCTCCATGAATTCACTCATGTCGATACGAATCATGGCATCATCACTGTCAAACAAGAAGTTAGCTAAAGCTTTAGTCAACTCAGTTTTACCAACACCTGTTGGACCCAAGAACAAGAATGATCCACTAGGACGATTCGGGTCAGACAAACCGGCACGTGAACGGCGAACAGCATTCGATACCGCAACAACTGCTTCATCTTGACCTACAACACGGTCATGTAAAAACTCTTCCATATTAAGGAGTTTTTCACGCTCGCCTTGCATCATTTTAGCAACCGGAATACCTGTTGCAGCACTAACAACTTCAGCAATTTCATTTTCAGTTACTTTAGTACGAATGAGTTTTGGCTCTTCGTTCTCCTCTGCAACTTCATCTTGCTCCAGTTGTTTTTGCAACTCTGGAATTACGCCATACTGTAAACGTGCTGCCTCAGCCAAATCACCTTCACGCTGAGCTTTCTCAAAAGCAATACGCGCTTTATCAAGTTCCACCTGAGCCTGTTTAGTACCTTCTACCAAAGTTTTTTCAGACTTCCAGATTTCTTCAAGATCGTTGTATTCTTTCTCGACTTCAGCAATCTGTTTTTCAAGATGAGTGACTTCAGCTTTACTGCCGACATCTTCATCTTTTTTCACAGCTTCCAATTGCATTTTCAACTGGATTAAACGGCGATCGAGCTTATCAAGTGCTTCAGGTTTAGAGTCAATCTCCATTTTAATACGAGAAGCTGCCTCATCAATCAAATCAATTGCCTTGTCTGGTAATTGACGATCAGTGATGTAACGATGAGACATTTTCGCCGCAGCAATAATCGCAGAGTCTAAAATTTGCACACCATGGTGAGTGGCATATTTTTCTTTGAGTCCACGTAAAATTGCAATCGTATCTTCAACACTTGGCTCATCAACTAGCACTTTTTGGAAACGACGCTCTAAAGCTGCATCTTTTTCAATATATTGACGATATTCATCTAAGGTCGTCGCACCCACACAGCGCAATTCACCACGAGCCAACGCAGGTTTTAACATATTACCTGCATCCATCGCGCCATCACCTTTACCTGCACCTACGAGTGTATGTAACTCATCAATAAACAGGATGATTTCGCCTTCGTGTTTTGCCAAGTCTTTTAAAACAGCTTTTAAACGTTCTTCAAACTCACCACGATATTTAGCACCAGCCAGTAATGAACCTAAGTCGAGGGATAAAACACGTTTATTTTTTAATCCCTCTGGCACTTCACCATTCACAATACGCTGTGCCAAACCTTCAACAATAGCGGTTTTACCTACGCCCGGCTCACCAATAAGAACAGGGTTGTTTTTGGTACGACGCGATAACACCTGAATGGTACGGCGAATTTCATCGTCACGCCCAATGACAGGATCAAGTTTTCCAGATAAAGCACGCTCTGTTAAATCAATCGTATATTTATTAAGTGAGTCACGTTGGTCTTCGTGATTATTACTCATGACTTTGTCATTACCTCGAATATGTTCAATTACTTTGCGTAAGCTGTCGGGAGTTACACCTACCGCACTTAAAATATTTTTAGTTTCGCCTGTCTCTGCCAAACCTAATAAAACCCAGTCAGTTGATAAAAATTCATCACCTGCCTTTTGCGCATATCTGTCTGCCAAATTAAGCGCTTTAACGGCTTCTGGGTTTAAGTTGACATCACCCGTTGGGTTGGCAATTGTCGGCGCATCTTTTATAGCCTGTTCAAGTTTTTGTTTAAGTTCAGGTAACCGTGCACCTGCTTGTTGCAACAAACTAATATTTGATGGCTCTTCTAACAAGGTAGACAAAATATGAATACCTGCGATAGCGGTATGGTCTTTACCCATCGCTAAAGATTGAGCATCTGAGAGGGCTTGCTGCAAGCGGTTTGTAAATTTCTCAAAACGCATTCTTGTTATTCCTCACAACAAATTTGTACTTGTCTAATAGATGGGAACACTTCTTCGGATTTCAAATAAATTTTTATATATTTTTCATAATGTTATAAAAATAACAATGAGTAAAACTCCATTATAATATGGGATTGTTTTGTATATATTTCAAGTACAGTTCAGCTACATTTTATTAAAATGATTGAATATTTAGATTCATGCTTATTCTTATTACGCTTTTCACAAACTCTTCATTGAGAATTTAGTGATTAAGCTTTAGTTTATCTTGCTAGTTTCCTACTCGTTTTGAAATGAAAATGCACTTTAAACACATTATATTAACAACAACTTGTCTTTTTACTTCGGCACTAGCAATCGCTCAGCTTCCACAAGACTCCAGACGACCTGGTGGAATTGCAGTTGTTCCTCTAAGTACTGATATTACTCAGGTCACTTTTCAACAAAAGCCTGTTTTAATTAGCCAAGAAGGTCAGCAGCGTTATGCCGTGCTTGGTATTCCTTTATCTACTCCAATCGGCAGTATTCAACTCGACACAAATAAAGCCCCGATTCAAATAGAAGTTAAGTCTTATCCTTACGCAGAACAGCGGATTAAAGTCACGAACCAAGATTATGTGAACCCTAATCAAAGTCAATTAGACCGCTACGCTCAAGAAGCAAAAGAACAAAATGATGTGTATACCTCATTTACACAGAGCTCATGGCAAACCCTACCTACATTTATACGCCCGACTTCAGGGAAATTTAGCAACTCTTTTGGAAGAAAACGCTTCTTTAACGGCGAGGGACGCGCGCCTCACTCAGGTCTAGATATTCCTGCGCCAGTAGGACAAAAAGTTGTTGCTCCCGCAGATGGTGTGGTTATCCAAACTGGATCTTATTTTTTTAATGGACAAACCGTGTTGATTGATCATGGCCAAGGCTTAGTCAGCATGTTCTGCCATTTAAGCGCAATTAAAGTAGAGAAAGGCCAACATATCCGCCAAGGAGAAACACTAGGTTTAGTAGGCAAAACAGGACGCGTGACAGGCCCTCATCTGCATTGGGGCATGAGCCTTAATAATGCTCGGGTAGATCCTCAGCTTTTTCTAAATACAGCTCGTTAATTTAAAGCTTTACGAAAATACTTTGGCGCTTCGACATAGCCTTCTCTTAGGTAAAATCGATGTGCCAAAGGTCTTTGCATTCCTGAATGCAGTTCCATTCGATCACACCCTCGGCGTCTGGCTTGTTGCTCAGCCTCCTTTACGAGTAAATGCCCTACACCTTTGCTACGCATATTCTCATCAACACACAGATAGCATATTTTGGCAAAGTCACCTTGTAAGGCAATTTGCGGAATAAAGTAGAGAGATAAAAAACCATAAATTTTACCCCTCTCTTCAGCAATCAAAATTTGTGAATTAGAGTCATTATGGAGTATCTCAAATTTTTCTTGAATAAGAGCAAAAGGCTGTGGGTATCCCATCTGTTTAAGTAGATCACATATAGCTTGAGTATCTTTTGATTTAGCAGAACGAATATTCATCTTTCTTCTCCCTATTATTTTTTAGTTATTTTTGACAATAAAAAAGCCAACTCTCATGTCAGCTTTTTTTAATTTCTAGTTAGCAAAAAAATGCCTTATTCCGCTTCAATAATTTCGAAGTCATGTGTAATTTCAACACCACCGTCAGAAAGCATTTTACTTGCTGAACAATATTTCTCGGCAGACAATTCAACTGCTTTTGCAACCTGCTTTTCTTTCACAGCTTTACCAGTTACCACAAAATGTAAGTGGATTTTAGTAAACACAGCCGGAATTGCGTCAGCACGCTCAGCTTTTAAATTACATACAACATTCGTCACATCTTGGCGAGATTTCTTTAAAATAGTCACAATATCAAACGAAGCACACCCACCAAGTCCCATTAATATCAATTCCATAGGACGTGGACCACGGTTTTCACCACCATACTCAGGTGAGCCGTCCATGATGACACTATGCCCACTATCCGATTTCGCTTCAAAAGCAACATTCTCTAGCCAATGTACACTTGTTTGCATTGCAACTACCCAAAAAAAATTATAAATTTAAGCAGGGTCTGTTGACATTTCATCTATGGATTGCGTTATAGCTAAAAATTAATCCAAATAAGACGCAAAACCCAGACAATGGCAATCCTTTGTCCAGTTTTGTAATAAAGTTTGTGAAATTTCAGCCATAATCTGAGTTGCAATTAAAGCAGCGCAGGCATAGCGCAAGACCAAGTTATTTTGTACGTTCCATTGTTAAGATCTATTTATTTAGAATGGCTAAATTTCATAGTTCTTATTTGGTACGTCTAAAAGAATTGTCTTATGTTGCAACCATCTGTGAAATGTCAACAGGCCCTTGTTTTGTACACTAACATAAAATGAGTTGATAAGGAATTTCATCTCTTCTGTGTAATAGCTCATCTCGAGCTTGTGTGAATTGTTTACCCTATTCGGAACATATTAAGCATGACTTCAAATTTTTCACAACTCAGCACAGATGCTTTATCTCCGGGGCAACTACCTGAATCCGTTAAAGCATTGTTAAAACGTGCTCACATCAACAGATATCCAAAACGAACCACAATTGTTGATGCCGGAACAGAGTCAAAATCTTTATATTTAATTTTAAAAGGCTCAGTTTCAATTATTTTGCGTGAAGATGACGAACGTGAAATTGTTGTTGCGTATTTAAATCCGGGCGATTTCTTTGGGGAAATGGGGCTTTTCGAACCGAACCCTCAACGTACAGCCGAAGTTCGAACTCGTGATGTCTGTGAAATTGCAGAGATCTCTTATGACAACTTCCACGAACTCAGCAAACAATACCCAGACTTAAGCTATGCTGTTTTTGCACAATTAGTTCGCCGTCTAAAAAATACGACCCGTAAAATGACAGATCTTGCGTTCATTGATGTGTCTGGTCGTATTGCACGTTGCTTAATCGATCTATCTTCTCAACCAGAAGCAATGATTTTGCCGAATGGTCGTCAAATTCGTATTACTCGTCAAGAAATTGGCCGTATTGTTGGATGTTCACGTGAGATGGTTGGCCGTGTACTCAAAACCTTAGAAGATCAAGGTATGATCCAAACTGATGGTAAAGCCATTCTTATTTTTGATGCATCATTAGAAGAAAACACTGTTTCTGATGATGACTACGACGATGAAGAATAATATTCATTAAATTTTTAATAAAAAGCAAACTTCGGTTTGCTTTTTTTATATGCAACAATGAGTTAATACACAAAACTTACAAACTATTCTAATTTTATGATTTAAGTTGAATACATATTCTCCGTTAGGCTAACTCAAAATTTCCAAGGATTCCGCTGTATGCAATTTAACCCACTTAGTCGCACAGGCCTTAAACTTCCAGAAATTTGTTTAGGCACCATGACATTTGGTGAGCAAAACTCCCAACAAGAAGCTTTTGAACAACTCAATTACGCCTTGGCCAATGGTTTATATTTTTGGGATACGGCAGAGATGTATTCTGTTCCACCAAAACCTGAAACTTATGGCGCAACTGAAACAATTATTGGCAATTGGTTTGCCCAAAATGGACAACGTGACAAAGTCTTTCTCGCATCTAAAATTGCAGGTCCTGGCTTTGGAGGAACACACATCCGAGAAGGCAATACACGCTTTAACAGTGATCATATTGCCAAAGCTCTAGATGGATCACTTAAACGCCTCCAAACGGACTATATCGACCTTTATCAACTGCATTGGCCTGAACGTCATACCAACTTTTTTGGTACGCTCGCTTATGGTAATCACCAAGCTGAAAATGATTACGACACAACACCTCTAGAAGAAACATTACTCGCTCTACAAGAAGAGATTAATCGCGGGCGCATTCGCTATATTGGTTTATCAAATGAAACCCCGTGGGGCACTATGAAATTTTTACATTTAGCCGAAAAGCTAGGTGTCAGTAAATTTGTAAGTGTTCAAAACCCTTATAGTCTTCTTAACCGTACTTATGAAATAGGTATGTCAGAGATTGCTAAATATGAGGATGTCGGATTGCTCGCCTACTCTCCTCTGGCTTTTGGTTACCTAACTGGCAAGTTTAGAAATGGTGCACGTCCCGCTAATGCTCGTGTGACACTATTCCCTCGCTTTAGCCGCTACAGTAACCCTCAAAGTGAGTGGGCAACTGAACAATATGCACAGCTAGCAGAAAAGCATGGACTAAGCTTAACTCAGATGGCCTTAGCTTTTATTAAACAACAGTTCTTTGTGACCAGCACAATTATTGGTGCCACTAATTTAGATCAACTCAAAGAAAATATTCAGGCATTTGAGATTGAATTACCAAGTGAAGTTCTAAAAGGTATTGAGGCCATCCATACTCAACAGCCCAACCCTGCTCCTTAAATAAAAAACGGATGCTTAAGCATCCGTTTTCTTTATCTATATAAAATTTACATCTTATTTACGGCTATTATAAACTGCCATTGCCGCAGGTAAGTTTTTACGCATATCACCAATACGTTGTGAGTTAGATGGGTGAGTAGACAAGAAGGATGAACCACCGCCACCTTCAAGCTTATTCATTTTTTCCCAAAGCGTAATCGCTGCATTTGGATTATAGCCTGCACGCGCCATCAACATTAAACCACCTTGGTCAGCACGACTTTCCAAGCTACGAGAATATGGTAAGCCCACACCCACTTGTGTACCTAACTGAGCAGCAGCAGTACCGAGTTGGCCTACATTATTACCCGCATAGCTTAAACCGATACCTAGAGCTAAATCAGTTAAAGCTTGTGCACCGATTTTACTTTTTGCATGCTCTTCTAAAGCATGTGTCATTTCATGTCCCATAACAGCTGCAATTTCAGCATCTGTCAGGTTCAATTTATTCACAATACCTGTATAGAACACGACCTTGCCACCAGGTGCAACGTAAGCATTAATCGTATCTGATTTCAACACCGCTAACTGCCAGCTAAATGGTTGACCAGTCTGATTCATCTGGTTGGCATATGGTTTTAAACGGTTGAATACAGCATTAATACGGTTATATGTACTAGAGCTTGTATCGAGAGCACCCTTACCACGTGCTTCCTGCACCATCTTATTAAAACCTTGAGCAGATTGAGCATTTAAGGTTGCAGTATCTGCACCAGCCATGTCCGCTACTGTTGCACAGCCAGAAATGGTCATCACACTTGCTGCACACAAGCTTAAAAAGAGTTTTTTATTCATAACACAGATCACCTAAATCGATAAAAAGCTGTTTATTCTTTTGCACTTATTATAAGAAATACCACTCATGCTTTGAATGTCTCATTTCTCCATGATCATAGTATTTATGTAACGATCAAGTAGATAAAGTCATCAAATAAATCCAGAAAATTAAACAGATTACATTTAAACCCAGATAAACATGACTTAAGGTTTTAACTTTCTCTTCAAGATTAGGACTTTCCCTTTTCCAGAGTAAATAACTATTTTGTATGAGTACAACAGGAATTAACACACATGCGAACAAAACCGACAAGCTCATAAAAGCTGTCATAAAGAAATCTTCATGATATTCCTGTCCATAAATAACCAACATCGCCAGCGTGGGTGAACCACCAATAGCAAATAAAAAAGAATAAAAAATTGTTTTTGAAATAGTTGGTTGCAGCTTCATCCTGAGCCCATCCTTCCTTATCTATATATAATGTTTTAATCTGAATCTAATAAAACGAAAACTGCACTTTAGTCGGGTATAAAAAAAGCCCCCTTTCAGGAGGCCTTTTTAATCTTTGCTAATTAAGCAGAGAATGGATGACGTAAAACAATTGTTTCTGCACGATCTGGACCAGTTGAAACGATATCAATCGGACATTCGATTAATTGTTCAATACGCTTAACATAAGCCAAAGCATTTGCTGGTAATTGATCGATACTAGTTAAACCAACAGTCGACTCGCTCCAACCAGGCATAGTTTCATAGATTGGCTTCAAGCATTCAAAAGAAACCGCATCTGAAGAACCTACACAACCTGAATCTGTATTTTCATAACCTACACAGATTTTTACTTCTTCCAAACCATCTAAAACGTCAAGTTTAGTTAAGCAAATACCTGAAAGTGAGTTTACATCTACAGAACGGCGAAGAATTTCAGCATCAAACCAACCACAACGACGTTGACGGCCAGTAGAAGCACCAAATTCATGACCAACTGTACCAAGGTGTTTACCAATTGGGTCACCAGAATCAGCAGCGGCATCGTAAACCAATTCAGTTGGGAATGGACCAGCACCTACACGTGTTGTATAAGCCTTAGTAATACCTAATACATAATCTAGATGTAAAGGTCCCATACCTGAACCAGAGCTTACGCCACCAGCAGTTGTATTTGAACTTGTAACATACGGATAAGTACCGTGGTCAATGTCTAGAAGTGAGCCTTGAGCTCCTTCAAACATTACAGCCTTACCTTCTTTGCGATAGTCGTGCAACACTTTAGTAACGTCAATTACTAATGGAGCAAGCACTTCACGCCATTGGTTGCAAAGAGCCAATACATCTTCAAATTTAACAGCTTCTACACCGTAGAACTGAGTTAATTGGAAGTTATGTAACTCAAGCATTTCTTGAAGTTTTTCTTCTAACGCTGCACCACCACGAACAAGGTCAGCAACACGCACTGCACGGCGAGCCACTTTATCTTCGTATGCAGGACCAATACCACGACCTGTAGTACCGATTTTAGCATTACCACGTTTCTTCTCACGTGCCTGATCAAGTGCAATGTGGTTAGGCAAAATGAGTGGACAGTTTGGAGAAATACGTAGACGTTCTTTAACAGGAACACCTTCCGCTTCCAAAATTCCCATTTCTTCAATTAACGCGGCTGGTGAAAGTACTACACCATTACCAATTAAGCACAATACGTTTTCACGTAAAATGCCTGATGGAATGAGGTGCAATACAGTCTTTTTACCACCTACGACAAGAGTATGACCTGCGTTATGTCCGCCTTGATAACGTACTACCGCAGCCGCCTGATCTGTGAGCAGGTCGACGATTTTACCTTTACCTTCGTCGCCCCATTGGGTACCAAGTACCACAACATTTTTGCCCATAATAGCCTCATTACATCATGCTGTTAAAATTGGAAACCACCAGTAAAAATTTACCGTTGGCGATTAAATCTTTTCAATATTCCATTGTCCATTTTGCGACACGAGTTGATGGGTCGCATATGGAATAGAACTTAAATCATCATTACCTAACAATTGAACCACACGTAAACCTTGAGCACGTGCATTCGAAATTGCTGAGAGTAAATCCTGTTCTGAGCCTTTTGGAGCAACAACAGTTTCGATTTCCGCGAACTGATTTGCACCTAAGGCATATAAATCACAACTAAAGCCAGTAGCAGGACGTGCGCGGCCAAAGTGCTCACCAATACCATCATAACGGCCACCCTGTGCTAAAGGCGCAGCTCGATTCGGTGCATAGACCGCATACATTAAGCCAGTGTGATAGTGATAACTACGTAGCTCTACAACATCAATACCGATATTGAGATTTGGCCAACGGCCTTTAATTTGCGCAAGTGTCGTTTTAAGTGCATCTAACGCTGATTTAAACTCAGCATCTTGTAAGATGTTTACACTTAAATTCGCCTGCAATGCTTCTAGATCACTAGAATAGCGGCCAAGTGCATAGAAATCAGAACCCATATTGAGGTTTTGAGTAAATTCAGCTAACTCTGGTAACGCTTTTCTTTGATAAAGATCTGAAAGCTCATGCTCTTCATTTTTTGACAGTCCAGCACACTTTACTAAACTGCGGAACAACCCTACATGGCCCAAATCTAAATGCGCGCCTTGTAAAGTATAGATGTTCTCGATCAACCCCAGCATAACATCGACCATTTCGACATCAGCTTCGATACTGTCATGCCCGTATAACTCTGCACCTAATTGTAGAGGTGCACGTGTGGCATTGAAATTTTGTGGTTTAGTATGTAATACAGTCCCTGAATAACAGTAACGTGCAACACCTTCAACTGGTCTTACATGTGCATCGATACGTGCAACTTGTGGCGTCATATCAGCACGAACACCGAGTAAACGGCCTGAGAGCTGATCAATGACCTTAAAAGTTACTAAATCTAAGTCTTGATTTGATTCTGATAATGAAGACAACGATTCGATGTATTCGATAAATGGTGTATATACCAATTGATAACCTCGTACCGCGAGGAAATCTAAAGCTTCACGGCGAAGTTTTTCAATGACTTGCGCCTGTTCCGGCAATACATCTGCTACCCCGTCAGGCAGCAACCATGTCTCTGAAATGGTCATATTTCAAGCCTAAAATCTGATCAAAGTGGAACGACCCCACATAAAAAAATCGGGAACACACCCGATTTCTCTTAGTGTAGCATGATACTTTGTGCCATGCACCTGACAATTTGCATAAATCTTTCTTAATAAACTCTAAAGTCAAAAAGAAGATTTCATGAATTAATAATAATATTCAACATCTTATTCTAATTCACTCATATCATAGACAAAAGTTCTTCGACCAAAGAATGGGCCAATATCTGAACTATCACCTGGTTGCCAGTTAACTAAATTTAATCTTTGAATAGCTTGAGCTGCTTGAGTATTAAAAGCAAAGCAACCTTTTTCAAGATTTGCGATTTTTAGCTTTTGTCTGAAAGCAATTAATGAATGCACATTATTAAGCGGGTTATCTTCTATAGAATACAGATGAGACTTTTCATACGCTAAATTTCTATCAGCATCCCACCGACTACTTGATATAAAATTAATAAAAAAAGCAGACTGGTTATTATTATTTCCCAATGCGCTTTGAATATCACCAGTTTCTAAGTTTTCTAAAACAGTTAAGTTATAACCATACCACTGCGAATTTAGAAGCCTAAAATACTTTTTATCTTGGCCTAAGTTATTATATCTTTCGACAATTGACTGCTTTTTCTCACTAAACGAAGGATTTGAATTAAAACTAGATATATCTGAAATATAAGATTGATTCCATTGAGTTTCTTTTAAACGATAACAATAACTATTTTTTGGAAACCTAACATTCTTATAATTTTGGTAGAAGTCTATTAAATTTTTATCAAGTTGATTGTGAAGGCCCGTTTCTAAATTTTTATTTTCTTTATAGCCCGGTAATACACGATCAAAGATATTTTCACCCTCTAAATTCACAATTTCAAATTTTAAATTTTCTTTCAAATCAGGCATTAATTCATACGTCCAACTGCTCGGTGTTAACCTTTTCACAGTATGTGTTTGTAAGGTCCCTTTATTTAAAACTTTCTGTTCAGTTAAAAGTTCAGTTTCTAGCGGTTGGTTATGTGACTTTGCAAAAAAGATTTCATTATTCTTAATTGAATATTGAGTAATTTCAAAAGAATCACGATAGATACTTGAAGAAATATCAGAAGATTGATAATAGACTTGGTAAATTTTGTCTTCTTTTTCTAAATTATTTTCGGCTTGATCATGGGTATTTTGATCTGAGCCTTCACCACCGCAAGCAGCTAAAATAATAGTAGATGTAAAAATTAAAAAACCACTTATTCTTTTTGAGTTAAATTTCATATGAACTCTATAATTAAAATTTTAATGTTTGCGAATCATACAAATAGATATAATTTTACACAACACTAATATTTAGAATTTTAATTATTTGAACTTTTCATATTAGAAATTAACAACCATAAAAAGGGTATTAATTTAACACCCTTAAATGATTTAAAATCATATTTAGAAAGAATCACACAGATCCAATAAACGATTTGCATAGCCCCATTCATTATCGTACCAAGCGAATACTTTAGCTTGATGCCCTACAACCATAGTTTGAGTTAAATCAACGATGAGCGAATAAGGTGAATGATTGAAATCACTCGAAACTAATGGCTCATCTGTTACCGCCATAATTTCTGCATAGTCTGTTTGAGATGCTTTAATTAGCAACTCATTAATGTGATGCACAGTAATTGGAGATTGCGCGATAAAAGTTAAGTCAATTGCAGCTACATTAATAGTCGGTACCCGAATTGAATAACCATCAATACGGTCTTCCATTTTAGGCATAACACGTTTTAATGCGCCGAGTGCACTTGACGTGGTCGGGATAATATTTTGCCCTGAAGCTCTAGCACGACGTAAATCACGATGTGCGTGGTCAAGAACAGATTGATCTGCTGTCACTGCATGAATTTCTGTCATAAGCGCAGTTTCAATACCGAAAGCATCATCAATGATTTTGACTAATGGAACTAAAGCCTGCGTAGTACATGAAACGCTTGATATGATCTGATCAGTCACTTTGACTTCATTATGGTTCACACCATAAACAATGGCTGCGTCAACATGATCAAAAGGTGCCGCCCCAATAATGACCCGCTTCGCCCCTGCTTGTAGATGACGTGTCGCATCCGCATGAGAACGGAACAGTCCTGTACACTCAAGTACCACATCAATATCTAAACTAGACCATGGTAAAAGTTCAGGTTGTTTCTGCTTTAAAACCTCAACTTTTAGCGTTCGTTGATTTGACTGAATATTCAAAAAAACTTTTTCATTTTCAATGAATATATCTACATTTCCATTGAAGCGGCCGTGCGTAGAATCATATTTAAATAAATGCACTAATGTCTGAACATCTGCTATATCGTTAATCGCCACGATTTCAAAATGAAATTGTTTTGGGCTTTCGAACCAGGCGCGTAAAACATTACGTCCAATCCGACCAAACCCATTAATGGCGATACGTTGCATGACCTATCCTTATCAACAAAACTACAAACTAAAG
Source organism: Acinetobacter sp. LT1 (assembly GCF_059800965.1). Taxonomy (NCBI): domain Bacteria; kingdom Pseudomonadati; phylum Pseudomonadota; class Gammaproteobacteria; order Moraxellales; family Moraxellaceae; genus Acinetobacter; species Acinetobacter sp. LT1. The sequence goes on from NZ_JBBAXE010000015.1 coordinate 28,336, forward strand.
AAGGCATATAGTAAAGCACGTCAAGGCCAATTGAATATAGATTTTTAGCCAAATCACAGTTTTGTAAGATATTCCTTTTAAAATCGTTGGTTCGGTGGGGTTTTTCCGCTACAATTTAGCGTTTTTAAAAAATAAGCCCCGTATCACATGCTAAGGTTTGGCATAAAACAAACAGGCATTGATACATTTAGCCAAATTCGAAAATATGGAGTGACTTGGTTGTGAGTACTCGTTTAATGACATCTGCTGAAATTCGTGAAGCATTTTTGCGCTACTTTGAAACGCAAGGGCATACACGTGTCGCGTCGAGTTCTCTTGTTCCTGCCAACGACCCAACTTTATTATTTACAAATGCTGGGATGAACCAGTTTAAAGACTGCTTTTTAGGTCTTGAGAAACGTGACTATGTGCGTGCAACTACATCTCAAAAATGTGTACGCGCTGGCGGTAAACACAATGACTTAGACAACGTTGGCTACACTGCACGTCACCATACATTCTTTGAAATGTTAGGTAATTTCTCATTCGGTGATTATTTCAAACGTGATGCGCTTAAATTCGCATGGGAATTTTTAACCAGCGAACAATGGCTTGCTTTACCAAAAGATAAACTTTATGCCACGGTTTACCACACCGATGACGAAGCTTACGACATCTGGAACAAAGAAATCGGTTTAGCGCCAGAACGTATTATCCGTATTGGTGATAATAAGGGCGAAAAATACGCATCTGACAACTTCTGGGCAATGGGTGATACTGGCCCATGTGGTCCATGTTCTGAAATTTTCTTTGATCATGGTGATCACATTTGGGGTGGTTTACCAGGCTCACCTGAAGAAGACGGTGACCGTTTCATTGAGATCTGGAACAACGTTTTCATGCAGTTTAACCGTACTGCTGATGGCGTGCTTCACCCTCTCCCTGCTCCGTCTGTTGATACAGGTATGGGCTTAGAGCGTATCTCTGCTGTATTGCAACATGTTAATTCAAACTACGATATTGACCTGTTCCAACACTTATTAAAAGCTGCTGCCAACATTATTGGTATTGAAGACCAAGGTCAGCCTTCTTTACGTGTTGTTGCAGACCATGCGCGTTCATGCTGTTTCCTCATTGCTGATGGTGTAAACCCAAGCAATGAAGGTCGTGGTTATGTACTTCGCCGTATTATCCGCCGTGCTGTTCGTCACGGAAATAAACTTGGTGCAACTGGTACGTTCTTCTACAAAATGTTGCAACCTTTAATTGAAGTTATGGGTGATGCATATCCAGAGCTTGCAGCGCGTAAAGACGTGATTGAAGCAACTTTAATTCGTGAAGAAGAACAGTTTGCTAAAACACTTGAGCAAGGTTTGAAACTACTTGAAGGCGAACTTGCTCAATTAAAAGATAAAACTATTCCTGGTGCGACTGTATTTAAACTTTACGACACTTACGGCTTCCCGACAGACTTAACTGCTGATATTGCACGTGAACGTGACTTTATTATTGATGAAGCTGGTTTTGAAGTGGAAATGGCAGCACAGCGTCAACGTGCTCGTGATGCCGGTAAGTTTGCAGTTGATTACAACAACATTGTAAAAGTTGAAGGCGAAACTCAGTTTGATGGTTACATCAACACCACTGGTCAAGGTCAAATTGTAGCGATCTATAAAGATGGCGTACAAGTTGAAGAAGTTTCAGAAGGTGATGAAGCGCTTATCGTTTTAAACCAAACTCCTTTCTATGCTGAAAGTGGTGGTCAGATTGGTGATACTGGTATCTTCAAAAATGAAACTGGTATTTTTGAAGTTCAAGATACTAAAAAGTCAGGCGGTGCCTTTGTTCATCAAGGTATTGTGACCGTTGGTAGCCTTAAAGCAGATCAAAGTGTTGAAGCGATTGTTAAAGCAGACATTCGTGAAGCAACTGCACGTAACCACTCTGCAACTCACTTATTACATGCTGCCCTTCGTCAAATCTTAGGCTCACATGTACAACAAAAAGGTTCTTTAGTTGCAAGCGATATCTTACGTTTCGACTTTGCTAATGACCAACCTGTAACTTTTGAACAGTTACAACAAGTTGAGCGCTTAGTGAATGCAGAAATTATTGCAAATAGTGCTGTAACAACCGAACTTCTTGATATCGAAGCTGCAAAAGCTAAAGGCGCCATGATGTTGTTTGGTGAAAAATATGGTGATGAAGTACGTGTACTTTCTATGGGTTCAATTATTGATGAGAAAAACTTCTCAATTGAACTTTGTGGTGGTATCCACGTTAAACGTACAGGTGATATTGGTTTATTCAAAATCACTTCTGAAGGTGGTGTAGCTGCTGGTGTACGTCGTATTGAAGCTGTTACAGGTACTAAAGCGCTAGATGTAGTACAAAAAACTGATGCTGATATCCAGCACATTAATGGCTTATTAAAAGCACAGAAAGACCAAACTGTTGAGCGTGTACAAGCGAATGTTGAATTGGTTTCTGCATTACAAAAGCAGATTGAACAGCTCAATCAGAAATTGGCAAACTTCCAAGCGTCAGAATTGATTGATCAGGTACAAACCATTGCTGGTCGTCAAACGCTTATTACCACTGTTCAAGGTGTAGATGCAAAATCACTTCGCAACTTACACGACAGTGTTAAATCGAAATTAGAGAATGCAGTTATTGTGTTAGCTGGTGTAGAGGGTGACAAAGTCAGCCTACTTGCTTCAGTTGCATCACAATACACTACAACTCTAAAAGCAGGTGACATCATCAAACATCTAGCAACCGAGTTAGGTGGTAAAGGTGGTGGTAAACCTGACTTAGCACAAGGTGGCGCGCCACTTAACGAGAAGTTTGGACAAGTTATCGCAGCATTACCTGCATGGCTTGAACAAAAATAAGACTTCACTTTTTGTGTAACTGACCCTGAAAAGCCTCTCAGGGTCATGGCTTATATGGAACAACTATGGCATTAATCGTTCAAAAATATGGCGGTACTTCTATGGGTACCCCCGAGCGCATTTTAAATGTTGCTCGTCGTGTGAAGCGTTGGCATGATCACGGTCACAAGGTTGTTGTGGTCGTATCTGCAATGAGTGGTGAAACAAACCGCTTACTTGCTCTCGCTAAAGCCATTACCGAAACACCTGACCCACGTGAGTTAGACCAAATGGTTTCAACCGGTGAACAGGTGACGATTTCCATGTTAGCTATGGCACTTAATTCGATTGGTGTGGAAGCTAAATCCTATACCGGACGTCAAGTCGGTATTAAAACTGACAGTGCATTTACCAAGGCGCGTATCGAGTCTATTGATACAGATGTCATGACCAATGACCTAGATGCAGGCCGTGTTATTGTGGTTGCTGGTTTCCAAGGCTTTGATGCTAATGGAAATACTACAACACTAGGTCGAGGTGGTTCAGATACTTCTGGTGTTGCTCTTGCTGCTGCTTTAAAAGCTGACGAATGCCAGATTTACACTGATGTAGATGGTGTTTACACCACTGACCCTCGCGTTGCTCCTAAAGCCAAAAAAATCGACCGTATTTCTTTTGAAGAAATGCTAGAAATGGCATCATTAGGTTCTAAAGTTTTACAAATTCGCTCAGTAGAGTTTGCCGGGAAATATCAAGTTCCTTTACGTGTATTATCAAGCTTTGATAATGACGACGACGGCGTTTTTGACGACGAATTTAAAGAAAATGTAGGTACACTCATTACTACTGAGGCAGAAGATACTATGGAACAGCCAATTATTGCAGGTATTGCTTTTAACCGTGACGAAGCAAAATTAACGATTTTAGGTGTACCTGATGAACCAGGCATTGCTTCTAAAATCTTATCGCCAGTAAGTGATGCCAATATCGAAGTCGATATGATAGTGCAAAATGTTGAAGAAGATGGCACAACAGATTTCACTTTCACTGTAAACCGTGTTGATTTAGCGAAAGCTGAAAAAATCTTAAACGAAACTGCTAAAAATATTGGCGCACGTGAAGTTTCAACACGTGATGACATCGTTAAAGTGTCTATCGTTGGTGTAGGTATGCGTTCACACGCAGGTGTAGCGAGCAAAATGTTCACTGCCCTTGCTGATGAAGGTATCAACATTCTTATGATTTCAACTTCTGAAATTAAAGTTTCTGTGATTATCGACGAGAAATACCTTGAACTTGCTGTTCGCTGCTTACATACCGCTTTTGGTTTGGATCGTGAACATGGTGAAAGCAGCGCCCGCGCTTAATTTTACCAACCGGTCAAGAATTCATTAAAAAATGTTTACTTGTCCGACAATAATCAAAGAAAACACAGAGCCGCTATAGTTTTTTTTATAGCGGCTCTGTTATATTAAACGGAAAGTTTTTTGGCAGAGATTATCAAAATATGACTTTGTTCTCATATTTCTGTTAGAATCTGACTGAAAACTGAGGTTGAGCTTTTTATTTGGGTACCAATATTGCAGTTTTAAGCGTTTAGCAAGGAGATAAACATGCTGATTCTGACCCGCCGTGTCGGGGAAACATTAATGATTGGGGATCAAGTCAGTGTTACTGTGCTTGGCGTCAAAGGAAACCAGGTTCGTATTGGTGTGAATGCACCAAAAGAGGTTTCTGTTCATCGCGAAGAAATTTATCAACGTATTCAACATGAACGTGCAATGCATGAACACCTTCAACATCTTGATCAAGATTATCAAGTTTCTTATGAAGATGATAATTATGCACAGAAAAACTTCAATCGTTAGTATGAAGTTGTTCTCTCCCTAATTAAAGCGACTTTATAGTCGCTTTAAATTTTTTAAGTGGTTGTATTTATAGACCTAAAGCACGTTTAACAGGTGCGTAACTACGACGATGCTGATCAATCACGCCATGCACGGCAATCGCTTCAAAATGTGCTTTGGTTGGATATCCTTTATGTTTGGCAAAACCAAATAACGGATATTGCTGATCTAATTCTGCCATTTGTCGATCTCGTGTCACTTTTGCCAAGATACTTGCTGCACTAATTTCAGCATGGCTTGCATCTCCACCAATAATGGCTTCACAAGGAATAATAATTCCTTTCGGAATTTGATTACCATCAACGATCACTTTTTGAGGTTGAGTTTTCAAGCCATCAACAGCGCGTTGCATAGCCAAAAAAGTCGCCTGTAAAATATTTAGCTCATCAATTTCAGCATGAGTTGCTTCAGCAATTGACCAAGCTAAGGCTTTTTCTTGTATTTCAATAAACAACTTTTCACGTTTCTTTTCAGTTAATTTTTTAGAATCATTTAATCCTAAAATTGGATTATTCGGATCTAAAATAACGGCTGCTGCCACAACCGAACCTACTAAAGGCCCCCGTCCCGCCTCATCTACACCAGCAATAAACATATCAACTCACTACCTTTAAATAAAAGAGGCTGATCAATAGTAATCAGCCTTCTTTAACACATAATTTATTAATTACTTTTGTAAAGCTTCTGCCACACAAGCGTTTACAGTTTTAGAAACCACTTGGTTTACGATTGTAGCACGTGTATTTACATCAAGTGCAGCTGCAGCTAATTCTACTGCTGTCACACTGTTTGGAGCTTTTTCGCTCACACAACCACACACATTCGTTTGGATGCTATCACGTTGCTCAGCAGTCATATATTTTGTTGCTGTTTTCCAAGCTGCAACATTATTAATCTCTGTAATACATTTCGCATTTACAGCAACCTTTAACGCAGCAACGCCTAATTGTTGAGTTGTGGTTTGTGCAGAAGCAGCACCTGTACCAGTGCCTGTAGTTGTTGCACATGCTGTTAAAGCTAAAACAACTGGCGCTAGAGCGAGCATCAATTTTTTCATCATTTTTTCCTTTGATTGAACGTTGGCAGCGCGTATTGTGCCTAAACTCAACTTTAGAAGAAACAAATAATTTGATGCATTTATGCAAACTATTTTGCCGAGTGAAATTCAGCTCATCAAATGCTTTTTGGAGTAAAACGTTCTGTTTTTAGCACGCTCTGTCACATATAAAACATTTCTCAAAATCTGTGCTTTCCCCTAAAATCACAAATCAAAACGACAAAAAAAGGGTCTTTTATGCCTACTGCTTCCTCTCAGTATTACACCCGTACAGCACAAATTCTGCATTGGGTGATGGCAATTATTTTCATCGTCGCATGGGTTATTGGCTTTTATAGTGGAAATTTTTTAAGCTATGACGTTGATGGCAGCTTTAAAGGTGATGTGATTACGTTGCACAAGAACATTGCAACCACAATTATCTTTTTAGTCATTATCCGGATTTTATGGCGCTATACACATCCAGCTCCAAAACTACCTGACACCATGTTACCGATGATGAAAACTCTGGCACACGTTGGTCATCTATTCCTTTATGTGATTTTGGTTGCTTTACCTGTTACGGGTTGCTTGTTTAGTTGGAGTGCTGGTCACCCTGCCCCTGTTTTATATTTGTTTGAAATTCCACGTTTAGTGCAAGATAACCCAGAGCTTTTAGCTGTTGTTAAACCATTACATATTTATATTTCTTGGTTTGCAGGTTTTCTTATTGTAGGGCATGTACTTGCAGCTTTGAAACATCACTTTATTGATAAAGACAATATTTTAAATAGTATGACCAAACAGCCTAAATAAACCTGATATATAAAAAAACCGCCCGAGATAGGCGGTTTTTTTATTTAGATTTTTTGGATTTCTGCAATCCACTTTTGTTTCTCTTCATCTGAAATGAAAGAAGCTTCAAAAGAATTAATTGCGAGTTGTTTCAATTCATCATTGTTCAAGTCTAATGCTTGCTGGATGGCAAAGAAATTATCATTCATATATCCACCAAAATATGAAGGATCATCTGAGTTAACCGTCACATGTACGCCTTTTTGTAAAAGACGGCGGATATTATGATCTTTCATATCCTTAACAACACATAGCTTTAAATTACTTAAAGGACAAACCGTTAATGGCATTTTTTCATTAATTAAACGCGTCATTAATTGTTCGTCTTCTTCAGAACGCACACCATGATCAATACGATTCACTTTAAGTAGATCTAAAGCTTCCCATACATATTCAGGCGGGCCTTCTTCACCAGCGTGAGCAACGATTAAGAAACCTTCTTCACGCGCCTTAGCAAAAACACGTTCAAATTTAGCTGGCGGATGCCCTACTTCACTTGAATCAAGGCCGACTGCAATAATATCTTGCTTAAACGGCAGCGCTTGTTCAAGTGTTTCAAATGCAGCTTCTTCACTTAAATGACGTAAGAAACACATAATCAGTTGAGAGCTGATACCAAACTTAGCTTTAGCATCTGCACACGCACGTTTTAAACCATTAATTACAGTTGAGAATGCAACACCACGGTCTGTGTGGGTTTGCGGATCAAAGAACATTTCTGTGTGAACAACATGATCTTCGGCACATTTCTCAAAATAAGCCCATGCTAAATCATAAAAGTCTTGTTCATGTACAAGAACATTTGCACCGGCATAGTAAATATCTAAGAATGATTGAAGATTATGAAAGTTATAAGCTTGCTTTACTTCTTCAACAGATTTGTAAGGAATCTGAATCTGATTGCGCTGGGCAATTGCAAACATTAATTCAGGTTCGAAAGTCCCTTCAATATGTACATGCAATTCGGCTTTTGGTAAGGCGCGAATCAGCTCGACTTGATTCATATTAACTCCACGTCTAAAGAAAAAAGGGTGTGGTCAAAATCACACCCTTTTATAATTTTCTTCTTATTGAAAACTATGTCTAAGATAGCTCAAGAAGAAAATTATAAAAAATCATATTAACCGCCAAACGCGATAAATTTAAATACCCAAAGCGCAGCAATAATCCATACCATGTACGGTACAGTTTTTGCCTTACCCGTGAATAATTTAACTAATGCATAGCTAATAAAGCCCATTGCAATACCATCAGCAATAGAATAGGTAAATGGCATAAATACAATGGTTAAAAATGCTGGAACAGCTTCAGTAATATCATCCCAATCAATGTGAGTGATTCCTTGGATCATCAACACACCAATGAACAATAAAGCTGGCGCCGTTGCAAAACCTGGTACAGATTGAGCAAGAGGTGCTAAAAATAAACAGCAGATAAATAAGACTGCAACTACAACAGCAGTTAAACCAGTACGTCCGCCTGCTGCTACACCTGAAGCTGATTCGATATATGGTGTAGTTGAAGATGTACCTAATGCTGCACCTGCAACGATTGCAGTAGAGTCTGCAAATAATGCTTTCTTCAAACGAGGTAATTTACCGTCTTGTAAAAGACCTGCACGGTGTGAAACACCAACCAAAGTACCTGTACTGTCAAACAAGTCAACAATAAAGAATACGAAAATGACGCCGACCATACTTGCTGTAAATAGACCTTCAAAGTCCATTTGCATGAATGTTGGTGCAATTGAAGGAATTTGACCCACTACACCCTTAAATTCATTTAAACCTAAAGCAGTAGCGATGGCCGTAACCACTAAAATACTAATAATGATTGCGCCTCGAACTTTTAATTGGTGTAAAACCACAATCATTAAAAATCCGAATAGCGCTAATAATACTGTAGGCTGTTTGATATCACCCAAACCGACTAAGGTCGCTTGGTTATCAACAATGATTCCAGCATTTTTTAGTGCAATCAGTGCTAGGAACAAACCAATACCACCACCGATCGCAAATTTAAGTGACATTGGAATCGCATTAACAATCGCTTCACGAATTTTAAAGAAGCTAATTGCAAGAAAGACAAGGCCTGAAACAAAAACAGCGGCTAAAGCTGTTTGCCATGGCACACCCATCCCCATACAAACCGAGTAGGTAAAGTAAGCGTTTAAACCCATACCAGGGGCCAGTGCGATTGGATAATTAGCAATGATCCCCATTACTAAACATCCGATTGCTGCTGCCAAACAGGTTGCAACGAATACGGCACCATGATCCATGCCGGTTTCAGATAAAATGAGTGGATTGACAATAATGATATAACACATCGTTAAGAATGTAGTTACACCAGCAAGAACTTCAGTTCGGAAAGTGGTTTTATTGTCGCTTAGCTTAAATAAACGCTCTAACCAGCCTGCCGAAGAATTGGGCGCCGCCATAAGTAGCCTCTATGCAAAATCTGAACTGTGGAATATTTACGTCTATGTAGGTCGCTGAACAATATTGTTTTTCTGTTCAGTCCTATAAACAAGAATCTCAAATTTAAGAAGCAACAAATATGCCACTCATTTGATTTCTAGCTTTATACATAGCAAACAACCACAGCCCCTCTTGAAACACAAAAAAGCTGCATAACCCCTATGCAGCTTTTTTACTATACGTTCAATAAGTTTAACAGATTCAACAGAAACATGATCAAAATTTATGAAAAGATATGACCAATGACACTGTAAAAAGTTAGAAATTTATAGCTCGTTATTGCTAGAAAATAATTTTTTTCTCGCCTATATATTGTTGCATATGAAAAGAAGCTAAATTGCTGTGATGAGCATGATTCGGATTTCGTTCGATACTTTGCAGGTTTTTTTCAGCTTCTTGTATGATCTGCATTAGCTCTTGATGTCTTTTATTTTGAGTATCTAAATAAGCCCAATACCCTAATACAAAGACGATACCCACACACAACACTATTAATACTTTATTGATCATTATTATTATCTCTATGTTTTTAATGTTAATGATCTTAACAAAAAATTATAGCTTTGTGAATATTTTCACATTTATTTACAATAACACACTCTTATTCAAATTATTGAAAATAAAAGTTATTTTAAAAATATCATTAAAAAATCTACTAAATACTAAACTTTTCCATTGAAAAGTAATTTTATTTAATAAGAGCTTATTTTAGTTATTTTTAATATTATCTTTTTATCGGTTTTAACTCTTAAGTTATTTTAAAGATAGAGCATAGACAAATGTGTATATGGCTTGAAATTTGTTTTTCTTTGCTAAGCTTTAAATGAGATAAAAAGGAGCTATTTTCGTTAATGTACTTTTCTTTAAAATTGTTTCTTTAGCGACTAATTTCTATGTTGCATGTTTAGCATGGAAAGTAAAAATTCATCTCAAAGAAATCTTCATCTTATTTAAAAATATTTTTCTCCTTTAACTCTATTGGTTGACTAGCAAAATTACGTCCAAGTTTCATCGTTCTATAAATCGCACCAAGCTTTCTATTTTCATAGCTTCATTCCAATAAACGCTACGATAAACTGTATTCAGATAAAAAATTAAATCAGGAGAATACATCATGTTTGATATGCGTTTATCTCACGAGCGTGGTGCAGCACATCATGGTTGGTTACAATCAAAACATAGCTTTTCATTTGCTAACTATTGGGATCCTAAACAAGTTGGTTTTTCGGATCTGCTTGTAATTAACGATGATAACGTTGCTCCATCTAAAGGCTTTGGTACTCACCCTCACCGTAATATGGAAATTATTTCCTATGTACTTGAAGGTGCATTAGAGCATAAAGACTCGATGGGTACAGGCTCTGTGATTGTGCCGGGTGACATTCAGCTGATGAGTGCAGGTCGTGGCGTTGCTCATAGTGAATTTAACCACTCAGCTCAAGAAGGCGTTCATTTCTTGCAAATTTGGGTTGTTCCAAATGAAGTGAATACAGAGCCAGGCTATCAACAAGTTCATATTGATGAAGCAGACAAACGCGGTAAATTGCATTTGATCATCTCACCAAAAGGTGGCGAGAAAACTTTATCGATCAAACAAGACATTAATATTTACTCAGGTCTTTTTGATGGTGAAGAAACTGCTGACTTTGTGATTCCTGATGGTCGTTATGTGTACCTACACGTTGCTAAAGGTCGTGTTGATGTAAATGGTAAAACCTTTAACACTGGCGATGCTGCACGTATTCGTGAAGGTGGAAGCTTATCGTTTACCAATGGTGATCATGCCGAAATTTTGATTTTCGATATGCGTCCTGAAGAAGTTCCAACCATGCCATAAGATCAATTAAGCCCTCATATAAACTTTTATGTGAGGGCTTTTTATCGTTACTTGGACTTATAAAAATTCTAACTCTGCTCAATGCTCTTCTGAACGTGCCATCTCTGTATTGATATAGCTCATAATCATAGTAGTTAGCCCCTGCACCATTTCATCAAAACTAATATAAGGGTTTGGCAAAATAAGATGCCGTGCGACATTAAAAATTCCACTATTAATACAGATATAGGTAATTACAGGCAAATTATTGATTTTTAGGTATTTTGGATTATGCATCATATATTTCATGATGACTTCCATTAAAGCCTGTTCAATTTTGGGAATGTATTTGTCGTACTGCAATTCTCCTGCATAACGTAAAACAGTCAAATAACGGTCATTATTTTTCTTTAATAAATCACTAAAAGTATAAAAAATCATTTCAATAACAGGCTCCAACTCCAACTGTAAAATTGTCGGTGTAAGCTCTGTAATCATGTCCAGAATTTCCCGAACAAAAAAGTGATTCATCGCATCATAAATTTCTTCTTTATTTTTAAAATATTCGTATAAAGACCCGACACTCACTCCTGCAATTTCTGCAATATGACGTGTCGTGGTTCCACTCGGCCCATGAAGTGCCACGGCAATAAAACCTGCTTCAATAATCGTGTCGACAGTGACTTTAGCTCGAGTTTGACGTGGTTTACGCGTAGTCATACGATCTAATTAATAATCCGAACATAAAGTCAGATTAGCATGTAATCTGAGTAGGTAGAAATAAAAAAACAAAATCCGAATAGTTGTCAAACTTAAGTGAAAAAACTGAGAAAAACAGATCTCAATTTATCAATCAATTGATATTTTAATTCATTATTTCCAGAGATTAGAAATAAATTTAATTTATTATTTTTCAAAAAGATAAAATCAATTTATTTAGAAAAATTATTACAAGAAATGTCTATAAAATACTTTTATATATTTAAGAATTTACCCGAATTGAATCCGAACATAATGTCAGATTAATATGAAAAAATTAAAGAAGAGTCATTCAGCAGCTCTTGTCTGCCTCGTTTCTTCTTCCGTTATTCAGCCAAATAATCAAACAAATAACGGAGCAACAACACCGTAGTCAATGCAGAGAATCATCTGTTTTTGAAAATGGAATTTTACAGTGCTTTGTTGATCATTGAGTTTATTGATTTTCATCAAAATGCACCACTACTTTGCCTCAGGGTGTCGCCATGATCTCGACCGCAGTTAAAAAATCATTCAACAAGCTTAAATTTCAGCGTGAAATTGAGCTACCAGATTTTGCTAGCAAAAGTTCAATTCCAATCAGACATTTAAATATTGGTTTTGATGGTAAAGAAATTGATGTCAGATTCTATATGGACAATCAATTTGCTACTTTGTTTTTTGCCACACTTTCGGTGTTTTTAACTTACGGTGAAGATCTAGTTATTGAAACCGCTCGCCATCACCGTGAATTTATCAAAGATCCAATATTAAAGCAGCGAGTAACGTCGTTGATTGGCCAAGAAGCAATTCATTCTAAATTGCACAATGAATATAACGATGCCCTTCAAGATGCTGAATATCCTGTTGCGCTATATCGTTTTCTTGGCTCAAACTTCTTTAAGTATGTTTTCTTAAAGTTTCCCCAGCCACTCAAATTATCAATGATGGCGGGTATTGAGCACTTTACTGCGGTACTTGCTGAATACATGATGAAGCATGAAAAGAATTTCTATTATTCAGATGATGAAAAAAGCCGTGCATTGTGGATGTGGCATATGCTTGAAGAATCTGAGCATAAAGATATTGCCTACGATGTCTATCAGCTTTTAAATGGTAGCTATGCACTACGCGCGTCTGGTTTCTTCCTCGCGCTATTTACCATTTTAGGTTTAATTCCTGCAACTACATTATTTGTGCCTGTGTTAAGAAAGCCACAAGAGATGCTGACTTTGAAATTCTGGAAAGATGCTCGTCGTGGTGTAGGCTTAATCTTTGGTCCAAAAGACGGAGTTTTCGGCAGTACGATTGGTCAAATTCTTGACTACTTACGCCCAGATTTTCATCCAAATGATCATGATACAACTGAATATCTTGAGTATTACAAAAAGAAATTGCTGACCGAAGGCGGCGCAATTGCTCCTTACTTTGTTAAAGAATTTACCCCACCAGTACGCATGTCTTAATCGTCCTGCATTTCCAGCTATCAAAGAGGTAGCTGGTATCTCTTCAAGCTATTTATGGATGAATCATGATTTTATTTGGCAAAAAGAAAGTTAAACCAAGCCAAAAAGCTTATGCCGTAGTGACGGGTGCAGGCAGTGGGATTGGTAGAAGTTTTGCAATTGAACTTGCGAAACGTGGTGGCAGCGTAGTGTGTGCAGATATTAATCTGGAAGCTGCTGAAGAAACAGTAAAACTTCTTGAACAAGAAGGTGCAAAAGCTTTTGCTATGCGCTGTGATGTGGGTAATGCTGAACAGGTTAACCATCTCGCTGAAACTGCTGAAATCTTGCTTGGGCACCCTGTAACTCTTGTCATTAATAATGCTGGTGTGGGTTTGGGTGGTAAATTTGACGAACTCAGTCTAGAAGACTGGAACTGGGTCATGAATATTAACCTATGGGGAGTTATTCATGGTTGTCACGCATTTGTTCCCAAGTTTAAAAAGTTAGGTTACGGCGCGATTATTAATGTGGCATCTGCAGCATCTTACACGGCTGCACCAGAAATGACTGCTTATAACGTGACTAAAGCGGGTGTGCGTGCGCTTTCAGAAACGCTTTCAGCTGAACTGCATAAGTTTAATATTAAAGTGAATGTACTCTGCCCGACGCTGGTTCCAACCAATATCATTAAAAATGGTCGAATTCCAGGACGCTATTCAAAGCTAGCAGACCATGCGCTGATGAACTATGCGCTGACCACAAGTGACGATGTCGCAAGATTAACCCTTAATCGCCTTGATCAGGATGAGATGTATACCATTCCTCAAATTGATGCGAAGTTATTCTGGCTTATGAAACGTGCATCCCCAAGCTTGTATACCAAGTTCCTTGGTACATCGTACAAATTATTTAAATAAGAAATTTATAGGTAGTACACATATGACTGCGCAAATGAAAACAAATGCATCAGCAAAAAAAGCTGTCAAATCACCAAGCCATATTTTCGATACTTTTATTGTGGGTGCGGGCATTTCAGGGATCGCTGCTGCCATTCGCCTAGATCAAGTTGGTTATACCAATTATAAAATTATTGAAAAAGCTAGCCGCGTGGGTGGAACATGGCGTGAGAACACCTATCCGGGTTGTGGTTGCGATGTACCTTCTGCTCTTTATTCTTACTCATTTGCACCAAGTGCAAAATGGAGCCATTTATTTGCACGCCAACCAGAAATCTTAAGTTATCTGGAAGATGTGAGTAACGAGTTTAATATTGCATCTAAAATTGAGTTTAACAACGAGTTGCTTAACGCAGCATGGGATGACTCACGTCATGTGTGGGTACTTGATACCACTACTGGGCAATATTTATCTAAAACCGTTATTTTTGCCACAGGTCCAATTACCGAAGCTCAAATTCCACGTCTTGAAGGCTTAGAAACTTTTAAAGGTGAAATGTTCCATTCAGCGAAATGGAACCATGATTATGATTTGACAGGTAAACGCATTGCCGTGATTGGTACTGGTGCATCTGCTATTCAGTTTGTGCCTCAAATTCAACCAAAAGCGAAAGAACTTTTTGTATTCCAACGTACAGCACCTTGGGTATTACCAAAACCAGATACAGACTTGGGCGAGTTTAGTAAATCAATCATTGCTAAATATCCGGCTATTCAGGCGAGCTGGCGTAAAAGTGTAGCGTTAACGCTAAATGCAATTAACTTTGGTTTACGTAATCCACTTGCACTAAAACCAGTGAATGTATTGGGTAAGCAATTACTTAAATTGCAAATTAATGACCCAGTGCTACGTAAAAACGTAACGCCGAACTTTGACATTGGTTGTAAACGTATTTTATTCGCTAACAATTATTATCCAGCACTACAAGCACCAAACACGACCCTGATCCCTCATGGTTTAGTGAAAGTTGAAGGCAATACAGTGGTTGCTGCCAATGGTGAACGCCACGAAGTTGATGTGATTATTTGGGGTACAGGTTTTGAAGTATCTCACCCACCAATTGGTAAACGTGTCCACAATGAAAAAGGTCAATGTTTACAAGATATTTGGAAAGATAGTTCACCAGAGGCTTACTTAGGAACCAACATTGAAAATGTACCAAATGCATTTTTAATTTTAGGACCTAACGTACTGGTTTATGATTCTTTCATTGGTTTAGCAGAGGCACAGCTCGACTATATCGTAGATGGCTTATTGAAAATTAAAAACAAAGGAATTAGCAAGTTAAATGTTAAATCTGATGTGATTAAAAAGCATAATGATTTAGTACAAAAGCACTTACAAACAACGGTATTTAATAGCGGCGGATGTAAGAGTTATTATCTTGATGCCAACGGTCGTAACTTTGCTGCATGGCCTTGGTCATTGAAAAAACTTAAACAACGTTTGAAAAAAGTAGATTTGAAAGATTATGAAGTGACGTATCAAACGACAAAAACTCACTAATTTGTATTTTCGATCAAATCAGTTGTAAGAAATAGGCAGTGTATTTTAGTTTTTCATGAAATACACTGCCTTCTTCGTTGAATATCTTCAAGAAATAAAAAAACAGGATAAAGATGAAAGAAGGACAATCAAGCCGTACTGCTGAAGCCGCTGCTGCATTACGGGCCAATCATTTTCAAAATACACAGAACCCTGTATTTTCAGATCCTTATGCTTTTGAACTAACCAGTAAAGGCTGGAAAAAACTTCTCTCTAGTTCACTGATTGTTAAAGTCATGAATTCTGCGGTTTTAAACCGTACTTTAGGTCTACTTACTGGACAAGTGGTCGGTCGCTCTCGCTATGCCGAAGATTTACTTGCTCAGGCAGTTCAACAAAATACTCAACAATATGTATTAGTGGGTGCTGGCCTAGACTCTTTTGCACTACGTGAATCACACCATTATCCTACTTTGAAAATTTTTGAAGTTGATCATCCTGATACTCAAGCGGCCAAACAAGCCAAGCTAAAAAAGTTAGGAAATATTCCTACTACCGTTGAGTTTGTCGCGATTAACTTTGAAAAAGAGTCTATTTCGGAAGCCTTGACCAGAAGTGTCTATGATTCATCTGCTCCTGCATTTTTTTCGTGGTTAGGCACAACGCACTATTTAAATCCGCAAACTACGTTACAAACTTTAAAAAGTATTGCTGAATTTGCTGCAAACGATAGCGAAGTGGTACTCGACTATTCGACCGATTTTCAGGAATTAAACGGTATTGAGCGACTTGGAAGTATGGGGGTTGCGCAGTTTACTCATTTGCTGAAAGAGCCTTTATTGGGCCAATTTAAACCAAGAGATTTACATCAGGCCGTGGAGCAGATGGGATTTGAAGTGATCGAAGATCTTTCAGGTGAAGCCATTACTGAACGATATTTTAATGCACGGACCGATGAAATTCGCCACACCTCAGCAACACGGTTATTGCATTTGCGTTTAAATAGAAAATGATGTTGAAAGCCAACTTAGACCTTAAGTTGGCTTTTTTAATTGAGGTTAATACCATCGTTACCAACTTGAATGAGGCTCTGGCCCATCGACATGCTGATTTAAAAATTGGCGTAAATGATCTAAAAAGTGCGCGACTTTAGGCGACAGATTCAGTCTCTCTAAATACACCGCATAGACATCTGCTGGTGGTGTTTCATAGTCCGCTAGCACTTGAACTAATCTACCACTTCTTAAATATTTTGCTACGTCCCACTCTGCCCGCATCAAAATACCATAGCCTTCTAAGGCCCAATTTAATGCAACTGCACCATCATTCGTACTCAGTTGCCCATGAACTTTAACGGTTTCAACTTGTTTGCCATGACTTAACCGCCAATTGCCATAAGCAGAATCATTTTGCCGAATCACAATACACTGATGCTGCGTTAAATCATGAGGAGTGAGTGGTTGCCCTGCTGTCTTTAAATAGCCAGGTGATGCACATAATAAACGGCGGTTGGCTGCCAATTTTTTTGCAATTAGACGTGAATCAGGTATTTCGCCAAAGCGGATTGATACATCAATGGCTTCATCTGGCAGATTAATCGGGCGGTCTGTTAAATGCAGTTGGATATCGACATCAGGATAGATTTTGGCAAACGTAGAAATCGCTGGAGCAATATAAGAACGACCAAAGCCTAAAGGAGCATTCACACGCAATACCCCTTTGGGCGCTGCCCGACTACTTGAAACCAAACGCTCCATTTCATCGATCTCTTTTAAAATACGAACTGCATTTTCAAAGTAGACCTCACCTTCACTGGTTAAACTAATTCGCCGTGTTGTTCTATTTAAAAGTCTTACGCCTAAACGCTCTTCAAGTTGAGTTAAACGTCTAGAAACCGCAGGTGGAGTCAAGTTTAACTCTCGTGCCGTCGCGACAAGACTTCCTTGTTTGACCAATAAACAAAAGAAAGCTAATTCCGTATCTGCATTCATGATTATTAAGTTTTTTGCAATAGTGATTTAACTTTATATCGATTCATCAGTTTTTTAAAGGGTTTAACATCCATTTCATTGTTTCCCGACATAAGTCGCCTCTTGTTTAAGAGCATAAAAACGTTCGCAGAAGGAATGCTGTGGATGAACGGGAAAAGCCATCTAGCCGAATCAATAGCGGTAAAGAAAGCGAAAACTACCAATCAGGATTGGTAGTCATGAATATGGAGTCATGACATGGAAATGGATATTGAAAAGCGAACGTTACGTCGAATTACTTGGAGAATCGTACCGTTTATTATGTTGTTATACCTTATAGCCTATATCGACCGCGTCAATATTGGTTTTGCCGCACTCACCATGAAAGAAGACTTAGGCTTTACAGCCTCGGTTCTCGGGTTTGGTGCCGGAATTTTCTTTTTGGGCTATTTCTTATTTGAAGTCCCATCCAACATTATTTTGCATAAAGTCGGTGCCCGTATCTGGATTGCTCGAGTCATGGTGACATGGGGTTTGATTGCAGCCGGTATGGCCTTTGTAGAAAGCTCAACCAGCTTTTACGTTATGCGATTTTTACTCGGTGTTGCCGAGGCTGGCTTCTTTCCCGGCATTATTCTGTACTTAACTTACTGGTTTCCTGCACGACATCGCGCTGGTGTGATTGCTTTATTTATGGCAGCCGCCCCAATTGCCACAGCAGTTGGTTCACCAATCTCTGCCGCGTTACTTGAAATGCATGGAATTTGGGGTCTCGCTGGCTGGCAGTGGATGTTCATTATTGAAGCTATACCAGCACTCATCTTAGGTGTTGTGGTTTTTAAATATATGACTGACCGCCCTGAACAAGCTACTTGGTTAAAACAGGATGAACGCGAATGGCTTGTAAAAACCATGAAGGAAGAAGATGTAGGAAAAAATGCACCTCAGCATCACAGCATTCTTCGCGGTCTTGCCAACCCACGAGTACTTGCTCTTGCATTGATTTATTTCGGAACGTCGGCTGGGCTTTATACACTCGGCATCTGGGCGCCACAAATTATTAAACAGCTTGGCGTGACGTCTATGACTGTGGGGCTTTTAAATGCCATTCCACCAATTGTTTCTGTCATTGCCATGGTTTTATGGTCTCGACACTCTGACCGCACCAATGAACGTACATGGCATGTTGCTCTTGCATGTTTAACCGCAGCAGTTGGTCTCGTAATTGCAGCAGGCACACACAACGTCATTGGGTTAATTGCAGCACTTACCATTGTGAATGTCGGTATTAGCTGTGCCAAGCCACCGCTATGGAGCATGCCAACCATGTTCTTGTCAGGATCAGCCGCAGCAGCAGGCATTGCCACGATTAACTCAATCGGAAATTTAGGTGGGTTTGCAGGCCCTGCCATGATCGGCTGGGTTAAAGATCAAACTGGAGATTTCACAGGTGGACTCTATTTTGTTGCGGGCTTACTGATTATCTCGACCTTACTAACACTAGTGCTGAGCTTCTCCCAAAAAGTGAAAGTAAATACTGCCAAAGCCACACAATAACCCTATTTATATCAATTAGATCTGAACAAGTTTCTTCAAGGAGCACAACATGGACAAAGATATTGCAGTCCAGTCCCTTACGGACACCATGGCCAAATTTACGGCTTATATTGGAAAACGCCTACCGAAAGATGTGAAAAGCAAGTTAATTGAACTGCGTACTTTAGAAACCAATCCATTGGCTAAATCAGTTTATGACTCGATGGAAGAAAATCAGCAAGCTGCCGATAAACTCAACCGTCCAAGCTGCCAAGACACGGGTGTCATTCAATATTTTGTTGAAGCAGGTGCCAACTTCCCTTTGCTTGGTGAACTTCAAGATATTTTGAGCGAAGCAACTGCTGAGGCAACTCGCATAGGTCCTTTACGTCACAACGCTGTGGAAACCTTCGATGAAAAAAATACGGGCACAAATACAGGTACTCAAATTCCATGGTTAGATTGGCGTATTGTACCTGAACTCGACACTTGTACCATTGATGTCTATATGGCTGGTGGCGGTTGTACCTTACCGGGTGCGGCAAAAGTTTTAATGCCAGGTCAAGGCTACGAAGGCGTTGCTGAATTTGTGATGGATGTTATTACCGAACGCGGTGTTAATGCCTGCCCACCTTTACTGGTTGGTGTTGGCGTATCGACTTCAGTTGAAACAGCGGCTCGCCTTTCTAAGCTCGCGATTATGCGTCCGGTTGACTCAACAAGTGATAACCCACGCGCTGCCTTGATGGAGCAACTGTTAGAACAAGGTCTTAATGAAATTGGTATTGGTCCTCAGGGACTAACAGGCAATAACAGTGTGATGGGAGTCAATATTGAATCTTCTGCGCGCCACCCATCAACCATTGGGGTTGCCGTAAATACAGGTTGCTGGGCACATCGCCGTGGCAAAATTAAGATTAACCCAGATATGTCGTATGAAATCTTGTCTCATGAAGGAGTTGTACTATGAAAAAAATTCTGACAACGCCAATCAAAGATGAAGATCTTTTAGACCTTAAAGTCGGTGATGTGGTTTATTTGACTGGCCGTTTAGTGACTTGTCGCGATGTTGCCCATCGCAGACTGATCGAACAAGGTCGAGAACTACCAGTTAACCTTGAAGGCGGAGCGATTTTTCATGCCGGCCCTATTGTGCGTAAGAAAGGTGAAAACGACTTCGAAATGGTTTCGATTGGTCCAACAACCAGTATGCGGATGGAAAAATTCGAGCGGGAATTTATCAAGCAAACTGGCGTTAAGCTCATTGTGGGTAAAGGTGGCATGGGACCAGAAACAGCTGCTGGATGTCAGGAAAATATTGCAGTTCATGCGATTTTCCCAGGTGGATGCGCAGTACTTGCAGCAACTTTGGTTGAAGAGATTGAAGGCGCTGAATGGCAAGACCTAGGTATGCCAGAAACCCTTTGGATTAACCGTGTGAGAGAATTTGGTCCGCTCATTATTTCTATCGACACCAAAGGCAACAACCTGATTCAACAAAACAAAGTTGAATTTCAAGCCAAGAAAGCACCGATTTTAGAAAAAATCAGTAAGCAACTAAGCTTTATTAAATAAACTGCTCTTTAATGAAGGGAAAGCAAAAGCACCCTTCATTTTTTTATTTTTGTACTAAACGCATGGCATGAGGTGTTTTCCCATGCCATCTTTTATAAGCATGAATAAAACTGGTAGGTTCTGCATAACCCAACCACTCGGCAATCTGTTCAACCGAAACTTTTGGTAATGCCAAATATTGCTCAGCTAGAACTTGTCTGACCTCTTCACGTATCTGAATAAAAGTCATTCCCTCTAATGCCAAATGACGGCGTAGAGTACGAACATTTAAATGCAAACGTTCAGCCACGATTTCCATAGAAGGCATTTCCCCTCGCACATTCATAAGTTGCTGTTGCACTAAGGTTGTAAATTTATTTTGTGATTGGCGTTTTTCTAATATTTGACGGCACTGTTCTTCGGCTGTATGTAGCACCAAATCATTTGCCATAAGTAGCTTTTGATCTACTTTTTGCGGGTCAAGAATTACAAAGCTTTTCGCAGCACCAAATTCTGGCATCACACCAAATAAGTCCTGATAAGGCTCGGCATCACCTTTGAGTTGGAAAGAAAAAGCCAAATACTGGCAAAAATTGTCCTGCACCAAATCTCGCTGTACCGTAATGAGTGCAGCGGCATCGCGTTCAATAATGAATTGACGCACTGAAGATGGAATATCTTGCTCATCAATTTCGATACGGATTCCTTGCGGTGTATCCGACACATCAAAGCGTGTAAAAGCAAAGGTTAAAGTAAAATAGGTTAAAGCCAAATCTAGTGCTTCACGAATGCTCGCACTACTCATCAGAGCCATACCTAATGGCCCAAATGTGGTGAAATGATAGCGCGTACCTACCTCTAAACCTAATGTTGGTCTGCCTCCTAGTTGCTCAACCAAGTTATTAATCAGCTGTAATTCCTGATGGCCTGTCACCACCATATTAGGGTCGAGTAATTGTTGTTGGCTAAGCCCTGTCCCTTGCAAAATCGTCTGATAAGAAATGCCTGATTCCACCGCAAAATCAGCCATTAACCGAACACTATGTACACTGCGTTCAAAAGCCCATGCATACTTCACTGTATTGCTCAGAATGTCCTCGAATCACAATATTTTGTCCTCATCCATCCTCTAAATCAAGCAAATAAACGTCTATTCTGCATACAGGAAATTGCGATTTTTTCCCTCACTGTTTTTAAGGATTTAGAGCAGCCCATGTTTAATTCGTCGTCTAATTCAAATAAAAATGTACGCATCGCCATTATTGGCACTGGTTTTGGAGGCTTAGGTTTAGCCATTCGACTCAAACAAGCAGGTTTTGAACAATTTACCCTCTTTGAAAAAGCTGCTGATGTTGGCGGTGTCTGGCGTGACAACACTTATCCGGGCGCTGCCTGTGATGTGCCTTCTCATCTGTATTCCTTTTCTTTTGAGCAAGAGCTAGGCTGGAAAAATCGCTACGGAACATCTCAAGAGATTTATCAATATTTACGCCACTGTGCGGATAAATATGATATTCGTCCACATGTTCAATTTAATACTGAAATAGCCAGTGCCGAATTTGATGCCCTACAAGGTGTATGGCACATTCAAAGCACGACTGGCGAACAATTTGAAGCTGAATTTTTAGTGGGCGCGGTAGGCCAACTTAACCGCCCAGCCTATCCAAAACTTAAAGGTATTGAAAACTTCAAAGGTAAGGCATTTCACTCAGCACGTTGGGATCATGACTATGACTTAACTGGCAAACGTGTTGCAGTCATTGGCACAGGTGCAAGCGCAATTCAGTTTGTACCTGAAATTGCTAAACAAGTTGCCCATCTCGATGTTTATCAACGCTCGGCACCGTATGTTATTCCCAAACCGGATCGGGTTTACCAGCCTTTAGAGAAAAAAGCTTTCCGTAAACTGCCAGTTTTGCAAAGTCTAGACCGTGCTTTGCAATATGGACACCATGAAATTCGTTTGCTGGCCTTTACAACTTCTTTAAATGAAATGCCGTTGGTGGAATATTTATTCCAGCGTCACATCCGTAAAGTCGTTAAAGATGGGAAGTTACGCCACCGCCTTATGCCGGATTACCCAATTGGTTGTAAACGTATTTTAATTTCTAACCATTGGTATGAAACACTGACCCAGCCTCATGTTGATGTGATTAATATGGGCATTCAAGAAATTACTGAAAACGGTATTTTAGATACTGAAGGAAATCTGCGTGAAGTCGATACCATTATTTATGGTACGGGCTTTGCCGCAACGGAATTTATGGCGCCAATGCAGATTACAGGTCTTGATGGCCGCACCTTAAAAGACACATGGAAAGATGGTGCAGAAGCTTATCTCGGTTTAACTGTTAGCGGCTTTCCAAATTTCTTTATGCTCTATGGTCCAAATACCAATCTTGGGCACAACTCAATTGTGTATATGATTGAAAGCCAAGTGAATTATATTTTAGATGCCATTCAAACAACCCTACAAAACAAACTTCTGTTCACCAATGTTCGTGCAGAAGTTCAACATGAGTTTAATCAAAGCATTCAAGAAAAAATGAAAAAAACTGTCTGGGCGCAAGGTTGTACCAGTTGGTATCAAACTGCTGACGGCAAAAATACCAATAACTGGCCAGTTTTTACCCTTGAATATCGACAACGTACTCGTCGCTTCGATATTGAAAACTACACTCAGGTTTCGGCTATTTCTTAAACAAGCTTCACCATAGGAAATGAGAAAAATAAACGGAGAATTTTATGAAGTCTTTTAAAAATAAAGTCGCAGCTGTGACAGGTGCGGGCTCTGGTATTGGACAAGCACTTGCCATAGCACTCGCAAAACAAGGTTGCCATCTGGCACTTTCCGATATCAGTGAAGCTGGATTAGCGAAAACAGTCGAGCTGTTGGCACCCTATTCTGTCAAAGTCACCACTCAAAAAGTTGATGTGGCTAAGCGTGATGAAGTTGCAACTTGGGCAAAGACAGTAGTAGATGAACATGGCCAAGTTAACCTGATTTTTAATAACGCTGGTGTCGCAATTGGTAGTACGGCTGAAGGTGTGAGCTACGAAGACCTTGAATGGCTGATTGGTATTAATTTTTGGGGCGTAGTTTATGGAACCAAAGAGTTTTTACCTTACTTAAAGCAAAGTGGTGACGGGCATATTATTAATATTTCCAGTATGTTCGGCTTAACAGCTCAACCAACTCAAAGTGCTTATAACGCTAGTAAATTTGCCGTTCGTGGCTTTACTGAATCATTGCGCCAAGAACTTGATATGCAAAATGCTGGAGTGAGTGCGACCTGTGTGCATCCGGGTGGTATTCGTACCAATATTGCCAAAGCTGCCCGCATGAATAATAGCGTCCAGTCTTTAGGAATGGATCCTTTAAAAAGTCAGGATGCTTTCGATAAATTACTTCGCACCCCTGCTGATGATGCCGCTCAACAAATTTTAGAAGCTGTTCGTAAAGATCGTCGCCGTTTACTTATTGGAGCCGATGCGAAAGCCGTTGATATGATTCAACGTATTCTGCCACAAGGCTACCAAAAGATTTTTGCAACTGCCACTGCCTTGCAAACTCGCCTACTCAACAAATCAGCAAAATAAAAATAGTGGTCAGCATACTCTTCATTTTAAGAGATGCTGACTGACATTAAATGCTTAGTATGAGTCCTTATTATGAAGCAGCTTCTTGCATGGACTATTCGTACCACACTACGTCCAGCTTTATCCCCTAAAACACCACTAAAGCTACAACGTTTTTGTAGCGATGCAGCCAGTGCAATTGTGCTTGGGCCACGTGGCTATAAAACAAAAAAGCAAACCATCGCTCAAGTACCGACAGTCCATATTCAGCCCAAAACGACTCAATCAGGCGTCGGCATCTTGTATTTACATGGCGGAGGCTATGTGGTGGGTAGCTCAAAAAGTCACACCAAACTTGCGGCGCAAATCGGACATGCAGCTCAAGCACAAGTCTGGTTACCTGAATATCGCCTAGCCCCTGAGCACCCAAGCCCTGCTGCTATTGAAGATGTCGTTGCAGTCTATAAAGCTTTACTTGCCCAAGGACAAAACCCGAAAAAACTCGTGATTGCTGGCGATTCTGCGGGCGGTGGACTGAGTTTAAGTACTGCAATTGTAATACGAAATGTAGGGTTACCGTTACCAGCGGCATTAGTTTTACTTTCACCTTGGGTTGACTTAAGCCTCTCTGGAAGCACGATGAAAACTCATGCTGCTCAAGATGCGATGCTATCAGAGGACTGGTTAGCTTGGTGTGCAAAAAACTATTGCGGACAAAAATCGCTAACCGATCCAATCTGTTCCCCACTCTATGCTGACTTAACTGGTCTACCTCCTATTCTAATTCATGTCGGTACCGAAGAAGTCTTATTGGACGATGCAAAACGTCTCGCTGAACAAACCGAAAAGTATGGTATTCCGACGAACTTGAAGGTTTATGACCGAGTCGGGCATGTTTTTCAGTTTCACGCGGGTATACTAAACGAATCTAATGACTCGATTGAGCGCATTGGGCAATTCATTGATAAACATACACAGTCAATATAAAAATATCGCCAGAGAGGAGTCCTCGGCATGACAACAAACAATTATGACTATGATTACCTCATTATTGGTTCAGGCTTTGGTGGTAGTGTTTCTGCCTGCCGTCTAACCGAAAAAGGCTACTCTGTTGCTGTAATGGAAATGGGACGACGCTGGGAAGCTAAAGATTTTGCTAAAAATAACTGGAATACCCGTCGCTGGATTTGGCGTCCGGGCATGAAACTTTTTGGTTATTTCAACATGCGTTTTTTTCGCCATGTCACCATTATTTGCGGTAATGCTGTAGGTGGCGGTTCAATCACCTATGCCAATACCTTACTGGTTCCACCTGAACATATTTGGGATGAAGGCACGTGGGCAGATGCAGCGGACTGGAAAAATGAAATGCCACAGCACTATGCTGAAGCAGAACGCATGCTTGGGGTGACTGATAATAAAATTTTCGGTCCTGCCGATCATATGCTAAAAAAAATGGGTGAAGCAGTCGGTGTTGGTCATACATTTAAACCCACTCGTGTTGCCACTTTCTTTCCACCCGAAGGTGAACAAGGCGGCAAGACCTACCCTGACCCATATTTTAACGGCGAAGGTCCAGACCGCGGAACCTGTACCGCATGTGGCGGTTGTATGACAGGTTGTAAACACAACGCAAAAAATACCTTAGATAAAAACTATTTGTACTTTGCCGAAAAAAATGGTGCCAAGGTTTACGAAGAAACCAAAGTTGTTGATGTTAAACCACTTAATGGTAAAGCCGATGGCAGCGATGGCTATGAAGTTACGACTGAATGTTCAAGCTCATGGTTTAACAAACAACGCCGTACATGGTGTGTTCGAAATGTGATTTTCTCTGCATCTTCTTTGGGTACGCAAGAGATGTTATTCCGTTTAAAACAGTCTGGTTCTCTGCCAAATGTTTCTGATGATTTGGGCAATCGGGTTCGTACTAATGCTGAGTCAATTTTAGGTGTTCGTTTTTTTGGTAAAGATGTCGACATGAGTAAAGGTGTGGCCATTGGTTCAAGTATTTACATTGACCATGACACCCACATTGAAGCAACACGTTACCAAACTGGTTCAGATGCCATGGGTCTTATGTGTACTTATATGGCGAAAGGTAAACCGGGTTGGACACGTATCTTCTTTTGGTTATGGGCACTCATTTGCCATCCATTTATTTTTCTTCGCATGAGTAATCCGGTCAGTTTTGCACGTCAGACTTTAATTTTCTTGGTGATGCAAACAGCAGATGCCTCCATCAACATGCGCTTGAAACGTAATTGGTTCTGGCCTTTTGGCAAGGTGTTATCGAGCGAAGGTAAAAAACTACCTGTGTATATTCCACAGGCCAATGCTTTTACCGAAAAAGTTGCCAAAATGTTTAATGGTCACCCAATGACGACCATTACCGAAATTTTGTTTAACGTACCTTTTACAGCCCACTGTATGGGTGGTTGTGCAATTGCTTCAAGTCCAGAGCGTGGCGTGGTAGATGGACAAAACCGTGTCTTTAACTATAAAAACTTATACGTTGTGGATGGTTCAATGTTAGGTGCCAATTTGGGCGTTAACCCAAGTCTTACCATTACAGCACTTGCAGAACGCGCAATGTCTTATATTCCGGCTAAACATACTTTGGATGAGCAGCAAGATCATAGAGTAGATGCAGAAACCATAGAGACCACCAAAGCTTCTGCTTAAACTAGCGAGTCGTTTTATAAAAAAAGCCTATTTAAAAATAGGCTTTTTTATTTCGCTTTTTAAATTACATCGCTACGGCTTTAGCGCGAGCTGCATGCAATTTTTTATAGCTCTCGATCAGACGTAAATGGCGATCAAGCCCTTCTAGTTTCATGCTTGTTGGTGTTAAACCATAGAAACGAACGCTACCATCGACAGAACCTAATACCGCGTCCATTCGTGTGTCACCAAACATACGGCGGAAATTCGTAAGGTAGTCTTCAAGCTCTAGTTCTTCATCTAACATCACTTCAAGCACCACGTTCATGCACTGATAGAACAAGCCACGCTCAACGGTGTTGGTGTTGTATTGCAAGTAAGTTTCTACAAGCTCTTTTGCTTCTTCAAACTGTTGTAAAGCCACATAAATTAGCAATTTCAGTTCTAAAATGGTGAGCTGTCCCCAAACTGTATTGTCATCAAATTCAATGCCAATCAGCGTGGTGATTTCAGTGTAATCGTCTAGCTCGCATTCTTCTAAACGCTCAACTAATGCCTCAAGCTGTTCATCATCCAAACGATGTAGATTTAGAATATCTTCACGGAATGAAAGTGCTTTATTGGTATTATCCCAAATCAAATCTTCAACAAGATAAATTTCTGAATAATCTGGTACTAAAATACGGCAAGCAGTCGCACCTAAATGCTCATAGACTGCCATATATACTTCTTTGCCCATCTCTTCGAGAATGCCGAACAATGTTGCAGCTTCTTCTGCGTTCGACTCTTCGCCTTCGCCAGAAAAATCCCATTCAACAAAGTCATAGTCAGATTTAGAGCTAAAGAAGCGCCAAGATACCAAACCGCTTGAATCAATAAAGTGCTCAACAAAGTTATTCGGTTCGGTCACTGCATTACTTTGGAAAGTCGGTTGAGGTAAATCATTTAAGCCTTCGAAACTACGGCCTTGAAGTAATTCAGTCAGACTACGTTCTAACGCAACTTCAAAACTTGGATGCGCACCGAAAGATGCAAACACCCCACCCGTGCGCGGGTTCATTAAAGTCACACACATTACAGGGAACTGACCGCCTAATGATGCATCTTTAACTAATACAGGGAAGCCTTGCTCTTCTAGACCTTTAATACCAGCAACAATACTTGGATATTTTGCTAATACGTCTTCAGGAACATCTGGAAGTGCGATTTCACCTTCTAAAATTTCACGTTTAACAGCACGTTCAAAAATTTCTGATAAGCATTGAACTTGGGCTTCTGCCAAAGTATTACCCGCACTCATACCATTACTTAAGTACAAGTTTTCAATTAAATTTGATGGGAAATAGACAACTTCACCATCAGACTGGCGCACAAAAGGTAGCGAGCAAATGCCACGCTCTACGTTGCCTGAGTTGGTGTCATATAAATGCGTGCCCAGTAACTCATCATCTGGGTTGTAAATCTCAAGACAATATTCATCTAAGATTTCTTTAGGTAATTCACCATTTGGACCCGGTTTAAACCATTTTTCATCTGGATAATGCACAAATTCAGCATTCGCAATATCTTCACCCCAGAACTGGTCGTTATAGAAGAAGTTACAGTTTAAACGCTCAATAAACTCGCCCAATGCAGATGCCAAAGCACTTTCTTTAGTTGCACCTTTACCATTGGTAAAGCACATCGGAGATTGTGCATCACGAATGTGTAATGACCATACATTCGGCACGATATTACGCCAAGATGCGATTTCAATCTTCATGCCCAAATTTGCCAAAATGGCAGACATATTGGCAATGGTTTCTTCTAATGGCAGGTCTTTACCTTGAATATAGGTATGGCTTTCTGAAGTTAGACTTGGCAATAACAATGCTTGTGCATCTGCATCGATGCTTTCCACTTCTTCAATAATAAATTCAGGACCAGTTTGAATCACTTTTTTAACAGTACAACGGTCAATCGAACGTAAAATCCCTTGGCGATCTTTCTCTGAAATATCGGCTGGTAATTCAATTTGAATTTTAAAGGTTTGCTTATAACGGTTTTCAGGATCAACAATATTATTTTGCGATAAACGAATGTTATCGGTTGGGATATCTCGAGCTGCACAATACACTTTTACAAAGTACGCTGCACACAATGCTGACGATGCTAAAAAATAGTCAAATGGGCCCGGTGCCGAACCGTCACCCTTGTAGCGAATTGGTTGATCGGCAATTACCGTAAAGTCATCGAACTTAGCTTCCTGTCGAAGATTGTCGAGATAATTAACCTTGATTTCCATGCTGGCACCTAAATATTTTTATGTGTCAGCACAGACACATAAAATTCTAAATATTGAAAAATAAGCCGAATCACAGCGAAGAAATTGACTTAAAAAAATGAGAGATTAAAGCCATGTGTTTAATGAACGACTCAATTGGCTTTAATAAGATTGGCGGTATTATAGAGGGATTTTGTGAAGTTGATAACTAAAGTTAAAACATTGCTGCTCACAATGTTTTAACTGGTCTTGAATTTAGTTAAATATTGAACGTTAAAATTTAAAGGTATAGTCAACATTCAACCGCGTTTCATTTGTCGAGTGAAAGGTCATATTGGTAGGCATATCGTTGCGATAGTGAGAAAAACGAGCTCGCATTCCCAAACCTTTTAGCTTACCTTCAGGAATTTTATAGCCTAAATCAAATTCCATCGACTCCTCTTTAAAACGCTGATCGCCATATTGCAGTAAATCAATGTCTTCACCTTTTGCATAGCGAGTCATAAAGCGCAGTCCGTTTAATGAAACATCACCTACCCGCGCATTTTTAAAGTCATATTCATAACGAATCGAATAGACTTTTTCGTCTTTATTTGAATAGTCCGAACTCATAAAATCAAGCGCAACCGGACTTTCGGTTCCCGACAAAAATGGTAAACCAGTCGAGCCAAACGACTGCATGTAGCCCAAAGAAATCGTATGATTTTGATAGTTCAAACCAAATAAGCCACTAATATGGCGGTTATTGACCTCTCCTATTTTTTTGCTTCCAGTTTCCTCACTATTAAAAAAACGCACGTCGCTTAAAAAATTAAGTTGATCATTTAAAGGTTGTTTGCCGTTAAAACCTAAAAATTGTTGCAGGTAAATGTCTTTGAGTTCAGCATGGTAAGCCCGTAGACGATAATCCTTTAACTGATAACTTCCTCCCAACGTATAAAAAGAATCGGTGGTTGCCGCTTTGTCAAAACGATGGTTGATATTGTCTGTTCCAACATCGGTATAGCGAATCGAATCACGTTGCCGTACTTCGTCGACATAAAAGCCTTCGAGTTGAAGATTTGGAATTTCATTTGAAACAAAGCGGATACCACGATAAGTCTGAGGGAACAAACGCGCTGGCGATGAAAAAATGGTTGGTAATTGTGGAACTAAATCCCCCACAAAAAGCTCATTTTTTCTAAATTTAGCCTTTCCTGTAATACCTATTTTTCCATAATAATCATCACGCGAGTTATCGGTATTCACTGGTAATAAACCACTACGTGCATAGTCATCAGCTCGGCTTCCCATTAGGTTAAAACCTGCCATTGCCAGTACATCAACACCAAACCCAACTGTTCCTTCGGTATAACCAGACTGTCCTTTAAAAATTATACCCTGCGCCCAATCTCTACCTGCTGTATAGGGATATGGATCCTTTTTATAGTCTCGGTCAAAGTAAAAATTACGTAGTGTTAGCTCAGCTTTACTGTCTGCAAGAAATTCGGCATGCACAACTTGACTAAATAATGGGCACAAGCATACCCCCACCCACAATGGTGTCTTTTTCATTTTTTATCTCAACTATTTAATTTTTAATGGATTAAGGTGCTGTTTTAAGAGAGTAGTTTTGCTCTTTTTGACTGCGGTAAAAAGCATTACCCAAACTTAAAATCAGGAAAATAGCCAAAATAAACACCACACCGTAATAGGCATACAGCGTTGCGGGTGCTATACCTTTATCCAGAAAAATGCCTGCGACCGTTGGCGATAAAATTGCCCCAATTCGTCCAAAACCAATGGCATAGCCCACACCGCGACTACGAATTTCGGCATCATAAATTGTTGGAGAAATCGAATATAAACCTGCTACACAGCCATTGATGAGAGTGCCAAGTAATAACCCCACCATGAGTGCAATACTGACTTGAGATGAGACTGCGACAAATAGGAAAACACATGCCGAGGTTAGCCCTAAAAATAGACTTAAGGCATAGAAAATTTTCATGCGTGATGCCAATAAACCAATAATAGCTGCCCCGAAAATACCGCCAATACTAATTAAAATACCGGTACTTACGCCTTGGTGTGGAGACATCCCCATTGAAATAAGAATTTTTGGTGTCCAGCTCATCACAAAGTAAAAGCCAAACATCACTAAAAAGAATGCAAACCACAAACAAAGTGTTTGAAATCCAAGTTGTCCAGTAAATAACTTGCCCAGTTCACTACCATTTTGCGTGCTGATTTTTTCATAATGCGGCATAACTGGTAATTCGTTTAGCCCCATACGATTTACAGTGGCATTAATTCGTTCTAGTGCCTGTTTTGGTCGTTTCGCGAGTAAGTAATCTAAAGATTCTGGTAATAACCATGCGCTGATTACCAGCATTGCAATGGTAGTAATGCCACCTGCTAAAAAGATTGAGCGCCAACCTAAATGCTCAATCAATGCCAGTGATAGTACTCCGCCCAGTGTCGCGCCAATTCCATAACCAGTAGACATTAAACTCACTGCAAGACTGCGCCAGCGAGCATTGGCATATTCACTTGCCAACACATTACTGCTAGCAAGGATGCCGCCCACCCCAATTCCTGTAATAAACCGAAGTGCAGCTAACATGCCATGGCTTTGTACAAAAGCACAGCCCAGCATGCTCAGACCTGCAATGACAAGACAAACTAAGATGAGTAAACGGCGACCGATTTTATCGGCTAAAGGCGCGAGAAAAATGGAACCAGCAGCCATTCCAAAAAGACCTGAACTCAGCAATAAGCCAATTTGTGCGCCTGAAAGTGACCATTCTGCTGACACGGATGGAGCGGTAAATGCCATTACCATCACGTCAAAGCCATCAATAATATTGAGACAAATACAGATCAAAATGACGAACCATTGGTAACGGCTCATGTTGTTTTGATTGATCTCACTTAGAACGTCTCTTTCCATTTGTGTATCTCCCTTGGATAAGACATACACACGACATTGCTGATATGAGCGATTGGGTGGTTATGCATATCCGTATCCATAATGACCTAGAGGAATATTTATTTCTTGAGCATCCTGCTCTTTTTCTATACTGAATATTTGGATCCAAAAAATCAACTAAAATTATAAATGGATTATTAAAAAGTATATAAACACATAAATTATATAAGTATAAAATTATTAAAAACATAAAATTAGAATGCTTGAATATTTTTATGGATCCATATTAAAAAATCCATTATGATCGATTCCAGAGCATTTTTTAGCCAAAAAATACTTTATTTATCTCCAAGAAATGCAAGATGCATTTATAAAACATCAAAGGATTGTTGTTATGAAACTCAAAAGAGTAAGTCAGCTTACATTAGGACTTTTTTTTGCCAGCCAATTGTTTTACACAACGCAAGCAGCACCTCCAAAAAATCAACAACCACCTAACATCATGATTATTTTGGCCGATGATCTTGGATTCTCAGACATTAGCGCTTATGGCGGCGAAATTAAAACCCCTCATATTGATAGCCTGTTAAAGCAAGGAAAAATGCTTTTTAATTTTCATGCTTCATCAATGTGCTCACCTACTCGTGCACAGCTTATGACAGGTGCCGATAACCACTTGGTAGGTTTAGGTGCGATGTATGAAACTTCAAAACGACAAGAAAAATTGGTTGGCGCCGATAGCCCGCTTGCACTACTCAAAATTGATGGCTATTCAGGACACTTAACGCAAAATGCTTACACACTCGCAGAGATTTTAAAGACAAAAGATTATTACACCTTCATGGTCGGTAAATGGCACTTAGGCTATGCTCCCGAACAAAACCCTAAAGCCCGTGGTTTTGATCAATCTTTTGCTCTGCTCGATGGCTTCGATTTACACTTTAAAGACCAACCTAAAAACTATCCGCGCAATACTCAATACACTGAAAATGGTCAAAAGACCACTTTGCCTGACAACTACTACTCAACCGACTTTTTTACACAAAAAGCTTTTGAATACTTAGACAAAAATAAAGCGCAAAAACCATTTTTTGCCTACCTAGCCTATACCGCTCCACACTGGCCGCTACAAGCACCTTCTCATTATAGAGACTTATATAAAGGTAAATACGATCAAGGCTACGATGCAATTCGTAAACAACGCTTTCTTAGACAAAAGCAATTAGGATTAATTCCTGCAAATGCAGAATACCCAGTCGAGCGTGGTAACCAAGCTTTAGGCACCAAAAGCTGGAATGAACTCACCCCACAAGAGCGCAAATATGAAGCGCGTAAAATGGAAGTTTATGCGGGCATGGTTACCCAGTTAGACGACCGCGTGGGTGATGTCATTCAATATCTTAAAAAGCATCATTTATATGACAACACTTTGATAGTGTTTATGTCAGATAACGGCGCTGAAGGTGGTGATCACAATTTCCCAATGGGTGATGCCGACAATCGCTATGAAAATATAGGCAACGCCAGTTCATATGTTTATATGGGTCCACGCTGGGCCGAAGTGAGCAGCACACCATTTACCCACTGGAAGTCAGCTGCTTCAGAAGGCGGAGTACGAGTTCCATTTATTGTTAAATCGCCTGTGCAGATTTCCAAACAACGTGGAATTAACAATAACTTTGCGACAGTCAGAGATATATTCCCAACTGTAATGGAACTAGCGGGTATTCAAAATAATCAGGTTTATCCAACTTCAAGCACCAGAATTAAACCATCTGGTTTTAGTCTGATCCCTGCGTTTAAAGATAATACTGCCCGTATTCGACCTGTTAATTATTATGACTTTAAAGAATTGCATGGCAGCCGCTACGCCAAAACTGACCAATGGAAACTTATTGAAAACTCACCTTCTAAATTTAAGAGCCATGGCTGGGAGCTCTACAATTTAAAAACAGATTTTAATGAGCAACATAATGTTTATGCAGCCCATCCTGAAATCGTCAAAGTCTTAAATGACAAATATTTAAGATATGCAGACGAAAATGGTGTCGTGGATTTTGAGCAATACAATAAAAAGTAGGGAAAACCAGATGAAACAGATCATGATGCTTTCATCGTTCCTCTTACTTTGTGCATGCCAAAAAACCACACCTCAACTAGAACAAACCACCTTACCCGATTTAGGCACTCAAGCTAAATGTTCTTCTTATTCGGGCCTTCCTTCGGGTTGGCCCAATAATAAAGAAGCCGGCATGGTCAAACTTCCTCAAGGAAAAATTGTTTTAGGCACCACACAAGGTTATGAAGATGAACGCCCATTAAATTTACAGGCAACTTCAGTTCCCGCTTTTTTAATTGATGCGACTGAAGTCACCAATGCTCAATTTCAAGAGTTTGTTAAACAAACGGGTTATGTCACCGATGCAGAGAAGCAAGGCGGCGCAGCTATGTTTGTACAGCCAGATCATCCAGTTGAAGAATTACAGTGGTGGAAATTTGAAAAAGGGGCCAATTGGAAACACCCATGGGGCCCAAACAACCCTAAACAACCAGCACCTCACGAGCCTGTTCGCATGGTGACATGGAATGATGCCTACGCTTATGCAAACTGGCTGGGTCATGACTTACCGACCGAACTTGAGTGGGAATATGCAGCCAAAGGTTTTCAGCAAAACTCCGATATTGGCCCTACTCATGAAGGTCATATTGCAGCCAACTTCTGGCAAGGTGAATTTCCTTATAAAAATGTTCAGGAAGATGGTTTTAAGGATGTAGCTCCTGTTGGTTGTTTTAGCAAAAACCCATTTGGCTTATACGACTTGATTGGCAATGTATGGGAATGGACGCAAACACCCTATACAGGTCCAAGAGATCATCATATGGGAGATCCATCGAAATATCGGCAAAGTCACGAACAGATTTTGCAATACACGATTAAAGGTGGGTCTTATTTATGTGCAACCAACTATTGCGCGCGTTATCGTGCTGCCGCGAGGCATCCACAAGAACTCGACCTTGCCACCAGCCATGTCGGATTTAGAACAGTAAAACGCTTTTAAACGGATTTAAAAATGAAGCATATTTTTATTTATGGGATTTTCTTCTCAGGGACGACCCTTGCCTGCTGTTTAGCTCATAGTGCAGTCGATGTTAATTTTCAAAATACACTCACACTAAAAACATTCAACTTCGACAGACAATATGAAAATGGGACCAGCCCCGATACTCATAGCTTGAGCCAAGGTCTGATCTATCGTGGCAACTGGTCAACCAAACTGAATGAGGTTCAACTACACCTCAATCCAAGCATTCAATATGCTTATCGTCTAAGTAGCGACCAACACACCAATGATATGGTCATACCCTTTGACCCTAACACCAAGAAACAAGCACAAGACCAAGTTAAATATGGCTTAGGTGCTGGAGTTGAATATCAAAACTTTCGCATGAATGTAGGTGAAATCACTCCCGATTCACCACTTACGCCACAAGTGGATACACATCAATTACGCGTGAACTATAAAGGCTTAGAATTAAAATATAAGACACCGCAACAAAATTTCGAGCTGGGTTTGATTAACCGTTATTCACCAAAAAATGAGGAGGACTACCACAAACTCGCCATATCAAAACATGAATCTGACGGGCTCTATTTCTTTCAATGGGACGGCAAAACACCTAGATATCATTGGAAATTTTATAATGGTTACTTAACAGATCTCATCAATCAAAGTTACTTTGCTTTTGATTATCAATGGACGAAGCAGCACACCACAAAATTACGTGTGTTTCGCCACGACGATGTCGGCAAATCAAAGCTTGGCGAATATGACAATACATCTGTAGGGGCCATGCATTTCATTAAACATGGAAACTTTACAACTGGAATTGGCTATCAAGAAAACTTTGGCAAAGATGGTATTCCAAAACTCGACAATATGCCCATCCCGCACATGGTGAACTGGACCTTAGGCGCGTTTACCAAAGCAGATGAAAAATCTTATCATTTCGTTGCCTCGTATGACTTTAAAGACTATATCAAGGGTCTAAAAGTGACCTACAAATATATTTATGGCGATTCATTTCAAACAATGAATCAAAATGACTTTGAACAAGAAAGTGATGTGTTGATTCAGTATGATCTCAATGCTTGGATTAAAAATCTTAAGTTTCTTTTCTTAAATATTAACTACGACACCAAACATGGCAAAAGTCTGGATGAACAGCGCATGATGCTTCACTACACGGTTAATTTCTAAATTTCCACACTCCCATAATGGCTTAACCACAGTCATTATGGATCCAAATTAAGATGAATAAAATTTAGCCTCTAAAATTCAAAGTAAATACAAAAGTCTTTAATAGCAATTAAAAATCTACAAAACAATCAAATAAAAAGATCAATATTTTTTAAAAAATATACTGCTTATCAATTGACCAATATTTTTGTTTGTTATAAATTGGATCCAATAAGTGATAAGGAGTCGTCACAATGTTTATTAAAAATGCTTGGTATGTTGCCTGCCGTCCAGAAGAAATCCAAGACAAACCATTAGGTCGCACCATCTGTGGTGAAAAAATTGTTTTTTACCGTGGCAAAGAAAATCAAGTTGCAGCCGTTGAAGATTTTTGTCCCCATCGCGGTGCCCCACTTTCACTTGGCTATGTAGAAGATGGAAACCTTGTGTGTGGATATCATGGCTTAGTAATGGGCTGTGACGGAAAGACCGTTTCAATGCCAGCCCAACGTGTAAACGGTTTCCCTTGCAACAAATCATATGCAGTTGTCGAAAAGTTCGGTTTTATTTGGATATGGCCAGGCGAGAAAGCTTTAGCAGATGAAGCAAAACTGCCAACTTTAGAATGGGCAGATCATCCTGAATGGAGCTATGGCGGAGGCCTGTTTCACATTCAGTGTGACTATCGCTTGATGGTCGATAATCTGATGGATTTAACACACGAAACCTATGTTCACTCCAGCAGTATTGGACAAAAAGAAATTGATGAAGCCCTGCCAGTCACTAAAGTTGACGGTGATCATGTGATTACCGAACGCTATATGGAAAATGTGATCGCACCTCCATTTTGGCAAATGGCCCTTCGCGGTAATCACTTGGCAGACGATGTACCAGTTGACCGTTGGCAACGTTGTCACTTCTTTGCACCAAGTAATGTTCATATTGAAGTGGGTGTAGCGCATGCCGGACATGGTGGTTATCACGCACCAAGTGACAAAAAAGTTTCCTCAATTGTGGTTGATTTTATTACACCAGAAACTGAAACCTCTCACTGGTATTTCTGGGGAATGGCACGTAACTTCCAGCCAGACAATGCTGAACTCACCGATCAAATTCGTGAAGGTCAAGGCAAAATCTTTACTGAAGATTTAGAAATGCTGGAGCAACAACAACAAAATATTTTAAACAACCCACATCGCAAGTTACTAATGCTCAACATCGACGCAGGCGGTGTCCAGTCCCGTAAGGTCATTGACCGACTACTTGCCGAAGAAAATAAAACACCTCCTGAAACGTCCGCACAGAAGTTTCCAAACATTCGGATTATTTAAAGGAGCATGAACATGGACGTTATCATTCAAAAAATTCACCAGCTTACCCCGACCATTCGTGCGTTTGAATTGGTTGCAGCAAATGGTACAGAGCTACCGAGTTTTGAAGCAGGTGCGCATATTGATGTGCACCTAAAAAACGGCCTCACCCGTCAATATTCACTTTCAAACTGCTGCACTGAAAAGCATCGTTATGTGATTGGCGTTTTACATGATGCCAATTCACGCGGTGGCTCACGTTGCATCCACACCGAATATCGTGAAGGCGATCATTTAAAAATTGGTGAGCCGCGTAATTTATTTGAAATTCATCCTCAAACCAAACAAGCGGTTTTATTTGCGGGTGGTATCGGTATTACCCCTATTTTGTCGATGGCATATCGGCTTAAGTCGGCCAATATTCCTTTTGAATTACACTACTTTGTTCGTAGTCATGAAATGATTGCCTTCTATGGCAATTTAACCGAGCACTTTGGTGAGCAAGTTCATTTTCACATTCAAGACCAACCAGACACCGAATGTAATATGGCAGAGGCTTTGGGCCAATCTTCACCTGATAAACACTTATATGTATGTGGACCTACAGGGTTTATGCAGTTTGTCATGAGCTCGGCCGAACAAGCAGATTGGCATAGCGAACAGTTACATCAAGAGCATTTTGTTGCTCAAAAGATAGATACGTCCAACGATGAAGCTTTTACCATTGAAGTGAAAGGTACGGGCCGCCGAATTGAAGTATTACCAGAGCAGACAGCAACAGAAGCATTAATTGCAAATGGTTTTGATATTCCTGTTTCGTGTGAACAAGGTATTTGTGGTACGTGCATTACCCGTGTAGTAGAAGGCACTCCAGATCATCGAGATATGTTTATGACCGATGAGGAACATGCATTGAATGACCAGTTTACGCCCTGCTGTTCTCGTGCAAAAACTAAACATCTTGTGATTGAGCTTTAATACCCAAGTTCCTTTATTCAGAAATAAAGGAACTTCTTTCACCTTAAGCGCTGAGAACATTTCTTAGCGTTTCACCCAAAATCACCACACTACTGTGCTCACGCATTAAAGTTTCAGCACGCCCTGCCTGACGATGTACCAATGCATCGAAAATCGAACAATGCTGTAAATGCGCATAGTGCAAACGACGATATTCAGACAAAGCTTGATTCTGGTCATAGGTAATGGCTTGAGCAGACGCCATCGGCAATTGATTGTTTTTCGCTAAGGCTTGGATGAGTGCGACGTTTTGCGCGCCTTCAATAATCGTGTCATGAAAAATGACGTTGAAATGGTGATAACGTTCCAGTTCAGCATCACCAAACTCGTCTGTTTCATTAAATAGTTTTTCAGTTTCTTGAATGCAATGTTGCAGCGTCTTTTTCTGCTCTTCGCTTAAGCCTTGTTCTGCCAAAGTTTTCGCAGCCAACCCTTCCAACACACCGCGTACTTCGAGCGCATCATGAACAAGTTGCTCTGAAATTTCACGAACCGTGTAACCACGAGTTGGGTTTTTAATGAGGAGGCCTTCTTGCTCGAGCAACCGAAAGGCAATACGAACAGGCTGCCTTGAAACACCAAGTAACTCGGCAGTCGGAATTTCGGCAATTCTGGCACCGCCTTCAAGTTCCCCTGAAATAATCATTTTTCTTAGTTTAAGTAAAACTTGTTGTCCTGAAGACATTCGCTGCCACACATCACCAAAAACGTCACTTCGATGCTAGCAAGTTCATTTGTAAAATGAAATAAATTTTCTGTGTGAATCAGTGCTTAAGCATGTGTACTACGTTTAATAAATTAAATCGCAAACTACATTCAATCAAAGATTTTTAAGATTATTGACCATAATATCGAGATTATTACGGATTAAATAAGCCAGGTTAATATCAATGCCTTCAAGCATTTTTTCTTCAACTTTTAAAACCACTTCATTGCATTTGTTTAACTTTTCAATACCGCTTTCAGTCAGCGTAATTAAAATACGGCGGCCATGTGTTGGGTCCGGTTTTTTCTCAATCCAGCCATTCACCAGTAAATCTTGCAAAATTTTGTTGGCTGATTGCGGCTTAATGAAAGAGCGCTCAGCAAGCTTGGCATTGGATAAATTACTTTTTGAAGCTAAAACAGAAAGTGCAGTAAATTGCGGCAAGGTAATTTCAAGCTCTTTTAAATGTTCTGTTAAATGTTTACTAATAATTCGGTCAACACGAGCAATCATATAACTTAACTTAGGCTCATCTTCTACTTTTTTTGGAACTAAATTCGAACGTACCATAACCTTTCAATCATCATAAGAAAATCTGTAGTGAAAGTATGAGGTTCTAACCCCCATACTTTCGTTAAAACTTAGCGAGCACCTGAGCTTTGTACTAAATGTACAGGCTGTTTAGGTTTTTTGACAAGAAGTAATGCAGAGATCGCTGCAATTAAAATCACTGGAATGCTTGAACCAATCACGATGGTCGAGCTTTGTCCAAGTGAGAGTAAAAAGCCAGCCATTAAAGGCCCAGCAAAAGAACCTATACGGCCAATTGCAACTGCTGAACCTACACCAGTTCCCCGCATTTCAGTTGGATAATACATTGCTGCCAGACCATACAAAGCGGATTGTCCACCTACAATAAATAAGCCACAGCCCACTGCCGAAAGTGCAAGTAAAGCAACGGTCGGAGAAATTGCTAAACAACAAAGCGAAAATAAAATGCCGAGATAAATCAGCTTAATCACAAAGCTCATGCGTAATTTATCAAGCAATACGCCCATGAGGATTGAACCTAAAATTCCGCCAACGTTGTAGCCCATCTGTACATAGTTTGCCTGTAGTTTTGATAGGCCTTGCGCACCCATCAGCAACGGTAACCAGTTCAACAAGAAATACAGTACGACTAGCGTACAGAAAAAACTGACCCAAAGCTGAATGGTTGACATACGACGTTCTTTGGCAAATAAAACTTCCAAGAATGGTGTCGTTTTTTGCGCTTGAACTTTACGTTGCAGGTAATCATTTGACTCAGGTAAAAAGCGCATAATCAGTGGAATGAGTAAAATAGGTGCAATCCCACCAATATAGAAAATATGACGCCACTCTGCATCGCCTGCCAACGACATCGCAACCACAGAAGTGAGTAATCCGCCAAAAGGAATGCCGCTATACATAATACTCACTGCGGTGCCTTTGTGCTGGTCAGGTACAGCTTCAGAGGCAAGTGTAATCATCATCGGAAGTGCTCCACCCATTCCTAAACCTGTACAAAAACGAATGAGTAATAGCAAACTGAAGTTAGCAGCATAAGCCGTTAGCAAAGACATAATTCCAAAAAGTAAAATACTAAAAATCAGAATTTTCTTACGCCCGACAATATCAGCAAACCGACCGCCTAATATTGCACCTGGTAACGTCCCTAAAATTGCAGCACTAAACGCCCACGCCATCTGGGCATTGTCTAACATGAACTCAGCCCGCATGCGTGGAGCGGCTACCCCCATTGATTGAAGATCAAACCCTTCAAAAATTGCTATGGCAAAGCACAGTAGCAACGTGATTTTTGCCCTTGAAGGCTGTCCTGATATTTTTTCCATTGTGTTGTCCTTTATTGACTAGTCGTTCCATTTAGCCCTTTGTGTATTGTTGTTTAAACACACCAAAAAATATCAGTTAAACTTACTAAAAAATCAACATATTTTTATATTAAATTAATTTAAAAAATAATTAACATTTAAAATACAATGAATTAAAAAATATTTATGAAATTTTATGAAAAAGACTTGAATGTAAGTTTAACTGATATTAGATTAAATCCCAGAACAGCTAAAAATCATTCAAGGAGTATGAAGATGAGTTATGAAAACCGCTGGGAAACAGTAGATGTCAAAGTTGAAGATGGAATTGCATGGGTAACACTAAACCGCCCAGAAAAGAAAAATGCCATGAGCCCAACACTCAATCGTGAAATGATTGATGTGCTCGAAACTCTTGAGCTTGATCAAGATGCGCGTGTTTTAGTTTTGACGGGTGCTGGTGACTCTTGGACAGCAGGCATGGATTTGAAGGAATATTTCCGTGAAGTCGACACTCAGCCTGAAATTTTCCAAGAACGTATTCGCCGTGACTCTTGTCGCTGGCAGTGGCAACTTCTTCGTATGTATTCAAAACCAACCATTGCTATGGTCAACGGCTGGTGCTTTGGAGGCGGTTTCTCACCTTTAGTGGCTTGTGACCTAGCAATTGCAGCAGATGAAGCAACTTTCGGTTTATCTGAGATTAACTGGGGCATCCCACCGGGCAACCTTGTAAGCAAAGCAATGGCAGATACCGTAGGTCACCGTGCATCTTTGTATTACATCATGACGGGTAAAACCTTTAGTGGTAAAGAAGCTGAAACCATGGGCCTTGTGAATAAAAGCGTACCGCTTGCCCAATTAAAAGCAGAAGTGACTGAACTTGCAAATTGCCTACTTGAGAAAAACCCTGTAGTTCTTCGTACCGCTAAAAATGGCTTTAAGCGTTGCCGTGAACTGACATGGGACCAAAACGAAGACTACTTATATGCCAAACTTGATCAATGTATCCACCGCGATACAGAAAATGGCCGCCAAGAAGGTTTGAAACAATTTTTAGATGAAAAATCAATTAAACCGGGTTTACAGAGTTATAAACGCACTGGTTAACTTTTGATACTTTAATGGCAATGTAAGGACACAACCCATGCAAAATGTACAGTTACTTATTCACGGTCGATCTGTTGATGCATCAAATCAGGCAACTTTTGAGCGTATTAGCCCAATTGATGGATCAGTGGCCAGTAAAGCTGCTGCCGCAACACTGGAAGATGTTGACCGTGCAATCGAATCGGCACAACAAGCTTTTAAAGTATGGTCGAAACTCTCGCCTACCGAACGTCGCTTACGCTTATTAAAAGCAGCCGATTTAATGGACCAAAAAACCGAGCAATTCATTGAAACTGGAATGCAAGAAACAGGTTCAACTGCAACATGGTATGGGTTTAACGTTCATCTTGCTGCCAACATGTTACGTGAAGCCGCAGCCATGACCACACAAATTGACGGAAGTCTGATTCCGTCAGATGTGCCGGGCAATCTTGCAATGGGTGTGCGGGTTCCTTGTGGTGTGATTGTAGGCATTGCACCTTGGAACGCCCCTGTCATTTTGGCAACACGTGCGCTTGCTATGCCTTTGGCTTGTGGCAACACCGTTGTATTAAAAGCATCGGAAGCCTGCCCAGCAACACATCGTTTAATTGGTGAAGTGTTACATGAAGCAGGTCTTGGCGAAGGTGTGGTGAATGTAATTACGCATGCCGCTGAAGATGCACCACAAATCGTGGAGCGTTTAGTGTCTCACCCAGCCGTGAAGCGTATTAATTTTACGGGTTCAACCAAAGTCGGAAAAATTATTGCCGAGACTGCTGCCAAATATTTAAAACCTGTTTTACTCGAACTCGGTGGTAAAGCCCCTGTTGTGGTTTTAAATGAAGCTGACATTAATGAAGCCGTAAATGCAGTTGCTTTTGGAGCATTCTTTAATCAAGGGCAAATATGTATGTCGACCGAACGTGTTTTGGTTCAAGACAAAATTGCCGACCAGTTTATTGAAAAGCTGATTGAGAAAACTCGCTCTATTCAGGCAGGTAATCCAACCTCAAAAGATAATGTACTCGGTGTTTTAGAAAGTCGCCGTGCTGCAAACCGTATTCAGCATTTGCTGGAAGATGCCCAAAACAAAGGTGCTGACTTACCTTTAGGTATTCATATTGAAGATACCACCATGCAACCGACACTGGTGCTCAATATTAAACCTGACATGCTGCTTTACCGCGAAGAATCATTTGGACCTGTATGCACAGTTCAACGTTTTTCAAGCATTGAAGAAGGCGTAGCACTGGCAAATGACAGCGAGTTTGGTCTGTCTTCGGCAGTGTTTAGCCAGAATATTTCGCAGGCATTAGAAGTCGCTAAACAGATTGATTCGGGTATTTGTCATATTAACGGCGCAACCGTACATGACGAAGCTCAAATGCCATTTGGCGGAACAAAATCGAGTGGTTACGGACGTTTTGGTAGTAAAGTCTCTGTTGCCGAATTTACCGAACTACGCTGGATTACCATTCAAACCCAATCACGTCATTACCCGATTTAGTCAGGCTAATGCGAATACCGACATATTAAATAAAAATTGCATGATGCAAAAAAATAAAGCGCAGTGATGCGCTTTCCATGGAGTGAAAGAAATGCAAATGAATGCCACTCAATCACAAGACCGCGAACGGTTCGTAAAATTAGGGCAACATGATATTCATTATCACCATAAAGATGACACGCTCTATATCAGCCCAAAAGAGCAATTAAAACCGTATCCACAAAAACTGACAGATCGTTTAATTCATTTTGCACAAACTAAACCAGACCATATTTTTGCAGCAAAACGCAATGCTCAAGGTGAATGGGTCAAACTGAGTTATGCAGAAGTTTTACAACGTGCATGGCACATTGCTCAAGCTTTGCATGATCGTAATTTAAGCCAAGAAAG
The DNA here is from genome assembly GCF_059800965.1 of Acinetobacter sp. LT1. NCBI lineage: Bacteria > Pseudomonadati > Pseudomonadota > Gammaproteobacteria > Moraxellales > Moraxellaceae > Acinetobacter > Acinetobacter sp. LT1. Next base: position 72,500 of record NZ_JBBAXE010000015.1, read on the forward strand.
ACCTCTGGTCATTTTAAGTGGTAATGATCTCGAACATTTAACACTGTCTATGGCTGCCATGTTGGCGGGTGTACCTTTCTCAGCTATTTCCCCTGCCTACTCTCTGATTTCTCAAGACTTTGGCAAACTCAAACATGTGTTTGAAGTGCTTACACCTGGTATGGTCTATGCCAGCGATGGACAAGCTTTTGCCAAAGCGATTCAGGCATGTATTACGCCTGATATTGAAGTGGTGACCAATAAAGGCATTGTGGGCGATCAGATCTGCACATCTTTTCAATCGCTTTTAGATACGCCTGTTTCAAATGTCCAAGAGTTTTATCAAACCCTTGATGAAAACCAAATTGCCAAGTTCTTATTTACGTCAGGTTCAACCAAATTACCTAAAGCTGTACCGACCACACATTTAATGTTGTGTGTTAATCAGCAAATGTTATTGCAGACTTTCCCTGAGTTTGAAGAAACGCCGCCTGTCCTACTCGACTGGCTGTCTTGGCACCACACATTTGGCGGCAGTCACAATGTCGGCATCGCACTCTATAACGGCGGTACCATTTACATTGATGATGGCAAACCCATTGCAGGAAAATTTGATGAAACCATTCGTAATCTCAAAGAAATTTCTCCAACCGTTTATTTAAATGTGCCAAAAGGTTGGGAAGAACTCACCGAAGCTTTAGAAAAAGATGAAGAATTAAGAGACCGCTTTTTTGCCAAAGTTAAAATTTTATTCTTTGCAGGTGCTGCGCTCTCAGAAGCGGGCTGGAACAGACTCGATAAAATTGCTCAGCAACATTGCGGAGAAAAAATCCGCATCATGAGCGGATTGGGCATGACCGAAACTGCTCCCTCTTGTGCTTTTACCACTGGTCCACGCGTGATGGCTGGTTTTATTGGTTACCCTGCTCCGGGATGCGAAATTAAGCTAGTTCCATGTGGTGACAAACTTGAGTTTTGCGTTCGTGGCAAACACGTCATGAAAGGCTATTGGCGTCTAAAGGCAGACCAGCAAAGCACTGTTTTTGACGATGAAGGCTTTTTCCATACGGGTGATGCTGTGCGTTTAGTCGACATCAATGATCCAACTAAAGGTCTGATGTACGACGGACGAATTGCCGAAGACTTTAAACTCAACACAGGTACTTTTGTGAATGTCGGCACATTACGCAACAAAGTGCTCATTCAAGGTAATTTACTGATTCAAGATGTTTGTATTACTGGTTCAAACCTGAATGCTGTTGGTTTTCTGATTTTTCCAAAATTAGAAGCTTGTGCTCAATATGCAGGTCTTAAGCTTGGTGATCATTCTGCAACAGAGATATTACAGCATCCTAAAGTCCAGCAATGGTTCCGCCAATTTTTAACGACCTTTAATAAAGATGCGACTGGCAGTTCAAATACAGTCTCAATGCTTTATTTAATGACCGAACCACCTCAGTTAGATGCCGGTGAAGTAACCGATAAAGGCAATCTCAATCAAAGCAGTATTACGAAACGTCGTGCCGCTTTAATTGATGAGCTTTATCAAAAACAGGCCGAAAACCCACTGATTATTCGGGTACCCACCTTAAAGCAATAAGCAATTGAAATAAAAAAGGAAGCTCAAACTTCGGTTTGGGCCTTAGCCTCACTTTTGCCTAAAAAAAGGTTCAACATGCCACACGATACAGAATTTGAACTATTCCGGGACAGCTATCGCAGGTTCTTAAAAGAACAGGTTGCCCCGTATTACGAACAGTGGGAACACGATGGCCTTATCCCACGTGATCTATGGCTTCGTCTTGGGGAAAATGGCTTTTTGTGTGTTGATGTGCCCGAGGAATATGGCGGCTATGGTGCTCCTGTTCATTACTCACTCATGCTGGTTCAAGAAACTGCTCAAGCTGGTTTTGCATCTTTGGCGGTTGCCATTGGTGGGCAAAATGAGTTGGTCTCTCCTTACCTGCAAAATATTGGAACTGAAGCGCAAAAACGTTATTGGTTACCGAAAATGGTGACAGGTGAAGTCGTCACTGCAATTGCCATGACCGAAGCGAATGCTGGTTCAGACTTACAGGCCATACGCACTCAAGCCATTTTAGAAAATGATCATTATCGTGTGAATGGTTCAAAAACGTTTATCTCAAATGGTTTGCATGCCGATCTGGTCATTCTGGTAGCAAAAACCGATCCGCAAGCCAAAGCAAAAGGCATTTCGATTTTTTTAGTCGACGCTGCGTTAGACGGCGTTAAAAAAGGTCGTTCATTACAAAAAATCGGGCTACATGCTCAAGATACAGCCGAACTATTTTTTGATGATGTCTGTGTGCCTGCAACTCAGCGTTTAGGTGAAGAAGGACAAGGCTTTGCTTATTTAATGCAAGAGTTACCGCGTGAACGTTTGAGTATTTCCATGATGGCGTTGGGGTCAATTTTAGGCGCCATTGAAATTACTAAAGACTATGTGCTGGAGCGTAAAGCTTTCGGACAACCTTTAAGCCAAATGCAAAACACACGCTTTGTGCTGGCAAACGCTCAAATCAAAGCAAAAGCCGCTCAAGCTTTTGTAGATCAATGTGCAGCGCTGTATCAACAACACCAGTTAAGCGTCACTCAAGTTGCCGCATTGAAATGCTTTATTACCGATGTTCAATGTGAAGTGATTGATCAATTACTTCAGCTTTTTGGTGGCTACGGTTACATGCAGGAATATCCGATTTCACGTTTTTTTGTGGATGCACGAGTACAAAAAATTTATGGGGGAACCAATGAAATTATGAAAGAAATCGTGGCCCGAGAACTGCTCGGAAAATAATTCGATTTAAAAACCGAATAAGGCACACAACAACTATGCCTTGTTGAAAACAAAAAATGATATTTCAGGAAGAAATGCTATGTCGAAATTATGGATGTACTCTACCCTTATGCTCTCTGGTTCAGTGTGGGCTGGCAGTTTTATTGATAATAGTTCAGTAGAACTCACCACACGAAATTTCTATTTTGACCGCGACTACCAAAAGCAATCCGCGTACCCTGCTGCCAAGGACTGGACACAAGGGTTTATTCTTAAAGCCAATTCAGGTTATACCGAAGGGACTGTCGGTTTCGGGCTGGATGTGCTTGCAACGGCAGGTTTTAAACTCGATGCCGATGCCAAACACGGAGGTACAGGAAACTTACCTAGAGACACGCGTACCAATGAACCTGCTGACTCTTATGGCGAGATTGGGATCACAGCAAAAGCGAAAATGAGCCAGACCGAGCTACGCATCGGTACGCTCATGCCAATGAATCCTGTTTTAGTAGCTTCACCCGCGCGTCTACTTCCTCAAACTTATCGAGGAATTTCACTAACCAGCAAAGATATTAAAGATTTTGATTTACAGGCAGCCTATCTCGACAAAGTGAATCATCGGGATTCGACCAACTATGAAAAAATTAAAATTTCTGGGGTGAATGGACGATTTAAAAGTGCCGAAACTGATGGGCTTTATTATTTAGGTGGAAACTATCAGTTTAATCCTGCACTCAAACTCACCGCTTTCTACATGGATGTTGATGATCTTTATAACCAAACCATGGTCGGTGCTTTACACCAACACAAAATTAATGACACCACTAATTTTAGCTCTCAATTACGTTACTACCGCAGCCGCGATGATGGACAAGCAAAAGCAGGCTTAGTAGATAATGACCTCTATCATGCGCATTTCGAACTCAAACATCAAAACCATAAATTTATTTTTGGAACCTTCCAACATCATGGTGACACCGCCTTTCCATATTTGACTGGCGGTGAAACTGGACTTCTTATTGATACATGGCCGGGCGAGTTTTTAAACCCAAAAGAAAAAGCCTATAGCTTCCGTTATGAATATGACTTTAAAGATTATGTACCGGGTTTACGTTTTATGACTCGTTACACCACAGGTCACAATATTTATGCATCCAACTTAGGTGGAACCAATCTAAAAGAACGCGAAACAGACTTTGATTTAGGCTACACCGTTCAAAGTGGCTGGTTAAAAAATCTAGGGTTACGCGCACGCTACGCCATTTATGACAACAACATGCTCTCTACAGCCAATATCAAACCTGTAAACGAAACCCGTCTCAACATCGACTACACATGGAAATTTAAATAATTCAAAACGAGAGGTTCTGTCGCACATAGAACCTCTTTTTATTTCGGGAAATTCATCATGAAGAAAGTTGTAACACTACTCTGTGGAATGATTCTGATTGCCCTGTCTCATGCCGAAACTCAATATAGCCCACCATCCATTCAGCTTGAGCCTTTAGCAAAATTCAGTGTTGATTTAAATGCGCCTGTTTGGGAATTAGGCACAACCAGTGACGCAGGTAAACGCCGAATTATTCCCATTACAGGTGGGATATTTGAAGGGAAATCACTTAAGGGCCGCATTTTAAATAATGGTGCAGATTGGCAAATTGTCGACAGTAAAGGGCTGGCCATTATTGATACGCGATATTTGTTAGAAACCGATGACGGTGCTCTCATTTATCTTCAAACCAAAGGTTACCGACATGGCTCGGCAGAAACACTAAAACAGCTTGCTCAAGGCAAAGATGTCGACCCGAAAAATTACTATTTCAAAATTACCATGCAGTTTGAAACCAGCTCACCTAAATACTCATGGCTTAACCAGACCGTTGCGGTAGGTAGTGCAATGCGTTTGGGCAAAGCGGTTATTTATGATGCCTATACGCTGAAATAATAATTTTTATAACACCTACAAAAAGGATGGACCCTTCATTATGGATCAAAAAACTTTAGAACACTTACCGCCTATCCATCATCATTTGGGTGGACACAATATTCATTGGAATGACAAAAACACTGAACTCACCATCCACTACACAGCGCTAGAAAGCTTTACCAATCCACGCGGCACTGTTGAAGGCGGCATGATCTGCGCGATGCTTGATGATGTAATGGGCCTTTTTGCATATCTCGCCAATGACCATAAACCAGCCACCACCATTAACTTAACGATGGATTTTTTAAGGCCCTGTGCTGTGGGTGAAGTCATTACAAAATGCCGATTCATTAAACAAGGTAAAACTGTACTGAATCTCGAAAGTGAAGCTTGGCAAAACAACAAAATGCTCGCACGAAGCACAGCTAATTTTTTGGTTTTAGATTAATTACAACCATTCATTCAATAAGGATATGAATAAATGAATTACACCAACAATAAACGAATTTTGACCCACTCCGCTTTAGTACTTGCCATGCTTGGTGCTTTGACAGGCTGTGGAAGTGATAATGATGACACAACGGTTCCCTCAACAACCAAACCACCGCAGCTGTCTCCTGCTGTGGGCGTAAAAATGACAGGAAGCTGTACGAACTTACTTGGATTTCAATACAACAATACGGTCATTAGCTCAGCTACCCTTCAAGAAGCAGGCACATTGACTGTAGCCAACAAACCGATTGGCGCTCATTGTTTAGTCAAAGGTTATATGGATCAACGGGTAAGCCCAGTCGATGGACAAACCTATCAAATTGGTTTTGAAATGCGCTTACCAATAGACTGGAATGGTCGTTTTCTCTATCAAGGCAATGGTGGAACCGATGGTAATTTAGTTCCTGCAACGGGTCAGGTTGGTAGCGGTGGACCACTCACCAATGCTCTACATGATGGTTTTGCTGTTATTTCTTCCGATGCCGGACATAATGCCTCACAAAATCCAATGTTCGGTTTAGACCCTCAAGCCAGAATTAACTATGGATATGGTGCAATTACCAAACTCACGCCTATGGCAAAAAACCTAATTAAAGCCGCCTATGGTAAATTACCAGACCGCTCCTATGCAGGCGGTACATCGAACGGCGGGCGTCATGCCATGATTGCCGCAACCCGTTTGGGCGACCAATATGATGGAATTTTAGCAAGCACACCAGGTTTTCACCTACCTCGTGCAGCCGCAGCTCAACTCTACACGGCACAGCAGCTTCGTCGTGTCGCAACAGATGAAAATGATCTAAGTACTGCTCTAACTCTTTCAGAGCGTAAAGTTTTAGCAAAAGCGATTTTAGATCGATGCGATGCTTTAGACGGTGTTGCAGATGGCTTGGTCCAAGATGTTGAGGCTTGCCGTACGGCTTTTGATATTCACAAAGATGTACCTGTTTGCTCAAGCACAAGAGATGGTACTTGTTTAAGTACCGAACAAATTGATGTATTAGCCAACATTTACCGTGGTCCTATAAATTCGGCTGGACAAGCGCTCTATGCAACCCAGCCTTTCGACCCCGGTTTAGTCGGCAGTAACTGGGCAAGCTGGAAATTCGAATCTTCGGTGGGAACAACACGTGACCCCGTTGCAGTCGGCATTCTTTTTCAGGTTCCACCAGACCCAACTGTGACTCAAAATTCTAGACAATTTGCCTTTAATTTTAACTTCGATACCGACTATCCAAAACTCTCAGCAACCAATGATGTGTACACAGAAAGTTCGATGTCATTCATGATGCCACCTGATGAACTCAATCTAGATAAACTCCGTAATCACGGTGGAAAAATGATTGTGGTACAAGGCACAGCAGACGGCGTTTTCTCTGTAGATGACACTCAAAATTGGTACGATCAACTGCTGCAACACTATAAAAATGATGCAAAAGGTACAGCACCTGACTTCGCACGTTTCTTTAGAGTTCCGGGTATGAACCATACCCGTGATGGTATTGCGACCGACCAATTTGATGCGCTGACTGCTTTAGTCAACTGGGTGGAATATGGACAAGCACCTGACAAAATCATTGCGACCGCACGCGGCGCAGGTAACCCAAGTGGTCAAGTAAATACTGAGCTTCCACAAGACTGGGCACCAGACCGCACCCGTCCACTTTGCCCTTACCCACTGATCGCCCGTTACAATGGTCAAGGTGATAGTGAGAAAGCTGAAAACTTTAGCTGTAAATAACACCCTATAAAATAAAAAAGAGAGCTAAACAGGCTCTCTTTTTTATTTTTTTCTTAATCTTAGCTCAAGCTTTACTGCTTAAACTTTTTAATACTTTTAGACAAATGAGCTCGCATCATTTGTCTAGCCAACAAACCATCCTGATCGACAATTGCGTTATAAATATTGACATGATCATGGTGAACCGCTTTTAAATATTCTTCGCGATTTTCAGGACTTTGCTCAATAGATTTAACACGTGCACGTGGAATAATTTTTTCACCCAGATACTTCAAAAAATCAACGAAATATTGGTTTTCAGAAGCTTCAGCAATGGCAATATGGAAATCATAATCAGCTTTTACTGTGCCATCATTTGCATCTGATGAAATATGACGTTCAAAGTCTTCAAGCGCAGCTTTCATTTTATCGATGTGGATTTGCTTACGGCGCTCAGAGGCTAAAAAAACAGCTTCTGACTCAAGGCTAATTCGGAGCTCAAGTAAAGAAACAATATCGTTAATGGTTTCTAAACTGGCATTAGACAGCAAAAAATTCTGTTCAACCGTCTGCTCTTTTACAAAAGTACCAATCCCGTGACGAGTCTCGACAAACCCTAAAGAACGCAACTCAGTGATGGCTTCACGAATAACAGAACGGCTTACTTCAAAAGTTTCAATTAATTCAAGTTCGGTCGGAATTTTCTCTCCGACTTGGAAGTCTCCAGACTGAATTTTTTCGATCAGTTGTTCCACAATAATCTGGCTTAGTTTTTTTGTTGATCTAGGTTTAATTGCGCTAGACATAATCTGAAGAACTCATGAAATGTTGAAAAAATTAGAAAATTCATTTTACTATAAACTTAGACGATAGTCATATTCGGTTTTTATACCTCTAAGTTATTAAAATCAAAATATTTTATCTCTGTTATCAAACCCTCACACATATTTAAAAAGTAAGCAACTTATGCTTCTGTTGATATTTAATAATGCGTTGAATAAGTTAAAAAATATGCAGCTCAATAGCGTTGATTGAGCTGCACAACTTTTAAATTTGAGCCTGAGTTAATTGCCCATTGACCAGACGAGTAATCTGTAGTGGATTACTATCTTTTAATGCATCGGGTAATAAAACTTGTGGTGTATTTTGGAAACATACCGGACGCAAGAAACGCTCAATCGCTCCCGTACCCACCGAAGTTCCGCGTGCATCACTCGTTGCAGGGAAAGGACCACCATGCACCATTGCATCAGACACTTCAACTCCTGTCGGGAAACCGTTAAACAATACACGGCCAGCTTTACCGGTTAGCAAATGAAGAAGTTCGCCTGCTTTGGACAACTCATTTTCATCACCAATAATCGTTGCCGTAAGCTGTCCACCTAAAGCCCCGATCCCTTTTAACAAAGTCGCTTCATCCTCTACGCCAATCACAATCGACATTGGCCCGAAAACTTCATGTTGTAGTTTTGGGTTGCCTGACAATAAAACAGATTGATCCGCTTTAAACAGATGTGCTTTTGCTTGAGAAACTAGCTCGGCCTCTTGTCCTGTCGCAATAACTTCAAAACCAGCTTCGCTGTTTAGAGCATCAATACCTTGACGGTAGCTTTTTAAAGTTCCTTCATTCAACATGACCTGAGGCACAGCTTTTTGCGTGCTTTCAGCTAAAGCTGCTACGAAACTGTCAAATTCAGGACCTTGTACGCCTAAAATTAACCCTGGTTTTGTACAGAACTGGCCACATCCCATATTAAATGAGGCAACCGTATCTTGTGCGATTTGTTCACCACGAGAATTCAGCGCTTGAGATAAAACCACTACAGGGTTCACACTCGACATTTCAGCAAAGAATGGAATTGGCTGAGGACGGCTCTGCGCAAGGTTATAAAGTGCCATTCCGCCTTCAAGAGAACCCGTAAAACCAGCTGCCTGAATCAGTGGATGTTCTACCAAGTTTGCGCCAATACGGCCACCAAAAATCATATTGAATGTGCCTTTAGGCATATCGCAAACTTCGATTGCTTGTTCAATGGCTTCTGCAACAAGCTCAGCAGTTGCCATATGACCAGAGTGTGCTTTAAAGACAACCGGACACCCTGCTGCTAAAGCAGCTACGGTATCACCGCCAGCTGTTGAAAATGCAAGTGGGAAATTACTCGCGCCAAACACAGCAACCGGTCCTACCCCAACTTTATATTGACGCAAATCGACACGCGGCAAGGGCTTACGTTCTGGTAATGCCACATCAATACGAGCACCATAAAAATCGCCACGGCGTAAAAGTTCAGCAAACAGTCGAAGCTGACCAGTAACACGGCCTGTTTCTCCTTGAAGACGAGCAAGTGGTAAGCCTGTTTCAAGTGAAGCGACTTCTTGCAGGTTCGCACCTAATGCTTCAATTTGGCGAGCAATTTCTTCAAGAAAAGAGGCTCGTTGCTCTTGAGAAGTTTGGCTATAAACTAAAAAAGCGTTATGTGCAGCTTGAGCAGCTTGATCCACTTCTTCAAGGGTCGCCTGACTAAATACATAACCTGTTGGCTGATAGTCTTTTGCAGCTATACTTTCTAGGGCTGGCGCATTTGCAGCAACACGTTGACCATTAATAAACTGCCGACCGTTATTTTTACTCATTTTAAAGCTCCAATACCTAAACAGTTAGAATTATTGCGGACCAAGTGTCGCAATGAGCGCAGCCAAATCTTCATAGTCTGCTTGAGTTAAATCACTTAATGGCGGACGCACTGGACCTGCATCATGCCCAACAATTTTGGCACCTGCTTTAATCATGCTTACTGCATAACCTGATTTACGGTCGCGAATTTTAATCAGTGGCAAGAAGAAATCTTTAATCAAACGATTGGTTGTTTCAAAGTCATCACTGCGAAGCGCGTTATAAAACTCCATTGCAGTCTTTGGAATAAAGTTAAATACAGCTGATGAATAAACTGGGCAACCTAAGGCTTTATATGGCGCTGCAAAAACTTCTGCTGTTGGTAAACCACCTAAATACGACAAACGGTCACCCATAGTCTGAGTCACTGCCGTCATCATATCGATTTGACCAGAGCTGTCTTTAAAGCCGATTAAGTTCGGGCACATCTCGGCTAACTTTTGGATTGAATCGAGATTTAATCTTGAAACGCTACGGTTATAAAAAATTACACCAAAGTCTACTGAGTTACATACTTGCTTAACGTGTTCGATCAAACCTTCTTGGCTTGCTTCAGTTAGGTAATGCGGCATTAACAAAATACCGTGTGCACCTAAGCGCTCTGCTTCTTTTGCCTGTTCAATCGCCTGACGTGTCGGACCACCTGCCCCAGCAATAATCGGTACACTACCTTTACAAGTATCGACAGCTGTTTTAATCACGTCAGAGTATTCACTTCCAGTTAACGAGAAAAACTCGCCTGTACCACCCGCAGCAAATAATGCACTTGCACCATAAGGCGCTAACCATTCAAGACGTTTTGCATAAGAAGATTTGTTAAAGTCCCCATTTTGGTCAAAGTCAGTAACCGGAAAAGAAAGAAGGCCATCAGAAACAATGTTTTTTAACTCAAGAGCATCCATTAGAAAATATCCATACATGTTTATGTTGTCAGACATCTTACATCATAAATTTTATTTTAATCAATATATTTTTCCTCTGAAAAATTAAATTTTTTAAAAAGATCAAAGTTCATTATCTAAAATAATTTAACCTATTGTTTTATAAAACATCTTTAAAAACTCTCAATATTAGGACTAATCGTTAGACATAAAAAAAGCTGCCCATATGGACAGCAAAGCATTAAGAAAACTCAAAAAGCGAATTTTTCAAAGATATCGGTAAAACATTAACGAACCAAACACGGCTTTTTATTATTAAATGACCAATTTGGTATTAAAAATTGCATCGCATCGGCATCATTACGAGCCCCTAAACCTTTTAATTTATACAGTTCATGGGCTTGATTAATTCTATCCCAGTCCAGCTCAACCCCAAGTCCCGGTGCTGTTGGCACCTGAATTTTACCGTCTTTAATTTCAAGCGGTGCTTTAGTGAGCTGATCTGTACCTTCTTGCCAAATCCAGTGCGTATCAATTGCCGTTACCTTACCTACCGCAGCGGCAGCAACATGGGTAAACATGGCAAGTGAAATATCAAAGTGATTATTAGAATGCGAACCCCACGTTAAGTTATACATATTGCAGAGCTGTGAAACTCGAACCGAACCTTCCAATGTCCAAAAATGTGGATCAGCCAAAGGAATATCAACAGCTTGCAATTGGATACTATGCGACATTTCACGCCAGTCCGTAGCAATCATATTGGTCGCAGTGGGTAAACCTGTTGCACGTTTAAACTCGGCCATAATTTCACGGCTTGAATAACCTTGTTCTGCACCACACGGGTCTTCCGCATAGGCCAGCACACCTTTTAAATGTTTACCCAAAGCAATTGCTTCATCTAAAAACCATGCTCCGTTTGGATCAAGCGTTACACGCGCTTCTGGAAAACGGCGCGCGATAGCTGTAACAGCTTCGGCTTCTTGCTCGCCCTGTAATACACCACCTTTTAATTTAAAGTCTTTAAAACCATAACGGTCATAAGATGCTTCTGCTAAACGCTGTACTGCCTCGGGTGTTAACGCTTTTTCATGACGGACTTTATACCAGTCATGGTTATGCTGAGGTGTAGTCGCATAGTCTAATGAAGTCTGTTTTCGGTCACCGATAAAGAATAAATATCCTAAAACTTCAACTTCACTACGTTGCTGGCCTTCACCTAGTAAGCTTGCGACATTCACATTTAAATGCTTGCCAAGCAAATCAAGTAATGCTGACTCATAAGCCGTTACAACATGAATTGTGATGCGTAAATCAAAGGTTTGATTGCCTCGGCCACCACTATCACGATCAGCAAAAGTTTGCTGAATTTTTTTAAGTAGATTTTTATATTCGCCAATCGGTTGCCCTTCTACCAAGGCTTTAGCATCATTTAACGTCGCTAAAATTTTTTCTCCACCCGGAATTTCACCTACACCAATATTTCCAGAATTATCTTCGATAATAAGTATATTACGAGTGAAATAAGGTCCATGAGCACCACTCAAATTGAGCAGCATGCTGTCATGTCCAGCAACAGGAATTGCTCGAATTGATTTAACGATAGGTGTAGAGGTCGCCATTAAAATACTCCTTGGCATTCTGATACTATTTTTTCATTACCAAAACTTATAAGACATCAGACAACTTGTCAATATAAACCCGCATAAAAATTATTTTTTGACCCTACTTGCCAAAATAATATTTTTAATCATATGATGTCATACATCTAAAGACGCGGTTTTAGAACTAGGACTATAGAGTAGATACAAAATTCCGTTTTATCATCTATTCTATCGATGAATTTGACATGACGTCACCTATTTCACGGATATGCAAATAGGTCGATTATTAAAAAGAGTTTGTATATGGATAATCTGCAAACAAATATTGCTGTAGTGACTCAGCAAAGAGCCAAACATACAAAAACTCGCTACTACATTCTTGCGATGATTTTTTTGGTCACGGCTTTTAATTACGGTGATCGTGCAACTCTCTCAATGGCAGCAACGCCAATGTCTCATGAACTGGGAATTGACTCAGTCACTATGGGATATATTTTCTCGGCCTTTGCATGGGCCTATGTGATTGGTCAAATTCCAGGCGGCTGGCTACTCGATAAGTTTGGTGCTCGCCGTGTATATTTCTGGAGCCTGTTTTTATGGTCTTTGTTCACTGTTTTAATCGGTTTTACCGACATTTTAGGTGATACTGCGACCATCATTACTTCACTCTTTATACTCAGATTTTTAGTCGGTCTGTCTGAGTCACCTGCTTTTCCGGGTAACAGTAAAATTGCTGCTGCATGGTTTCCAACCAAAGAACGTGGAACTGCCGCTGCCATTTTTAACTCATCCTCTTATTTCTCGACCGTACTTTTCGCTCCCCTCATGGGCTGGCTTGTTGCAACCGTCCACTGGCAGTCTATTTTCTGGGTCATGGGTGGTTTAGGAATCATTCTTTCCTTTATCTGGCTCAAGGTCATTTATAGCCCGACCAATCATCCAACAGTCAATCCTGAAGAAGTAAAATACATTGCTTCAGAAGGTGCTTTACTCGATATGGGCGAAAACAGCCAAAACGCTAAAAAAGAGAAAATTACTTGGAGTAAAGTTAAACAACTTCTTGCTTCACGTATGATGCTCGGTATTTTTATTGGCCAATATTGTGTAAATACACTGACCTATTTTTTCTTGACTTGGTTCCCTGTTTACCTTGTCAAAGAAAGACATCTCAGCATTTTAGAAGCGGGTTTTGCGGCGGTTGCACCAGCACTCTGTGGCTTTGTAGGCGGAATTTTAGGTGGCTTAATTTCAGATAAATTAATTCGAATGAATTACAGCTTAAGCTTTTCGAGAAAGCTCCCTATCGTAGTCGGCTTCTTGGTTTCAACTTCAATTATTTTATGTAATTACGTAGATTCTCAAGCAGCAATTGTATTCTTTATGTCCTTATCATTCTTCGGTAAAGGAATCGGCTCTTTAGGCTGGGCAGTGATGTCTGACGTTGCCCCAAAAGAAATGGTTGGTTTATCAGGTGGAATGATGAATGCATTTGGTAATACGGCAGGAATCGTGACCCCAATTGTGATCGGCTATATCTTGGCAAGTACAGGCTCTTTCAACCTTGCATTAACTTATGTCGGTATACATGCCATCGCAGCTGTCATTTGCTATACCGTTATTGTCGGTAAAATTCAGCGCTTCGAATTAAAACCTACTTCTTAAACCTTTACACCATAACGCTTAAACACATTAAGCGTTATGGCCTCTCTTCAAATGTATACAAGGAACGATCATGCTGAAGCCTCTCCTAATAAGAATCAGTCCTCTCGATAATGTAGCCATTGTGGTCAATGACGGTGGCTTACCATCCTCGACATATATTGAAGAATACCAACTCATCTTGGTTGATGAAGTACCACAAGGACATAAGGTTTTATTGGAGCCGTTAAAGCAAGGTGAAGCAATTGTTCGTTATGGCGAAATCATTGGCTATGCCAACAAAGATTTACCCGCAGGTTCTTGGGTGAATGAAGCTGTTACCCAAATGCCAGAGGCGCCTGAGCTAGATGATCTTGAGTTAGCAACTCGCCCCGCCCCCAAGCTTCCTCCACTGACCGGATATACATTTAAAGGTTATAAAAATAAGGATGGCAGCGTCGGCACAAAAAATATTTTAGGTATCACGACCAGTGTTAACTGTGTAGAGGGTATTGTCGATTATGTCGTTAAGATTATTGAACGTGATTTACTTCCTAAATATTCAAATGTAGATGGAGTAGTTGGATTAAATCACTTATATGGCTGTGGTGTGGCAATTGATGCACCCGCTGCAATTGTTCCTATTCGTACCATACATAACCTTGCACTCAACCCTAATTTTGGTGGAGAAATTATGGTGGTGAGTCTGGGCTGCGAAAAAATGCAACCCGAACGACTTTTAAATATTCCTAAAGAAAACAAATATATTCCCCTAGCAAACGAAGATATTATTCAGTTACAAGATGAACGCCACAACGGTTTTGAAAGTATGGTGAATCATATTTTAACCGTGGCAGAACAACACCTTGAAAAGCTTAATCAACGTACTCGAGAAGAAGTTCCAGTTTCTAATTTAGTTGTAGGCATGCAATGTGGTGGGAGTGATGCATTTTCGGGAGTTACCTCTAACCCTGCCGTTGGTTTCGCAGCTGACTTGATTGTGCAATGTGGCGGTACAGTCATGTTCTCTGAAGTTACGGAAGTCCGCGATGGTATTCACCTACTTACTCCACGTGCAGCAAATGAACAAGTTGCCAAAGATCTAATTCGGGAAATGAAATGGTACGATGACTATTTAGCAGCAGGCCAAGTAGACCGAAGTGCCAATACCACACCGGGTAATAAAAAAGGTGGACTGAATAACATTGTAGAAAAAGCGATGGGATCAATTGCAAAATCAGGCCGCTCACCGATTGTAGAAGTTCTCGCACCGGGCCAAAGACCGACAAAAAAGGGGTTAATTTTTGCGGCCACCCCTTCGAGTGACTTTATCTGTGGTACGCAGCAAATGGCATCTGGTATTACTGTTCAAGTCTTTACCACAGGTCGTGGTACACCCTACGGGCTGGCAGCCGTACCTGTCATTAAAATGGCAAGCCGAAACAATATTGCAAACCGTTGGTATGACCTGATTGATATCAGTGCTGGCGATATTGCGATTGGAAAGAAAACTATTGAAGAAGTGGGCTGGGAACTTTTTGAACTGATTTTACAAGTGGCTAGTGGCGAAAAACAAACGTGGTCGGACCGTTGGGGTATTCATAACTCACTCGCTGTATTTAACCCTGCACCCGTGACCTAATAAGGTTTAAAAGATGAGGCATATCACCTCATCTTTTCACATTTCCCATCTTAATTACGACACATTTCACTAAAACTTAACATCGCTGCTAAAATAACATCGAAAATTAAGAACTCTATTTCTCTATGCAAAATCAGACTGCTTCAAATCTCCCCTCAACTCAACTTGGAAAAGCGCTGCTTTGTCTTATGACATCGGCATTATTATTTTCCATTATGGGAGTATGCATTCGTTTTGCTTCAGAAACGGTAGACAATGCGACCGTCGTGTTTTTTAGAAATGCAGTAGGTTTATTTATTTTCATTCCGATGCTCTTTAAACAAGGTTTAGACTTTATTAAAACCGATAAACTCTGGATGCATACTTGGCGAAGTATTGTCGGGCTAGCCGCCATGTATGGTTTTTTCTATGCCATTGCGAACTTAAAACTCTCAAATGCCATGGTTTTTAGTTATTCATCTCCTATCTTTATTCCACTGATTGCATGGCTTTTCTTAAAAGAAAAAATTACCAAATCGATGATTTTTGCCGCTGTGATTGGGCTCATTGGAGTTTTATTTGTCGCTAAACCCGATCAAGGTCTATTTAACGCATTATCTTTTATTGGCTTGGGTGCATGCTTTTTATCAGCAATGGCCTTTGTCACCGTAAGAGCTTTAACCAATACAGAGCCGCCTGAGCGTATCGTTTTTTACTTCTGTGTTTTCGGTAGTTTAATTTCCTCTATTCCAATGTTTTGGCATTGGCGTATTTTCACTTGGCATGAACTAGCATTACTCATTGCCGCAGGACTTTTAGCAAATATAAGCCAACTTTTTATGTCTTATGCTTATAGCCTAGCCCCAGCTGGCCAAATTGGCCCAATGAACTACATTGCCATTATTTTTGCAGGAATTTGGGGATTTGTTTTTTGGCATGAATTACCTGATCTATTCAGCATTATCGGCATATTTATTATTTTATTTGCGATTTTGCTCTGTAATCCAGTTTTGCAGAAAAAGTTACTTTCTCGATTTAAATAACAAACAAACCTTAATCTAATTTATGTACTGTATTCGATACTCATTTGGTGAAATGCCTGTCCAGTGACGATAGGCTTTTCTAAAATTAGAAGTATCTGAAAAGCCAATTCTCTCAGCAATTTCATCTACGGTTAAAGTTGTTTCTCGCAAATATTCATCCGCAAGACGGCGCCGAGTCTCATCTAATAACTCCTGATAAGTTAAATCAAAACTTGCCAAACGCCGATGTAAGGTACGCTTTGACATATGTAACCGTTCAGCCATTTCTTGAGCTGATGGAAAAAGCCCTGTTCCATCCAATAATATTAAACGGATTGTTTTCACCAACTCAGGCTCTTCAAGTTCAGCAGCACCTAGCATCCGCTCACAAAAGGACTTACACATGTCCGCAGTAATCGGGTTGGCATTTGGGCAAAGTACATCGAGCCACTTTAATTCAAAGTGCCATTGCATCACCCCAGCATTAAACTGAACGGGACAATGAAACACTTTTTCATATTCTTCTGCATAGTCAGGCGCTGGGTATGGTAATAAAAGCTTCTTCGCTTGAAATGGTCCTTCAAGTACCCGTTCAATTAAAGTTTGCATTGAGCTAAACCAAAACTCGCATACCAAAGGCAGAAGCTTACCAAGTGCAATAATGTCCTGCCCTTCAAAAATGGCAACGTCATCTCGAATATAAAATGACTTCTTTAAAATAGGCCCTGCAAGCTTAATGTGTCGGATACCAAGCTCTACCGCTTGTCTAAAATTACGTGAGGAATATAACGCATAGCCATATACCCCAAAATCAGACAACCGCTGCTTTTGCCCTGCGCGCAGACCAATGAGTGGATCATGTGATAGCTTTTGAATATTTTGAAATAGCTGAATTTTTTGAACTTGAGAAATATATAAAGAGGATTGATTCATCGCATCTGGCGAAATATTTGTGCCAGATAGAACATCTAATATTGAATGGCCTTGCAAACCCATTTCATCAAATAAACTGGTCAAACCTAGCAAATATGTATTCGAACCCAGAGATGTATTATCATAATTTCCTTCGATAACACTATTCGCATTTTTATAAACATTATTAGGCATTTAATTCACACCATCCCTAGAGTGACGTGCATAATGGCACTAAACTACCTCTTGCTGTCTCAATTTAACATCGACCATACGACGCTTCAAGCATAAAGTATGATAAGCAAAAGTATGGAAGGAACAATAATGGAAAGCTCCACCTTAAAAAAATATAGCGGCTCTGCCACTGAACATATGGAACTTATTTTTTCCAAACAACGTGCCAATTTTGAGGTAGATCCCTATCCAAGTCTTGAAGCACGTCGCACAAAACTGCATCAACTTAAAAAACAAATTATCCGTTATCAAGATGCTTTAGCTGCTGCGATTAATTCCGATTTTAGTTCTAGATCACTTGATGAATCTAAACTACTAGATTTGCTTGGCTCTGTGTTGGAAGCCGATCATGCGATTCATCATTTACGCCGCTGGATGCGCCCAAGCAAACGCCGTACCGAGCTTTTATTTTTATCAAACCGTTTAAGTGTGCAATACCAACCTAAAGGTGTGGTTGGTGTGATTGTGCCTTGGAACTTCCCCGTTTATTTAGCACTTGGCCCCCTCATTGCCGCTTTGGCTGCGGGCAATCGAGTCATGATTAAACTCCCTGAAATTACACCGAATACTAATGCCATGCTAAGACGCATGCTTGCCGAAGTCTTTAATGAAGATGAAGTGGCCGTGTTTGGTGAAGAAATTACAGACCCAGCAAGATTTACCTCTTTGCCATTTAATCATATTGTCTTTACGGGTTCTCCTGCAATTGGCAAAGTCGTCATGCGAGCAGCAGCTGAAAACTTAACACCTGTTACACTTGAGTTAGGTGGTAAATCTCCTGCAATTGTAAGCCGCAACTACCCGCTTGCCGATGCGGCAAAACGTATTACGCATGGTAAAGCAACAAACAGTGGTCAAATCTGCGTAGCACCTGACTATGCGTTGGTTCCAAAAGAAAGTATTGATGAGTTTGTAGATGCTGCAAAATCAAGCTTTATAAAAATGTTTGGTCAAAACATCACAAACAATGAGAATTACACATCCATTGTGAACGACCGCCATTTAAAACGTATTCAAGATATCTTAACCGATGCACAAGAAAAAGGTGCCCGTATTATTCCTTGCGACACGTATAGCTTCGACCAACAAGGCCGTAGAATGCCTGTACAGATCATGCTGAATTGCACACCAGACATGCGCATTATGAAAGAAGAACTCTTTGGCCCTATTTTACCTGTGGTGGCTTATGATTCTTTAGATGATGCGATTACCTATGTGAAATCGGACGAACGACCTTTAGCGCTCTATTTCTTTACACATAGCTCGGTAGAGCGTGATCGTATTTTACGTGAAACTCATTCGGGCGGTGTGACCATCAATGATTGGGGTTGGCATGTAGTTAACCATGATGCTCCTTTCGGTGGTATCGGCAACTCAGGTATGGGGTCATATCATGGGGAGGAAGGTTTCCGCGAACTTTCACATGCAAAAACTGTATTTATTCGCCATCGGTTTTTCCCGACTCAGCTTTTCCACCCTCCTTATGGAACATTCCTTCAAAAATTAGCGATTCGCTTTTTCTTGAAAAAAGGCGATCCAAGTATTAAATAAAGAATATAAAAGAAAGCCTCGTAATGAGGCTTTTTGGTTAATTATAGAATTGATTAATGCAATAGAGTTATATCCCAATTACTTATAGACCAATTCAGAATTTTTAGTACCAAAACCTAGTATGAGTAATAGCTATACTGTTCCTATTACAGTAGTCAATAAAATGGTACATAATTAAAAAAAGCTTGGATTACCAAGCTTTTTTTAATACTAATAAAATATCTATATTTAAATAAATAATTGTCTACAACTAATCATCAAAGTTTATTGACTGTCATTTTTAAAAACAATATAAATCCAATTACCATTCACTTTACCTCGATATGCTCCATCAGCTTTTGCCAAATGTGCTGCTAAAGCAGTAAAGTTCCATGCTTCTTCTTCACTACAATAAACTAATTGTTGTTGTAACTCAGCAATTTCATATTGTTCTCCGTACTTTTTAACAATTAAAGCCACTTCTTGCAGATCCTGTGGAATAGAAGGATGTTCCCATGCCCACATAAATGTTTGGTTTCTCTCATCATAAGTTCCTATCACATTAATTTCAAAAAACTCTTGTCGATCACCAATATTAAATGTTATGCCCCCTATAACAAGATCAATATCCCACTCATCTACAATATTCATACCCCAATCATTTGATGCTTTTAAAGTCTTTAGCTCTAACTCTTTACGACATGCTAGATAAATAGATTGAATATTTAAGCTTTTGACACCATCTTGATATGTATTCGACTGAGTATTACTATCTGTTAAGGTTTCTTTTTTAATTTCTTCTTCAAGGTCAATCGTAGGATTACCCTCATACCATTCAGGTATTCTTGGATTATACTCAACTTTTATTTCTCCATCAAAATGCAAAGTAAAAGTAATACCCCAAATTATTTCTTTTGTTCTTATATAATTCTCTTTCTGAATTTCAATAGCCCTATCACACAAACTACTAGAAATACTATTAAAGGGATCTTCTCCATCTGCATATATATCCCCTGTTTCATCTATATTTCCATCAAAAACAATAAATTGCTCAAACTTAGAAGAGTGAATAAACATGCCAATTTTTGTAACAATTGAATCCCATGGCCTATTTTTAACAAAAATTAAAGATTGCTTTTTAAATAATTCTATATCGGAACTTAATAATTTGTACATTCATTTAATCCCTATTACTGTGAAAATTGATAATTAGTGGATTTTCCATTAATAGTAGCAGTTACTATAAATTTATTAGGTCTACTACTGCCAGTGGGATAACCTACTGCAACTTTCATATTTACATCCTTGCCTAGTTTAACCGCATTTGCTAACTCACTTTCCATAGCTTTCCAACTACCGTTATTTAATGTTTTGGCCATAGGAACTAAATTAATACGATCCCCTGAACCACCAAGAGATGCAGCTATTAAATGCCCTCCTTGATCTCCTGAAATACCACTTTTACCAGCAATACTTTGTTGATAATTATTTCGATCCATTAAAATATTTCTTAAATTGGCAGTAACCTCTTTAACATTCCCGCTATTATCGGTAACGTATGCAGCACCATTAGGTAACAAATAAGCTGAATTTGCTTCAAGCTTCCCATTGGCTTGCTTAGCCCAGCCACCTTTTGCTCCCACATCTATTTGATGAATTTTTTTAACATCCCCCCGATTTACAAGTTCCTCTATTTTTTTATCATCAAAAAATTGACCGTTTTTAATATTTGGTAAACGCTTCGCAATAGTATTCCTATCTTTAAGAAGATCCTGAACAATCTTGACATCTTTTTTATCAATTCCAGTTGCAAGATCAATTAATGCCCAAGTTCTTTCAAGAGGAGTTGAACCAGCACTAAATGCTGTTTTAAAAGAATTCAACATATCTTGATATTCACCTGTAGCAGTATCTTTTAAAATATCCTTCCAAACATTGGTATCATTTAAGTTCTTGCCAGCTTTTTGTAATTCAGTAGCTTTTTTAAAAATCTTATAGGCAGCTTTACCAGTAGATGAAAGTACTTTACCCCAATTGTTTTCTATAGCAGTTGATGCGGATTGCGAAGCAACAGTTACATCATATCCTGCTGAAGCAGCAACTACACCCGAAATCAATTGGCCAACATTTCTAACTTTATTTAGCTGAGCTTGACTATAATCTCCGTCATTTTCAGGTTCCATATCAAACGATCCAGCAACCATTTCCCCAACTACCGCCCCAATCGCTCCAGCTTCGCATTTTTCTTGTAATGAACTAGCAATACAACCAGCTGCAGCATGAGCTAGTTTATGCAAAATTTGGTCAGAAAGTTCTTTACTACCAAGATCAAGATTTTCACCAATTTCTCCAGCTAAAGAACCTTGTAATGCTACACTCAATCCTGCCACAAGACTTGCACTTAATTTTTCACTTAGACTACCTCCATTAACTGCCGTATCAACACTAGCACTAACAGTAGAATTAACTAAAGCTTGTCCCACTCTACCTGATAAATTTGTAAAGAATTCTCCAGACTTAGTAGTTTCCTGCAAAGCTTTCATCTGATCAATTGATGCAATTTTACTTAAAACTCCTGCTGTAACAACAGATGTTGCTAAACTCTTAATTGAATCTTTACTTCCTAAATCTTTAAGCGTCTTACCGATATCTCCGCCATTATTAATTAAGCTAACACCTGCTTGAGTTGCTAAACTTGTAATAGCAGCATTTGCCATAGCACCAAGTGTTGAAACACCTGTAATTGTGGTTACACCTCCCACTGTTGCTGTTGTAACGCCTGCTGAACCAATCATACTTGCGCCCAAACCAACTGTAGTCCCACTTGCTGCTGTTCCTCCAGCCGCTCCTGCCGCTGCAGCAGTTCCTGTACCCATGGTTACAATCGTTATAATAATCACAATAATTGCAGCGCCAGCAGCTGTAAGACCTTGCTGTTTATAGTCCCAGTCTTTTTGAGTTAGTAAAACTTTTTGCCAATCTACATCTTTTCGATTCACTAATTCTTTTAAATATTCATTTCCTGGTTTTTTAGATAAATCAAGAATCGCATCACGTAGCTCCACCTTATTAACGTCTTTTTCACTTATTGGAACTTGTACACTCAAACCACCTGCAGCTTTAAAGGTAGGTAAAACTGGTCCATTAAAACTCGGTAATTGAGCAGTTTCAGTAATTGAGCCTTTATCCTGCATCGCTTGCCAAGCTAATGAGCTTTTTTCTTTTTTTAAGAGCTCTGTAATAGATGTCTTAGCGGCTATTAATTCAAGTGTTCCTCCAGTTTCAATCGTTGCACCTTTTAAATATTCAAACTCTGTTCCAACAAGCTTCGTCTTATCAACCGCTTGCGTATTAATATAATCTGCTTTTAAATTTGCAGGTAATTCGCTAATCTGTGTTCGTGTTGTATTAGTAGTAGTTTTTGATGAGCCCAAAAGTGAGATAAGTTTAGAATATGAGGTTTTCTTTGTAACATCTACTGTACTGCTAGAAGATTCTTCCACAGTGTAAAAGTTAAGATTCCCGCCAGATTTAATCGAAATTGTTCCGCCCTCGGCAGTAAAGCGCCCAGAGTAAATATCAA
Organism: Acinetobacter sp. LT1; assembly: GCF_059800965.1. Classification (NCBI taxonomy): domain Bacteria; kingdom Pseudomonadati; phylum Pseudomonadota; class Gammaproteobacteria; order Moraxellales; family Moraxellaceae; genus Acinetobacter; species Acinetobacter sp. LT1. Next base: position 95,111 of record NZ_JBBAXE010000015.1, read on the forward strand.
TATTATTATCTGGTGTCTTAGCATCTACAGATGGATCTAATTTCTTTGTCTCAATAGAAATATTCTTTGCAGAAATATCAACTGAAGCTGCATTTGTGTCATTATTTTCAGAAACAGTCGTAATGTACTTTTTCTTTAAACCACCCCATGATTTTTTCTTTTCAGTAGTCGTAGTCAGATCATAGCTTTGCTCAATAGCTGCATCAAATAAAATACTTTTATTTGATTCTATTTTTACGTCACCATTTTTTGAAGTAATACCAGTAGCTTGTAAAACCAAGTTATCATCTTTGGTTTTACCCACCGTTCTTATGTTAACCCCTTTATCACCATTAATAATGGTAGGGCTGACTAGTGTTCTGAAGCTATAATTCCCTTCACTTTCAGTACCTTTCTCATAAAAATCTGTATGACCATCAACAATAATACTTGCATTTAATGATTTTGGTGGTTGATTAACCCCACTACTAATTGAAGATTTATACTGTTCGGCTAAAACACCACTTGCTTCTAAATTAACTTGTCCTAATTGAGCAGAAATATTTCCTCCACTTATAGATAAACCTTTAGCAGAAGTAATATTTATATTTCCTGATTTTGAAGTTAACTTAGTTTCAGCATGCTCAGATCCGTTTAGACTCTCCTTATAGAATAGTTCATTTTTTTCGACATCATTAATATAATCATTATCATATTTAAAACCAAAAACATAATCTACAGCAAGTGGAGTATTATTTCCACCAAGCAAGAACGGAAGCTGCCCAGGAACTGGATAATTTATTTTTATTGGATACTTATCTTTAAATACATTAAAATCTCTTTCATATTCTTTATATGCATTAACCCATATTTCTGAATTTTTATTTTTGGTTTGATCTAAAAGTTCATAATCCCAATATTTAAGAAACATATCATTATAATTGCGATATTTTTTCACCAAATTAGAGTAATCATTAAAATAATCTTGTGACTGTAGCTTTAAACGTTCCTTATTCATTTCTTCTATTTTTAAAGTATAATCTTTTGCTAAATTTAATTTTTGTAAACTAGAAAAATTATTTTTAACTCCATCAATTAGCGCATCATCTTTACTTGAAACGATCTTAATATCTTTTTGTGCTATTAACTGTGAACCTTGAATATCAACTTTAGCACCCTCTAAATTGATACCACCATTTGCTGTATCCAACTTAACAACTTGTTCCGATCCATTCCCCGCAGTTCCACCATAGCCTTTTAAAGTTAAAGTGCCATTTTTAGAAACGAGTTCAATATCACCTACCGCCTTTAGACTATAAACTTTTGGATCAATCGTTAAGTTAGAATTGGTTTGAATTGTTAGGTCACCATTTAAACTATTTAACTTTGTATCATTCTTGAGTAAATCACTTCCGACTGCATTTAAGTTCAATCCAGTCTGACCTAAAATAAAACCACCCGCCTCTAATAAAACAGCTCCACCGGTTAAATTTGTATTTTGTAATACTTGGTTTCCTGTAGCCGTTACAGAGGTTACCCCTTTAGACGTTAAGTTTGTTACTTTATCCGCAATCCATTTGGTCGCTGGCGTATACTCAGCATTGCTATAAACCGTACGACCAGAGCTTACCGCCAGATGCTGGTCTGAAGTAGCATTCACCCCCTGTAAAGTCAGTAAATCTTTTGCATAGAGTTCAGTATTACCTTTTGACGTTAATACGCTGTCGATAATTGTACTCATGCCTGCTCTACTATTGATCGCAAGTTTACCAACCGTTGAGCTGAGGTCTGTATTTTGGATTTTAATATCAGATTTGCTATTTTCTATCGAAACAGTTTGTCCCTTTAGAACATTATTTACCGTTTTAAATCGGCCCGTATCCCCAGTAACAACTACATCACTATTAGCCTTTAGATTGATTCCATTATTACTCGAAACTAATATATCGCCCTGATTCGCATTAACTTGTACTGACTGTAAGTTAACGGTGCCATCACCAATCGAGCCAAGTGTTACACCTTTTAAACCACTAATAACGGATTGATCAGTTGTTAATTCATCTTTATCAGCTGAAGGCATCGCCTTGGTTGTCTGGGTCGAGTTTAAATTTATATTTTTATTCGCGAGTATAGAAATCTTTCCAGCAGAAGATGTGGCCTTTAAGCTATTTGCAGTAACTCCACCAGCAAGTGCGGTTAGATTAATATCACCTTGAGCCTTGAGTGCCTGACTTAAAACAAGGTCAGCAATTTCAGAACTCACATCAATATTTTTTTGTGAAGTCAGTGCACTATTGAGTGCTATTTGATTGGCATGTAGTTGAATGCTGTCTTTGTTGGAAATTTCTTTTGCTGTAACAGTTAAATTATTGGCTGCATCCAACTGAACCAGACCTGTAATAAGCGGAAGTGCCTTGTCAGCATTATTCCAGACCAGATCACGTCCACTGTAGGCTTTAATGTTTTTAACTCTGGTTGCAGCGTTTTCAAGTGAAAAACCAAGATTCTTTAGGTTTAGATCTCCTGAACTATACAGGTTGAGATCTTTACCCGCATAGATCGTCCCACCTTGAAGATCAATCAGGTTTTGAATATTAGCCGAATTTGCTTGTAGGTTGATTGAACCTAATGACGCCTGTATATGGTTCTCTGTAAGTGATAACTTACCGTTACTTAAAACATTTAAATCTTTGGCAGCAATCAGTTTTGCGCCTTTTGCTGCCACCAAGTCTTTTTGTACCTGTATGGTTGCTGTACCACGGTTACTTTTAAGTTCCGAGCCCGCTGCCAGATTGATATTCGCTGCATCAATATAGACATCTCCACCTTGTGCATCATCCATAATGCGGGTATCAGCAGCCAGATTGATATTACCTTTGGCATTAACAATTAAAGGAGAGGAAGCCAGGCTACCGACATTAATAATAATTTCTTTAGCATTTACATTCAGGTTATTACCTGAATCGATATTTAACATGCTATTACTGTTAATACTCCCTGATGAGTTGATATCGGCAGCTGCACCCGTACCCGTTGTTTGTATGTTCACTAAACCTTGGGTTTTACTGGTCGAACTGATTGTGCCACTGTGTTCAATTTTTCCGGCA
>NZ_JBBAXE010000016.1:0-89826 GCF_059800965.1 Acinetobacter sp. LT1
TCTTCTTGGTCTACGTGCCATAAAATACTCCATATATTGATGTTTATAACATCATTTGGGGAGCAAAATATCACTTATAAGTGTTGTTCAAATTTCCTGATCCACCTCTAACCATTCAATAATTCAAATAAAATGTATTTCAACACTTGCATGCACAATTTCTTCATGGATAGAGAGTGCCTGTTTCACTACATCTGGTGTTAAATCTACACCTGTACTCTCTAAAGCCAAGATGCAAGAAAACTTGCCTCTACCAACTTTCCAAACATGTAAATCAGTAATATTAACTTGAGGAAATTCCTCTATAACCTCTTTGATTTCATCAACCACAGGGTGAGACATTTCTGCATCGAGTAGTGTCTTTCCTGTCTCATTTAATAATCCCCATGACCATTTAGCGACAAGAATAGCTCCAACTACACCTAATAGTGCATCTAAGAAACTCCAACCAAAATATTTCCCCGCAAACAATGCAACAATTGCCAATACAGAAGTAACCGCATCAGCTACTACATGCAGAAACGCCGCCTTTTGATTTAAGTCATGATGATCGTGGTGGTGGTCGTGTTCATGGTGATGATCATGCTCGTGGTGATGGTGGTGGCCTCCGTCATGTAATAACCATGCACAAACCAAGTTTACCAATAAACCAACAATTGCAATTGGTATTGCCTCATTGTAATGAATATTCACGGGATTCATTAATCGATCGATAGATTGAATACCCATTAAAAGTGCTACAACCATAAGTAAAATAGCACTACTGTACCCTGCTAGAATCTCAATTTTCCAAGTACCAAAACTAAATCGCTGATCATGAGCATAATGTCGGGCCATTCGATATGCGAAATAAGCTAAGCCGAGAGCAACCATATGTGAACTCATATGCCAGCCATCTGCGAGTAAGGCCATCGAATTAAAAATCCATCCCCCCAATATCTCTAGTACCATCATGATTGCTGTAAGAATTGTCGCAATCAGTATTTTCTTTTGTGCTAAAGGATTTCCTTCATCGAATTGATGAGAATGACGACGATCTAAGTTACTATGAAGTTGCATAAATTTTATCTTTCCAAGATACTCCCCCCAGTATATATTTTTTTTAGGAAAAATCATGTCTCATTTGCATCAAGATAAAAAAATACTTAATCGCATCAAGCGGATTCAAGGACAGGTTACTTCTGTTGAAAAGTCATTATTAACACCTGAAAGCTCTTGTCTTGAAGTATTACAACAAGTTGCAGCAATTAAAGGTGCTGTTAATGGGTTAATGCAGCAACTTCTTGAACAACATTTAAGAGAACATGTATTGAAAGGGGATCAAAATTTTGATGAAGAAGAAATGAAACAGTACTTATTATTATTAGATCGTTATTCAAAATGAGTAGAACAAAATGTTCTACTCATTTTTATTATTAATGGCAGTGACGATCCCCTGTCTTGCTATTCGTGTGGCAGCCTGAAGAATCAGTACCACCTGAATGAGCAAAAGCATTTGTTACCGCAAGCCCCATTAAACATACCAAGATTAGTTTTTTCATGTTGTTCCCCTTTTTTTATTGAACAATAAAATAAGCTTATAATTGTACAACAAACAAACGGAATCTTTCTAAGTCATTAGTCGAAAAAGAGTTATTTAGGCCACTTTTCATGATAGTCATCAATAATATATTCATGGACGTGTACTCCATTGATTCGATGCTGCTGCAAATGCTCATGATCTGGAGGTAAATCATCATGACTGTGGGGTAAAAGAGCCTCATCCTGTGATGGCCACAAACGCATTGCAAGTAATAAAGAAATCGTTGCAATCACTGCCATCGGTATAAAAGTTTGTAATGTTCCTATGTTAGTAGTGAGCCATCCAACCAAGGGATAAGTCACTAACCAGCAAGCATGTGAAAACGCAAATTGCGCTGCGAATAGAGAGGTCCTACTCTCACTCGATGCAGATTTTCGAATCAAACGGCCTGTAGGTGTTTGTGAAACAGAATATCCAATACCAAGCACAAACCAAAGTACAAGCAAACCATTATAAGATGTAATGAAATAACCACTTAACAGCCCAATTACAAGAATTGTTGTTCCCGTCAACATCACTGATCGATCTGGGAACTTATCCAATATCTTAGGCAAAATGAAAGCCGAAAGCATTGAACCAAATCCAAATAAACCAAAAGCCCAAGTAGTCGCATTTTCAGTTAGCTTAAATGTCGATTGAACCAATACCACGGTATTTACAATCACTACAGCGCTTGCTGACGCAATTGCTAAATTGAGAGCAAGCAATGCTTTAAGTCTAGGCGTATTAAAATAAATTTTAGCTCCCTGCTTAATACGGCTATAAACACCTCTAAACGCAGGTACTTTGGCAACTGGTAATTTCGCACTTACCACAAACAAAGCAGAACCGATAAAACCTAATACCGTTCCCAAAAATAAGTTGTGATAACTCATCAAAGTTAATAAAAATGCCGCGAGCATCGGACTAATAATATTTTCTAAATCATAGGCCAATCGTGATAATGATAGCGCATTGGTATAGTCTTTTTCTTCAGGTAAAACATCTGGAATCATTGCCTGAAATGTTGGTGTAAATGCAGCAGAAGCAGATTGCAAAATAAAAATGAGAATATAAATTTGCCAAATTTGTGTCACAAACGGTAGACACAATGCTGTTAATGCTCGAATAACATCTAGCCCAACCAATACTTTTTTTCTTGGTAATCGCTCAGCAAATGCAGATGCTATAGGCGCTACACCGATATAAGCAATCATCTTAATTGCCAATGCAATACCAAGAACTTGGGCTGCTTCCCCCTTTGCAATATCGTACGCCTGTAAAGCTAGGGCGATTGTGATTAACCCCGTTCCGATTAGCGCTATTACTTGGGCCAAAAACAAATGCCGATATGTTGTGTTTTTTAGTACTTCTAGCATCTTATGGATTCCTTTTAGAACCTGACTTCTTTAGCAATTGAATCTCCTTGGAATATTATTCCAAGGAGATTGATCAAAACTTAAAAGACTTTCTTCATTTCACTAAACTGCCCTTCTACAAGTAGAGTTACAGTCACTGGATTTTCCGTACGGTTACGCCAGAACCAACCATGCTTGCCATCAAAAGCTGCCTTTAAGACACCCTGCTGAGTTGTTTCATTCTTTCCTTTTCCATAGCCATGATAGAACCCTTTAGGAGCGTTCACTGGATCACCATGGGTATCATAATTAAGACCACCTCCAACAGCTTTCCAGTCAAAGTTGACACTTGCACTTTGTGGCATCGTCAGTTTCACTTCGGTTGCTTGGCCCGGTTTAAGCTCAATACTAATGCTCTCTTTATTAATAGCAGGCATAATCATTTGAGCATTATCAGTTGCCGTTTGAGTCGAAGTTTCTACTGATATTTGTTCAACACTATTCACTGCCTGTGCAGCATTGATACCATTTTCTGACTCTTCAGTTAGTGATTGTTTGATTTCTCCCATTTTCGTTAAACCAAGCACTTTACCCATACCTGTCGGATCAATTGCATACTCCGCAGGCATGACACAGGTAACTAGCACAATAACGGCACTTACGGCAGCAATTGCTGTTGATTTAATTAACTTTTTTGATGAAGGTAATTCGATATCTTTTGGAATTTCAGCGTTATACATAATTTAGATCCTTATTGAGTAATGAAGCCAGTAAGTTGATAGCCAACAAGTAAAAAACCGAGGAACATGAGGAAGACATTGCTTTGATAAGCTGTTTTAAAGAAATAAGGTGTCTTTCTCCAAAACGTCATTAATAACAAGATGATGCACAGAGCCATAAACTGGCCTAATTCAACCCCAATATTGAATGAGATTAAATTTGCCAACAGTCCATCACTCGGAACTTCATATTCCTGAATTTTTACTGCGAGTCCAAAACCATGAATCAGACCAAAAATTAAAGTCGCGATTTTCGTGTTTGGTTGAAAACCAAACCAACGCTGATAAGCCCCCAAGTTATCTAGAGCCTTATAAACAATCGAAAAACCAATGATTGCATCAATGATGTAGGCGTTTATCGAGATATTGTAATAAACACCCACCAGCATCGTAATCGAATGCCCAAGTGCAAATAGGCTGACGTACAAGCCGATATCTTTCATTCGGTATAAGAAGAAGATAATGCCAACAAGAAATAGTAAATGGTCATATCCAGTGACCATATGCTTCGCACCCAAATAGATGAATGGAATCACATGAATGCCATAAATTTCTTGAATATAGCCCTTATCACCTTCCGCTACTCCATGAGCAAAAAGTGTAGGGCTTACCAATGTAATGAATAAAGCAAGTAATAGCTTTATGTAAGCACTTAATTTCACAATGTGTGAAGCAATAATTTGCATGTATATCAAACTCCAAAATTTAAAATGAATTGAAAATCCATTAACTTTTTGGGCGGTTTAAAAATACGACTCACCATCAGATAAACATATTCTTTTGACCAATCTAAAATCGAAATCCCTTTTAAGAGATGAGCTAAAGCGGCCGATTTAAGTACGTCATAGCCAACAAAATGTTCATAGTAATTATCTTGGTGACTATGTGAATGTTGTTGGCTTATCTCATGATGGTGAGAGTTAATTGCATCAATTGAAACGTGTCTCTGAAATTCATTTTCAGTTACATGCTCTTTAAAGTGCAAACATAAAGCGAGACTGATCATGCAGACTAGCAACATCATCACAAATTTGTTTTGTTTATCTCGCAATATATTTGTCATTAAAGATGCCCCTAAACAACCTGTTTAGCAGCTTCGTTTGATTTTCTTGACCTACCTTGGTTAAACCACACATATAAGGTTGGCAAAATAATCAAAGTCAGTAAGGTTGATGAAATAATCCCACCAATAACAACAGTTGCAATTGGGCGCTGAACTTCAGAGCCAATGCCTACGTTTAAGGCCATCGGAATAAAACCTAATGAAGCGACTAAAGCTGTAATCAACACGGGACGGAGTCTTTCCATTGCACCATGTTTCACTGCATCAATGACACTTTCACCTTGAACTCTAAGTCGCTGAATGGCTGAAACAAGAACCAAACCATTCAGCACAGCAACACCCGATAAGGCAATGAAACCCACAGCCGCAGAAATTGAGAATGGAATATCACGTAGTGCTAAAGCAATCACACCACCTGTTAGTGCAAATGGCACACCTGTGAATACCAAGATACTGTTTCTAACATTACCTAAAGCCATATAGATCATGGCAAAGATCAGAATTAAAGCAATCGGTACTACAACCATAAGACGATTTGAAGCAGATTCCATTTGCTCAAACGTACCGCCCCAAGTCAGCCAATAACCATCTGGTAATTTAAAATCAGCATTCAGCTTAGATTGTGCTTCTGAAATGTAACTACCAATATCAGTTCCACGAACATTTGCTGTAATGACGATACGCCGTTTACCATTTTCGCGAGAAATCTGGTTTGGTCCTTGAACGTTTTTTAACTCGATCAATTCTGATAAAAGAACACTCGAACCATCAGCTAAGCTCACAGGAATCTGATACAGCTTTTCTAGATCTGTTACCGAGTTTTGATCCATACGTACCACAATGTCGAACTTTCGATCTCCTTCAAACACCTTACCTACTGTCTCACCTGTGATTAGGCTAGAAACCTGTTTTTGTACATCCTCTGCATCAAGCCCATAGTTGGCAATCATGTCTTTTTTCAGCTCAACAGAAACCATGGGTAAACCAGACATCTGTTCGACTTTAAGATCAGCAGTACCTTTGACTCCCTCTAAAATCTTAGCGGCAGCGTTTGCTGATTCAAGCAACTGCTCTAAATCATCACCATAAATTTTTACGGCAACATCTGTTCGGACACCTGAAATAAGTTCGTTAAAACGCATTTGAATCGGCTGTGTAAACTCATAATTGTTTCCATATACGCCTTTAGATACGCGTTCAATTTCAGCAACAACCGCAGACTTTTCCTTATCAGGATTAGGCCACTGACTACGAGGTTTCAGCATGACAAAGTTATCTGCTACGTTAGGTGGAACAGGATCAGTCGCAATTTCAGCAGTCCCCACTTTGGCAAAAATAGTCTGAACTTCTGGAATTTTCTTAATCTCTTTTTCTAACGTGTATTGCATTTCAATTGCTTGAGTCAACGACGTACCAGGGATACGCAAGGCATGTAGTGCTACATCTCCCTCATCCAAGGAAGGTATAAACTCTGAGCCTAAACGAGTCGAAAGACTTGCACTAAAAACAAAGAAAATAGAGACAAAAGCGATTAGCAAATATCTGTGATTTAAAGACCAATCTAGAATTGGGTTATAAAATCTTTTGATGCCATGGACGATTTTTGACTCTTCTTCTTTAATTTCACCAGTAGTGACCAATGCCACCATTGCAGGGACAAACGTAATTGAAAGAATCATTGCTGCCACTAAAGCCATAACCACTGTTGCAGCCATTGGTGTAAACATCTTTCCTTCAACACCAGTCAGAGTCATTACAGGTAGATACACCAAGATAATGATCAATTGACCATAGAGAATCGCTTTGCGGGATTCTTTAGTCGCCTCAAACACAGTCGTAAAGCGTTCTTGCCTTGTTAAAACTCGCCCAAGCTCTTTTTGTTTAATTGCCAACTTTGCTAAGGAGGCCTCAACAATTACAACAGCACCATCTACAATAATCCCGAAATCTAGTGCCCCAAGACTCATAAGGTTTGCACTAATTTTCTGGTTCACCATACCTGTGATTGTCATCAGCATGGATAAAGGAATGACCAAAGCGGTAATCAGCGCAGCACGGAAGTGACCAAGAAATACAAACAGAACAACGATTACCAGAATCGCACCTTCTAAAAGATTCTTTTTCACCGTCTGTATCGTTGCATCAACCAAAGTTGTACGGTTATAGACAGCTTTTGCTTCCACACCTTCTGGTAATGATTTTTGAACCTGTTGTAGCTTTTGATCAACAGCGTGAGCAACATTTCGTGAGTTCTCACCAATAAGCATGAATGCTGTACCCAGTACAATTTCTTGCCCATCTTTAGTTGCAGCACCTGTACGTAATTCGTGACCAATAGATATTTTGGCAACATCTTTCAATCTGAGGATATAACCATTGCTCGTCGTAATCGGGATATTCTGGACTTGCTCAATCGAGTTAATTTGAGAATCAGAACGAATTAAATACTGTTCACCATTTTTCTCAATATACCCCGAGCCTTTATTCATGCTGTTCTTAGAGATAGCCTCTAAAATTGTCTTCTGATCCAGCCCTATGCTACGTAAATAAGCATAATCAGGTTGAACTACAAATTGTTTGAGATAACCACCAATGGTATTGATTTCATTAACACCCTCTACATTTCGAAGCTGAGGTTTAATCACCCAGTCTTGTAAGGTGCGTAATTCCGTTGGTGAAAGTGGATTAGGATTGTTCTTGGCATTTTCAACGGTATACATGAAGATTTCGCCAAGTCCTGTAGAAACAGGCCCCATAGAAGTTGCAATTCCAACGGGAAGATTTGGTGTCACTCCTTGTAGCTTCTCATTGACTAATTGTCGGGCAAAATAAATATCCGTCCCTTCTTTGAAAATTGCCGTTACTTGAGATAGACCATATCGAGATACGGAGCGTGTATAGTCTAAATTTGGAATACCTGCCAAAGCAGTTTCAATGGGATAGGTCACTTGAGACTCCATCTCCATTGGAGAGAGTCCTTGAGCTTCACTATTAATCTGGACTTGTACATTCGTAATATCAGGGACTGCATCAATCGGTAACTTGAAATAGTTATAAACCCCTAATGCACCAACAAATAAAAATACGATAAGTACAAGCCAACGATTCTTAATCGAGAGCTTAACAATCTGGTCAAACATAGTCGCTACTCCCCTTAGTGGTCATGAGTAGCGCCAGATTTCCCTAGCTCTGCTTTTAAAAGATATGAATTTCCAGCGGCATAAACCTGTCCTACGCGTAATCCAGATTTAACTTCCACATACCCATTGTACTTTTCACCAAGCTCCAGAGGCCTAGCTTCAAAATCATTGCCAACACGAATGAATACAACATCCCAATCACGGAAGCTCTGTAGAGCATCTTCACGCACAACCATCGGCTTCAAACTTTGATTTTCAAAAATTTGGGCCGTGATTAACTGTCCTGAGCGCCACTTAAACTGGTTTGGTACTTCAATAAAGACCTGTGCTGTACGTGTCTTTGGATCAATGACATCACTGATATATTTAATTCGTCCTAAAGCTTCTTCTGTATCCACAGGGCTTTGAGGTTTAACTTTAACCTTATTGTTAGGATTTATAGCATTTAGCCTGTCAGCGGGAACATTAACAACTGCTAAAAGTTGAGAAGTATTTGCGATTTTAAAAATAGGTGTTGAAGAACTTACATTTGATCCAACAGCACCAAGGACTTCTAATATTGTTCCAGACATTGCAGCACGAACTTCAACAGTACCATTACTAGAACCACCATAAGAGTTGATTAAGTTATTCAACTCATTTGCACGAGTTTGTGCTGCGTCAAAGTCTCGTTTTGCTGAAATATAATCAATTTCAGGTGATACACGCTTTTGCCATAGCGCTCGTTCCTGTTCCATTTTTTGACGAGCAAACTGTAGGCTGTCCAAAGCAACTTTACGATCGGCATTCAAACGAATTACATCTTGGCTTTGAACTACAGCAAGTAAGTCTCCCTGACTCACCTTATCACCTAGATTACGGTAAGTTTTGATCAATGTCCCACTGGCTTTAGGCGTAATAAAGCTTTCAAAATTATCAGGAAACTTCAGTTCGCCTTTTAACTCCAAAGCATTTTCAAACATCTTTGATTCAACTTTTAAAAGCTCTAATCCACTGCTCTTAATACTACTGTCCAACATGGTGACACGGCCTTCCTTCGTATCCCATTTCCAAGTATGCTTTTTCCCTTGATAATCAACGTTTATCATCATTAAAAAGGAATGTGGCTCGTAAACAATTTCATTCCCAATTAAGTAATCACTCTCAGGTTGAAATTGAATATTTTGCTCGGCATCCAAACGTTTGATGTAGATATTTGCTGTTAAGTCTTCAGGTTTAAGTAGTTTATCTTTCAAATACCCATAAACACGGAGGTGTGGTTCCACTCCTTCCTCAAATATCTTGACCTCAGCAGAGAAATCTCCATCTCGATATAAACGACCACCGTGAGGCCCTTTCTCATCTCCAGCCACAGCTACTTTTTCTTCGGCGACCTCACCATGTGCGCTCGCTTGTGTTTTATTGCCCGATTTATACCAAGCAATTGCACATAAGACGATAAGTAAGGCAACGACACCAGTTGCAATCAATGTATTGGTTTGTTTATTCATATTCTTGCCCTTATTCTTGATCTAAATGAGTAATGTAGTTACGTTCGACATCTGCAATTTCAGTTTGCAAAGCCAACCACATATCGAATCGAGCAAGATGTTTGTCTAACCAAATTTGCTTAATATTATTGAATTCAAGTAAAGAGTTTTTCCCTGCTTGGTATCCCATTTCAGCAATTCGGAGACTCTCATTTGTTGCGGGCAAAACCGTTTGATCATATTGCTTAATCGCATCAATCAAGTTGGAAACCTCAATAGCCTTGTTTTCCAATTCAATTTTAGAATTACGATTCACAAGCACCGACTGTGTTTCTGCTTTCGTATGCTCTGCTTGAGCGATCGCAATATTGCCTTTATTTCGACTAAAAATATTGAGGGGTATTGATGTCGAAACCTGAAAGACTTTGTCATTGGTTTCTTGGTAGTTTCTAACCCCTACTCCCAAAGTAATATCTGGTATTGCTTCTTTACGAGCCAACTCAAACTGAGCTTTTTTCAGCTTTGAACTTAAAGTTGCTTCTTGCTCAGACAAACTTATTTTGTCTGTGAAATTAAAGCTTAGCGGAACCTCCAATGCACTACTGGGCAGGTTGGAAGTGAACTTAGAACATAGATTTTTCTGGAACTGAATCTTCTTCACTTCATTTTGATGGCGCAATTTCGACTCAGATGAAAGTGCTATGCTTAGTTGAGCATCGGAAGGAATTACTCGCCCGTACTTAAGACGTTCGGAAAGAACGTTAGCTTGTCTGGCATTCAATTTACTCTCAGAAGAATAAATTTCAGCACGCTGAGTAGCTACATACCAGTTCGCCATACAGATTCTTAAATCTGCTTTGAGTTCAGCCTGACGCTTTGCTATTTCGAACTGATTACGATCACCTTGAAAACTCGCAATCTGTTTTCTCAAGGAAAGTTTATTACTGAGGGGGATCTCTTGTGATAGCCCCAGCAAGGTTGTTGGGCCATCCAAATCTTTCAATTTTGAATTACCGAGATTATCCAACTCCATATTGAAAGTCGGATTAATTAATCTGCCAGCAAACTTTTGATTGATTTCATAAGCTTGCTCGGACTGCTGTAAGCTATTGAGTACAGCATCATTTGCGATTACCTGCTTTTGTAGTTCTGCATAATTCGTTTCTGCGAATACATTTGCTGCTGTTGCTACAAATCCACAGGTAAGAAATATCTGATATTTTTTAGACATGACTTTACCTATACAAAAAAATTAAAAACTATTTTTTGTATAGAAAGATCAATTACGTAGGACGATTAAATCTTTAGAGAAAGTATAAGAATTACTAAATACTAGAGGGGATCGCCGCTTTAAAAAGACTCGATAAACGGGCTTTTCAAAAAGCTGGAAAAAGAATAAAACTAGTGGAAGTGCGAAACTAAGAATAAAGATTGGATCTATGCTGAAATCACTATCAGAAGAAATTGGCTTTACTGAATGATGATAGATCGGCTCATCAAAATTCTTCCACGTATGTGCTTCTGCATCATGATCAGCAGAACTTTTTAGAGAATCATCTGAGTGCTGTAAAGACCAATGACTAGAAGCATCATCCTCTACAATGATACTCAACTCATGCTGATGTTCAATATTTTCAAGTAGAACAGGCGCCCACGCATGAACTCCCGTAATTGTTATGGTAAACAAAAACAGGACAAATGCGAGTATAAGCTTAGAAAACCTACTTGAACGCATAGTCATGAACATACTTCTGATTTGCTACCAAAATACTAAAAAGCGTTATTAAAGTAAATCCATCTCTCAAAAATTCTAGGAGTGAGTATTTTCTTATCTACAGTCCAAAATCTGCAAAAAAAAGAGTACAAGTACTCTTTTCTAACTAGGTCCATTTCAATTGAGAGCCTGCACAGAATGCTGCAACCCTTTCTGAATGTCTTGAACATGAGTTAAATCACTAAGCTGCTGACCCTGCTCTGGTTTTGGTTCATTGATATAAAACTCCTCAACAATATCCAGTCCCTCCTCACCTCCTACCTCAAATCTGGCATTACCATAACCTAGCCTTGCCACATGATCTAAAGCCTCCTGATAAAACCCTGCTGTCTTGCTTTGTCCATCGATCTGTTTGGCTGAAGTAATGGCTTCTTGTAGATTGATTCCATCACGTAAGGTTAAGTCCACGTAATAAATTGGGGTACGGTAACTTTGCGTTGTGCTTTTTCCTCGTAAGGTCAGTTGCAATGGCAAACATGAAAGTAAATCACCTGAAGCCGCATGGTAATAACGAAGCCGTGCAGCTAAGGTACGAATGCTATTGAAACCTGTAGTCCTAAAAATGAATGTACCCAACTCATCCGACTCATCTAGATTGACGTAAAGCCGCCCATAAGGCTTGCAGTGTCCACCTTGGGCCAAGGGGCATAAATCAGGTGATGGACATGGATGCTGTTCAACCCCGTTTTGTCCAAGTCGCTGACAGGTTTCACCATTACCAGTACAGATGGGCCGACCAGTTTGTCGGTCGAATAGAGTGTACTCAGCTCGCAAGTTGAGTTCAGGATCATTAAAAATCATCCGGACAGGAATGGTTCTGAGTTTCTGGTTTTGTGCCTTGGCTCTTAGCTGCTCATCCAGTGGGTGTTTCACCCAGCCATCCTTATTCTGAATTTGGCTAGTAATCGTAAATTGATCATCTTTTTCAGGCAGACGTTTACCATTCTTTTCGACCACTTTACCGATACTAATTCTGCCGAGTATTGGCGGTGTAATCGCTAAACCTTTGATCATGTTGTTTGTCCTATAAGTAAAATTTTACTGATTACCCCTTGCTATGTAAGTAAACAGAAATATGAAAAGCTACGACTTCGCAAAAACCGCCATTGTTGGTCTACCGCTCCTTCGGGAGTCGGTAGATCGGGGGTGGTTTTTTTGCGCTTTTGGGAAGAATGGATATTTCATGCATATATAGTTAGCGATATAGATGCATGGTTTTGATCGGGTCAGTCATCATTGCTATAGATTTGAAAACGTCGTGTCCCCACCTTGTTTTGTGGAAACTCATTGATTAGTTCAGGATGCATTTTCAATACAGCCTTATTATCTAAAGCAATGGAGTCTTTAGATCGTTTCCACGTCACTGAACCATTGGCAAAAGTTGCTCGTTCAGCATCTTTCATTAACATCTGAATTTGATGCTTAGTTTCATCAAAGCTGTTTTGGTGTTTTTCAATATGATGCTTTTCTTGAATCAGTTGAGCAAACAACTGATTGGCTTGTTCATTTTGACTGAGATCTTCGACACTGAGTGGAATATGTTGAGGATAGAGTTGCTGAATGGCTTTAGCTGCCGATTCACTGGCATCGACTGAAGGTGGCGTGTCATTTTCCACACACTCCCAAAAGTATCGCTCTGCATTCACAATATGTTGAATGACTGATTCACTGCGTGCCACTTTATAGATACGAGTTTCATGACCACAGATCAGCACACAAATATGCGCTGCCTTTTTGCCTGTTACAGCGAGTTGATGTTGCACCTGACACAATACGTATAAAGGCACACCATCTCGCCATAACTTTGCTCCATATTCCCCTGCGGTTTTGCATTCTAAAATCTGTACTTCCTCACTACCTACCACCGAGTAATCTAAGTTAGCCAGCATAAAATGCTTATCCTCATCAGGATGTTGTAGTACGGCATTGATACGACGAACTTTGTTGTTGGTATGCATGCTGTAGTATTCAGCGACCAAAGGTTCAAGTTGTTTACCCCAATATAAAGGGGCATGACCTGTGCTTTCATCTTCAATGGATTGTTTAACTCGACCTGTCTTGATCATCCACAGTTCTAGCATCGACATATAGGGATTAAGTCCACAGGCTGCGGCACAGTCACTACTGCCAATACCTTGGCGTCTGACTTCAAGCCATTCTGCTTGAGTCATATTCTTTGTATTGACCAAGCGTTTGGCTGTGAATAATTTTGGGGCAATAAATGGGGTACTTGCCTGTTGCATAGATGGATTTAAAATTGCGGTATTCATATTGAAGTCCTGATTATTTTGCTATGTAAAATGATGGGGATCACAAAAAATGGGCATAAAAAAACCACAGCCGAAGCTATGGTTTTAATAATTTTTAAAATTCGAAATTCCATTTAAAAATGCTTAGTTAGGTCTAACTTTCCATGATTGAAAAATGTATATTCCGCACTATGCAAGCATGTTAAGTGCCTGTTCCAATCCTCGTTGTTTGATCGATGCGCCAGCACCAAACCAAGCTGAATCAAGCCGGTGATCGGTACTCATGGCACGACGTTCGTGGTCTATAAATTCTGTGATTGAACACAGTAATCCATAGGCTGTTCCTTTGGCTGAACTTAGCTCCGCACCTCGTCCTTGACCATTAAACATTTCCATAGCTCGACTCATCGATTTGGCATTTGGTTCAGCTTTGTCCTTGCCATTGGCTTGGGCTTGTAAGGCTACATCACGGTAGAACTGGATGATGTTGTCCTCCTGATCCACCACGTTGTTCATTGTGCTGTTATTGAACACGGCATCAAAGTAAGCGGATGCTTCCATCTGACTCACTTTACGTTGTGTCAGTTGCTTCATTTCATACATGTGTTCATCCCATGCACGTACTGAAATACCGAGTTGCTGTTTGACCTTATCAGCATCAAATTTAGTACTGTGTGGAACTTTGACCACACCTGCACTGCTGTTCTGTCCTTTTAAGGCAATCGCTAAAGTATTGTTGCACACTACTCGGATCGAGGTAAATTGTGCGGTGGTGGCAAGGGTTCCGTCACATGCTGTTGCCAAGAGCATATAGCCATTACTGACATCTTTGCCCTTCAACATGGATGTTTGCCCTGTACGTGCTAGTGCCCAGAATTTCTTGCCACCTTTGAGTACACCTGCGGTTTCAAGTTCAAAACCTGATTGCTCGGTGAGGTCACGATAGAATTCTAAAATCTCTCTCGGTTGCACTTCCTGAAAGCGTTGACTGACGACTGACAGTGGAGCATGGGTATCAGAGCGATATAAAACTCGTTGTTCTTCATAAGGCATGATGATGCTTTGCCCACGGTCATTCTGCGCCATATAACTGACATTAGAAGATTCAATCCGCCAATCCATACCTGCCTGCTGTGCCCAGACTTCAATCGGTTGGTTTTGTGTCAGTTGATTCCCTAGTCCGTGCCAAGGGGTTTCTCCGACATACGCCATTTGTTCAAGTTGATGTGCCATAGTTTTATTCCTTTTAATTTGAAAATGAAATTTGAATTTGTGTGGTTACTAACGATCTTTAATGCAAAAGGTGCGCTGGAAACTTTTGGTAGCAGTTGTGGCAGAAGCATAAATTCTGCTGTGGTGGTGTGCTTTGTTCGGTAAATGAATTCAACACACTGCCGAGTACCGTTCCTGCTATTCCACCGACAATCGGTGGCAGATTGAAAGACTTTGCGACCGTGGTTCCCAATGCACCCAATGTGGTCGGTGTGACCAAATTGGTTAAGGTCGTATTTGATTGTTGTGTACTTGCTTCAACCAATATCACATTCGTTGAATGGCAAAAGGGACAGCTCAAGCTCATAGCTCGACTCCTTAAATTTTGTGCATAAAAAAAGCCTGCTCGATGGCAGACTTTGTTTTCATATTTTCATGAAGAACTCAAAAGAGTTTCATGATTCTCATTAGGATATTATGTGTCTGAAATTATTTGGAATAACTTTTAATTTACTAATTCAATTAGTAAATAATCTCTCCAATTTTTTATTTCAAATACAACTATCAATATTATTCCAACACTCAAGCAGGTTTAAGCTGATGAGTACGATTAGGCTGTGCTGAATCAGGTTTGGCAAGTTCCCTATAAATCTCTAATTGACGATTAATTTCATTAATTTTTGGCTGTAGATCAACTGATATAAAATTACTTGACTCATCAATAGCCACCCAACCAGCTTGAACCTTTTCCATTTCATTACCTTTTTGCAACTTATGTAATATCCATTGGTTCAGATGATAGGCACGCATATAAGCTTCATGTTGATAGATCAATAAAGTACTAAAAGTAATAATACGATCAGCATTATTCAACATATGAGTTTCAAAACTTTGTAGCTGTTTGAATAGCACATTTGTTCGATGAACCAATAAATTTTCATTGAACCACGCTGCGAATTCAATGAGTAATTTCACTACGATATCTCTCTGATTACACAAGGCTTCTCGATTCATACTATTTGCACCTGTAGAACCAGCAACCCCTCCCATATATGCACCAATACCACTCGCAACAATGACTCCAACACCACCTGTAGCAAGACCTGCTAATGCGCCGAGTAGCATTGACCCTGTCATTGCACCTCCAGCAATTGCAGCAGTTTCTTTGCCAACATTTTTTAAGTATTGCTCGCCATCCACTTTACCTGAATTAAAATCACCATAATTACGATATGCCGCTAAACCAATCGTTAATAGTGGGATTGGTAGCATATCTCCTACATCCGCAAAATCTGAAACTTGCTCTAGTCCTACACCAGTAGTTTCCTGAACAGCTTCATAGCTTAAAGTGGTATCCACTAACACCATCGGATGATTACCTAGCTGCTCTGCAAGTTCACTGTTCACAATCACTGGAATATCTGGATACTTATCAAAATGACTTAATACATAATCAGCATCCATTGAGCACTTAACTTGCATCGGTGTGCCATCAACAATCAAATCATAACCAGCTTGGTTTGCGCTATCGGGAAATTCAACTGTATGTCCTTGTTGTTGTAAATTCAGTGCAACCTGTTGTTCAGCAACATAACCAGTTAAACGAGTCACTGCTCCTGCACTATCTAGTGTATTCGCTGAAATGTCTTGTAAAGTATTTAAGTTTTCAGGATTTCCTTTTGATGCAAAGCTCAATGCATCTAATACAGATGGATCAATATGTGCATAATCCCAAATTAATCCTAAAGAATATGCGGATGCCGTTAAGCCCACACCCACCTTTAGCCCTTGATCAGATAATATTTTTTCTAGCTCTTTTTGTGCTTTTTGATTTTGGTTAAGACACTCAACAATTTTTTTATTTTTCAAAAGTTTTGGTGCACTCGCAATAATTCCTTCACTATATGGAATCTGCGAATCACGCCCTCCAAAAAATGTACCAACTCCCTTACTAAAACTATTTAGCCCACGTCCCATGTCAGCTAAGAAATTCGTATCTTCAGGACGAGTTGCAATAACGTCTTCTGGTAAAAGGGCTGTTATAGCACGATTGAGTAGATTCCCTTGTAATGCTCTATCTTTCGCATCGTCTATAGAGCAAAGTAAATATACAGCATATTGCAAATCACCAAACTCTCCTTTTTCCTGATTATAGATAACATTCTTCCGCATTATTAAACATTCAAGATAATCAAAATATAATGTTTCTTGATAAGAACAATGCTCAAAATAGTACTCAAACTTTTCTATAGCGCTAGTATAGATTTGACTACGTTTGTACACTATCGCCTGTGCTTTAATGACAGCATTGCTAGGCTCACGCTCAAATAAAATTTTTAAGATCTCTCGACTAATCTGTAAATGTTCACTTTTTTCAATCTTCGATAAATACCGACTGACTAATTCAGAAATATTCATCGACGCTTGATGCTTGAGTTTGAATAAAATACATTGCTCTAACCAAGCATAATTTTTTGCATGCCCCTGATAGTGAGGGATAAATACTGTTTCAATCAATTCAACCAATTCTAAAGCAACGCCAATTTCCTCAGATGAATTGATAGAAAATTCCCATTTTTGTGGAATAGTCACACTAAATAAGCGAGAGAAAAACCCCGAATTAAGATCAGCTTTTTCTTGAGTAACTAACATCAACATATCTTCTGGAGTAAGTGTATGTTTTTGAGTTTTAATTCTATCTAGTCGTACTTTAAGTAATTTAAAATTCATATATCCCCCTAATTTTTTGAATTTTCAGATAATTTACTATTTTAGACACCAGAATTATATTACTTAAAATTGAAAAAGTACTAGTGTATTAAAAATAATAAAATTATTGATTTATTTATATATTTTCATAACCTCGATTGACTAAACTCACCCTTAATTTTATCATTCGACTGCTGACCTACATCGTCAGTCGGTTTTGACAGACCGTTTACAAAAGGCGCACAACAACGCTGTGATGGTTTTGTGCGTTCTCTTAAGTCACGCCTTTACGGTGAGACTGGGAGGGGCACGCTTGCGTGCGCTGATTTCCTTTTGTATCAGTCTGTCAACCCGCCCAGTCTTGCCACCATTATTTGACAGTAATTTGGTAAGACTCTCTTTCATACAAAAGGAGTAGTCACCATGACTCAGCACTTTCTATCTATATTATTTTCCCTAAAACGATTTTCTATTCCTCTGTTGCAATAGCAACTTTCAAAATTTTTTGCTTATTTGACTGATCTAAACGCTATCTAGCCTTGGAAAGCTTTTTCAGATCTACACTTTAGTCAATTCAGCAAAATATATTACACATCAAATAACACAATAAAAATTAGGGGAAATGATGAAAATTCAAACTTCACTCATTGTTGTCTCAGTTGCACTTCTAGCATCAGGCTGTGCCAGCAAAACCGAACGCCAGTTTATCAGTGGTTGTAAAACAGGCGGCATTAATGACAGCACTTGTTCATGCATCTACGACAAACTTGAAAAGAAATATGGTGAGGGTGGACTGAAAGAAAATATCTACACCTTACAACAAACTGAATCCTTCCAGATGGATATGGTCAATGTGTCCTATCAGTGTATGAAGGAGTAGCCATGAGAACACTTGCAGGCATTATCTGCGTCATCGCTGTGATTTGTGTACTGGGTCTACCCTTCATTAGCTTCATGATCGTGATGGGAATTTTTATTGCATTGGCAAAATTTGCAACTGGGGGGGAAGTAAATGAATTCTAATCTTAAAGCTGGACTGATCAGCACTTATCTGGTCATTGGATTCTTTTTTGCCATCTATCAACATTTCTGGGGGCAGTATAACTATAAGCCATTTACCTACAATTTAGGGCAAGGCTTAGTGTGGCCTGCGGTGATGTTTCCTGTAATCGGTAAAATTGTTGGTGGAATTTTGATTCTACTATTCGTCTGGTTTGTTGTTATTCGTCCTAAATTATAAGGGAGTGCAATCATGAAATCATTATTTTCCACCATTGCCTTGTGTTCCCTGTTAATGGCATGTAGCCAGAACAATCAACCACCAAAAACTGATACTTCAGGTGAGCCTACCAATAATGCTGCTCAGCATACTCAATCAATCTATGCTCCTTATACCGAGGAAGCAGTTAAAGCTAAACTCAATGAAATGCAGATGATTATTGACAATGGTCATGTCTATTTACCTGCTGAGGTCAAGGAAGCGGAGTCTTATATCAGTGGATGGAATAAGTATCCTGATGTGCTGAAAGCCATGATGGAAACTGACCTTAATCCAAACAACACTCAGGAAGCTGCTGACATTCCGCTTGAGAATGAATCTGCACAAGTTAGCGATCTAAATGTTAAGGCTCGCATTAGTGCTAGAGAATCTCAATCTGCTTTTAATGTACAAGGGGCAATTGAATATATTCTTGAAATTCAATCGACCAGCAATCAGCCTTTTGTTCTACAAGGCATGAAAATTAATCGTGGTCGTTGTGGTTATTACACCGCTGACTTTCATAGCAAGATGCCTGTGCAAATGAGCTATAGCTCTACAGTATCGTACTTATTGAAATGCCGTGGTGATCAGGTGCTTGAAGCTGAATTAATCACCGATCAAGGAAATGTAAGTTTGTCTTTTTGATGTCAAACTGTACAAGATAGAGAATACATCTGATAGTCGTGTTCTCTATTTTTAATATCATAATGACTCATTTTGTTCAATATCTCTGCGCCATTTTACTTCAAACTGACCTGTACCAAAAGTCCGCATCTGTGGAGAGGTTTTAGCCCGTAAGCGCTGATCTTCTTTTTCAGGATTGACCAAGTACATCGCTGCACGAATCGCATTTGTAACTTGTATTGGTTGATCACGATGAATCATTCCAACCCCAAGCAATCCATTTTTATCAAATTTTTCCTTGTTGTCTTTGGTATTACAGTTGTAGTGAGTACCCTGTTGATTGGTGATGTGCTTCCAATACTCAGCCACCAGTTTTGCTAAACCTGAATCCTCTATACGACTATTCCCATCATAGATGAGTAATAAATGGCAGTGATAGCCTTTTTCTACACCCTGCTCTAATGCCCATACATAACCTTGTAAGTGCTTAAAACAGGTATCTTTATTTGACATACGATTACAT
The DNA here is from genome assembly GCF_059800965.1 of Acinetobacter sp. LT1. NCBI lineage: Bacteria > Pseudomonadati > Pseudomonadota > Gammaproteobacteria > Moraxellales > Moraxellaceae > Acinetobacter > Acinetobacter sp. LT1. Next base: position 19,723 of record NZ_JBBAXE010000016.1, read on the forward strand.
AGAATATCCAATGCATACTTAAAGTCTTGAATACCCCAATGGATTTGATATTCTTTAAGAATAGAGATATCTACTCGAACAAACTGTAATCTAGCATAGTGTGTAAGCAGTTTATTTAGGTAGCATTCCAGTTTAAAGCGATTACGTTGTTCTTGACGCTGAAAATCGAATTGTTCTCGTATTGTATTTTTCATCTCATGTTGAATTATGCCTTGAATATGGAAGATGTGGTTTAGTTCAAATCGTAAAATATCTTCATAAAGATGGGAGTCCAATTTATCCATAATGTAATCTACGAGATTAATCACTCTTTTGAAAACATTAATGATTCTGGAATAAGTAAAATCTTCTCTGTAAATCACCTTAAAAGCACACACAGCATCCAACAGCTCTCGCTTGAATTCTTCATGATCATCAACAAATTGCTCATGGCATGTACTAACCATAAAATCTTCGATTGAGATAAGAATGGATGATTCACTTTCTAATGGATTATTCTGGTACATTTAGGTTCTCACTGAAACATAAGGTTCATATCTAAGTGAGAGATGTAAAATTTTACTGATCATGATTCTAAAGCAGGATGTTGTGGTCATCCTGCTTAGCTGAACATGCTTAGAGACTTTGGAACATACTATAGGGTTAATTTAGAATGCTTTTAGTGATTTGATATTGATACATTGTCTATAACCCATTTGAGTATGGGCTATACTTAACTAAATAACTCACTGTATTTAATCAACGATATAAGTTATTGTTTATATTATTAATAGATAATAATATATATTACCTGTTAAGCAAACCTGTCTAGACTGACCATTACACCACTGCGCCATACAGCGAGAATAACCAAATTATGGGAATATTACAGAAGCTAAACTTACGCTACTTTTTTATTCAGCAATTCAGTTCCTCCTGTATAAAACTGATCCAGCAATCCATATTTTTTCATGTCATCAACACTAGGTTCAATGAATTTCAGCAAATAGTCTTCGTTCGAATATTCCTCCTCTTTCCCACGAATTGGATGAGGGATATCGATCAGAAAAAACTCATCTTTAGTGAGTGTTGAATCGGGCACATAGATACAACTATACATTTTCTGCGACTCGACTTTTGGTATAATTTGAAAAAACTTGCCTGCTACATGACTGAGTCTTCGCGTACTTTTTAAAAATGGTAAAATCTGATTTTTGGCAATCAAATTCAAACAAAATAATAAGAATTCTAGGATGAACCGTTGCTCCTGTTTCTCTAGCTTCTGAATCTGTATTTGGATGTCCGCATCTGGATCGCTGTTTCTGATTAAGTCAGGATTTGTAATCAATTCCAAACGGTATTTTTCTTGAAAGACAAAAGGATAAATATCTTTTTCAATTGTAGTCCGATTTAAAATATCTACACCATATAACAGTGAACCTTGTAAGATATGCTGACGTAAACCCCGCTGATCAAGCAGTCTGCAACACCATGATTCAAAATAGCATTGCATCATTGTCAAATTTGAATCCAAATCATTCAACTTGATATGTTGCTTCTTTTTATTGATTAATGCTTGTTTGAACACTTTTGCAAATACTGTCAAATCTCCTTGTTCCTGATGGCATTGTTGTAATTGCAAATAATGAATTAGACATTCTTTAATGAAACTAGAAATCGTCTCCTGAACTTGTGATGAAGACTGGATACGCTCAATCATTGTTCCAGAAATAATGTTGATTTTATCTGAATCAAGCCCCTTAAGAACCAATGTCGTAAGGTGATTGAGATCGCGTGAGTTGTCAGAATCCAACGGCTGCACCTGCTCAGAAATTACCGTAAAAATATCAGCAATCATTTTTATTTCAAAATGATGTCTTTCACTCGCTTCCAATATATAAAACCGACCATACCGAGCATGATTACCCCAAAAGGTATGAGATAAATTCAACACGTAGGTTGGCGTTATATTTTTTATAAATTTGTTATTGATCGTCCCATGCACATGTACCCGAAGCAGACCTATCTTTTTCAAAAAGTAGATCGAATCAAATATTGCTTGCTTATTTAACCCTGTTTTAGCAACCAGTTGTGTTGTACCTATATTACGTATCACCCCATAAGCATCACATGAGCGAGTCAAGTTTGATAATGTCAACAATACCCTAAAATCCAGTTTTTGTTCGGGTAGTAAATCAAACTTTTTAGTGGTCACTCTGACTTGAGATAATTTGATTAAAATAAGCATTAAAAGGTCAAACTGCTTAATCGCTCTCTTAAGGCGGACATACCTATGATGGGATGTTTCATGTTGATTAACTTTACTCAATAGCAGATTTAAATAATCTAAATTCAGCTGTATTGTTCTAACTCTTGCCCGCCGACCTGTTTCTGGATATGAAAACTCCAATATCTCAAAGCCTGATAACTCCTCCAATACCAGTTTTAATTTTTTATGTTGCACACCTATCTTTTCAGACAATTCCAACAATGAATCGTTGGTTTTTTGTGTACCAAAGAGACTAATAAATTTAATCAGCACCAGTCTAGCGTAGGAACTTAATCTATGTGGTGATAACTCATTAAAATTAAAAATGAGCTGCTTATGCTCTTCTGTCATTTCATCCATACATTTTTATTCATTCAACATTGCTATTAGTAAATTTTAGAATTATTTTTAGATAGGCACAAATATTTACTATAAAATAAATTTAAAACAAATAAACATTTACTAAACGTATTTAGAAATGTTTATTCCACCTTAATTAAAATCTATAATCATATTAGAATTTCAAACATCATAGAACATCAAAATGGCAAGAAAACAACTGACATTGCAACAATGGCTTGATAAAGATCAGACATTAAAATCCTTGTTTTTAGAGCACGAATGTAACAAAGAGCAGGCACTACTGCAGATAGTTCAGCTTCCTGATGGACGATTGCAAATTCAGCCCATCGAAACCATGATCCACCCATTACTCGTAGCAGAAATAACGAATCAATGGGTACTTTTACTCAATGAAAAATATTTTTCCGATCTAAAAAATAGATTCAGAAATTTCAAATATTCCAAGAAAAATCATGCGAATGTGAGAAAGCAATTTTATCTAACCTCACATACAGCCAAAAAAATGGAGGCATTGACTGAAAAGCTCAAACTTAAAACTGAGGCAGAGTGTCTAGAATTCCTGATGAATACGTATGAGGCAAAGCAAACGCTCCCTCCACCCTATAAGCAAAAATTAAATGAAAAAGACATGATTATTGAGGAATTGAACCAACGCATCAAAGCCCTTGATAAAATGCTTTATATTAAACAGCTTCAGGTACGCAAACAGGATGAAGTCATCCAGAAGTATCTCATTAATGAATTAATCAACAGTAAAATTACCATTAATGAATTAACCAATAGCCCCCTTCAGGACGCCAGTGAAATTCAGAAATTAAAACTCCAGTTTTTAAAGGAAATACAGAAAAATATTCAGCTAGAGCAAATCAGGCACCTATCCGTTGATCAAATTGCTTCTGATACTTTTGGTAATGAATAAGCTGATGATTGTTTTTTATGAGTACTTCTTATCACTTTTGAATAAGAATATCCTGTAACAGTTCAGTACAATCCCTTAAGTGGTGAAGAATACTTTCATCATTATAAATGGTGTTATAGGGTATTTTTTTCCCCAGCAGCAAAGCAGGGTCAGTTGACTTCTGAGCAATGATTAATTCGTTTATTTCTAACTGAAGTTTGTCGATCCTGTTCTGATATTTACGATTCTGATAAACCTTTCCATGATAATTTTCATTCTGTTTATTATGGGAATTAATGAGTCGTCCCTTTTCCAATTCTTCAATCAATGCCAGCTTAGAATCTATTTCATTCTGAATCCAGACCAGATTATTTTTTTGATATTCAAGTCTAAGTATTGGCAAAATTGATTTTACCGCCTGTGATAAATTCTCCCACCGACCATTTTTATGAGCTTCATCCCTTAAAACCCGATACAGAATTTGATGCCGTGGGTATACATTCTTATCATTACGAACTTTGACTGCCCGAATACCTCTCATTCGTTTCAAAATCTTTAAATTGCGTTGGGTGCAAATATTTTCATCCAGAGCCTGATAAGCCTGTAAAATGACACTATAACGTTTTTTTTGAATTGTATTTGAAAGCGTATCAAACTCGTCTTTTAATGCATTTAGCTGTTCCAATAGTACTACTATCTGCATAGGTGAAATGACAGTATTCTCACCTAAAATCAGTTGATGAAATTCATTTATTTCTTTCAGAATTAAATCATTGAGGTGTAGTCGCTCGTTCAGCACCTTTCGCTGTATATCGCTTAACTCAGCAACGATGATTCTTTTTTCTGGCTCATCAGCTGTTTTTATATTTCCACATGCCTCATTTTGTAAAAAACTGGATTCATAATAAGTAAACAGACAATCAATGAACTCCTGTTCCAATTCATTTAAGTCTTCAAATTTTATAATAGACATATTTTTATATTCCAATATGTTAACAATGTATAATAGTAATGTTTTTTTATAATTATGCACTGTTCTTTTATCACTGTATACCACTGTCTATCATGAGCCATATGAAAGTATGCAATGTTCAATATCAATACTTTCATACTGTTAATATTTATGTGTATAAAATCCTAGAGGTGGAAAATGATAGAACAGCATTATCGTGTCAAAGACTTAGTCAACTACCCTGAACGCCCTGCCAAGGACTATGTAGATCGTGGTGGTCGCAGACGAAAGCTATCTTATAAGCCTGCAACCAAAGGGATATTGAATATTGCAGAATCCACCTTCTGGAAAATGATTCGTCGGGGTGATTTTCCTGAACCTACCTATTTAACAGCAAGTATGCCCACATGGGCTGAAAGCCAGATTATTGAATGGCTTGAACTCAAAGAGCTTAAAGCAGCATAAATTAAATAGCCTGTCGTTTGACAGGCTATTTTTTTATCATTGGATTTTCATCTTTTTACTGTTGCTGATCCAGCAATGATTCTAGGTAATTCGCCCACTCCTGCATCATCTCCCGACGATTGTTTAAAAATTTGGTTCGATTGTAGGCTGTACCATTATTATCTTTTACTTTATGTGCCAATTGATGCTCAATAAAGTCTACACGTTGTTCTAATATTTCATCCAACATGGTTCGTGCGGTTGCACGTAATCCATGTGCCGTTTGCTTCCCAGCATAGCCCAAGCGTTTTAACGCTGAGTTAATCGTATTATCAGAAATAAAAGTTTTACCATCCCGACCCACGAAAATGTATTCACTGTATGGGTGCAGATCAATAATTGAATCAATTAAGTCAAAGGCCTGATCTGACAATGGTACAATATGAAGCTGCTTGGTTTTACTAGCTGTAAATTTAAAGCATCTTTCTTCACAATAGAAATACTCCTTTTTCAGCTTGCGTATCTCCCCAGGTCGCTGAAAGGTCAACACGGAGATTTTTAACGCCACTTGTGTGATATGTGAACAACGTGGATAAAGTTTGGAGTAGTTCCAAATTTTATTGAGCATTGGAGCTAGTTCCTGCTCCTCTGTCACGGCTGCAAAGTTCCCACCCTGTGGTTTGGGCAGTTCAATATCCTCAATAGGATTGTATTGAATCAGCTTCTTTTTACGTGCTGACTTAAATATCTGGTTCAAGTCCGATTTTAGGCGTTTGGCAACTGACAATGCACCACGTTCAATAATGCGCTTAAAGACCTTAATCTCAAGAATTTCCAAGGTAAGCTGTGGAAAGGTTAAATCACCAATATAGGGATAGACATCGTGCTTTAAACGACGGATCGTCTCTTCATCCTGTTTTTGCTCTAGCTCACGTTTATATAGCCATGCTTCAGCAACAATACGAAAGGTATTTTCTGCTTCTTTCTGTTTCTGGGACTTGGTTTCAATCCGCTCCATTGCTGGATCGATGCCCTGCTTAATGAGCTTCTTATATTCATCACGAATAGTGCGAGCATCATCCAGTGAAACTTCAGGATAAGTACCTAAAGATAAATCATTACGTTTGGCTAAAAATGGACGTGTGTAATTGAATATCCAGTACTTGCTACCACTCTGATCAATACGCAGGTACAGGTTTCCCCCATCAGACAGCTTATACATCTTGTCAGGATCAGGTTTAGCTTTTTTAACTTGTAAAGCACTAAGCTTATTGATTCCACGAGTCGCCATAATTCAGACATAAAAAAATGCAGTAAGAAATAATCTTACTGCATTTTTTACTACTTTATAACTACCGATTGGCGTAGTGCGTCACGGCTTGTCATATCGTATATTTCCAACTTTAACCTTATAAATCATAAACTTATATAGTGTTAAACAGTGTCAGAAACTTGAATTTGGCGGAAGCGGTGAGATTCGAACTCACGGAGGACTCACACCCTCGTCGGTTTTCAAGACCGGTGCATTAAACCGCTCTGCCACGCTTCCAACGAGCGCTATAATATAAATAAAAATTGAAGTTGGCAAATCTTTTTACTTAAGTTTTCATCTAAATGCTCAAAATAAAAACAAAAAACCTTAAATTTTTAGTTTTTATCTACTTATTGCTACTTTTCATCTTAAACAAAACTCTCTTTTGAGATTCTTAGCTATCTTTGACAGCAGAACACTCTTGGCATAACTAAATGATATTCGTCTATCTTTTTGATAACATATTCACACAGATAAGAAGCTTTACGCTTTACTCAGGGTATTCTGCCCTTTGCACTTACTGATAAGTTTTAATTCCTGATGTAGTTTCTAACGAAACTATCTATATGAAAGAAGTTTTGGCCATATGATGAATCGCAAACTATTAACGGCTGAAGGTTATCAACGATTACAAGATGAGTTAAATGATCTTGTAAGAAAAGAACGTCCAGAGATTACTAAAATTGTGTCATGGGCAGCCAGTCTTGGTGATCGCTCAGAAAATGCAGACTATCACTACAACAAAAGAAAACTACGTGAAATTGATCGTAGAATTAGATACCTAACCAAACTATTTGAAGTCGCACATAAAGTTGAATATAGCCCTGAACAAGACGGAAAAGCATACTTTGGAGCATGGGTTGAGTTAGAAAATGACGAAGGCGAAGCTATTAAATTTCGCATAGTCGGCGATGAAGAAATTTACGGTCGTAAGGATTATATTTCTTTGCAATCGCCTATGGCAAAAGCTTGTTTAGGTAAAAGTATAGATGATGAAATACAAGTTCAAACTCCTAAGGGTAAAATGATTTGGTATATAACAAACATCTCTTATCAATAATTTAATTTTTATTACAATATAATTAAGTGAAATATAATATTGAATTATATTGTCATTGAAAATCAATATAGCTCATTGATTTTTAATATACACCTATATAAGCTCATGTATAAAAATAAAAAACATAAAAATTAAAATTAAAAAAATAAATAAAATGCCATCGATAATAGATTAAAAACCAAACAAAATTTTATTTTTATAATAAAGAGATTATTTAACTATGAAAGGTATAAAAATTTCTGCTATATCAACCTATCATCCAGAAACAATTAGAAATAATGATTACTATTTAAATAAATTTGAAGATAAAGACAGTTTAAATAGAATTTTTGAAAAAGTAGGTAGAAATAAAAGGCATGTAATTATTGATGAGGAAGAAAATGCTCTCTCAATGGCAATTCATGCTTCAAAAAAATTATTAAAAAATTATAATATTTCACATGATAGTATTGATATTATTATCTTTTCCTCTACAACATTACAATATCTATCTCCAACTAATGCTTTACTTATTCATTCAGAACTAAATATTAAAACTGACTGTATATGCTTTGATATAAATGCTAATTGTTTAGGAATGTTTGTTGCCCTTGAACAGGCATCAGTTTTACTAGCGTCTAAAGAGAGCTACAAACGTGCACTAGTGATTGGATCTGACCATCTAACAATGCTCGGAGATGAAAAGCAACCAATTCCTTCAACAATTGTAGGAGATGCAGCAGCAGCCATAATACTTGAAAAAAATACTGGTGATTCAGGCATTATTGACAGGATGTATCAGACAGATAGTAGTTTTTGTAAAACTATTGTTTTTCCTCCTCATGGTTTAACGAATTACCATAGTAAGGAACAAAAAATTCATTGGGCACCATTTACTGGTTTAGAAAGCGTGGAATTTGCTGCGGACGCGTTAGAAAAGTTATTAAAGAAAAATAATTTAAAAATTGAAGACATATCTTGTTTTTTATTATCTCAATTTACAAAATCTAATATTGACATTCTTCAGGATAAAATCAATATACCTACTGAAAAAATTGAATATATTGGAGATCAATATGGGTATACAGGAGTAAGTAGTTTTTTTATTGCCTATAAAAAACGTTTAGAAAAATCACTTATAAATAAAGGCGATATTATTGTTTTTTGGTCTTTAGGAGCAGGTTATCAGACCGGTGTAATGTTATGGAAGATTTAATGAAAAATAACTTATAAAAATATTACCTTAGTTAAAAGATACTTTTTTAACAAGTATCTTTTAACTTCAATTTAATTATAAACAAATTAAATTTATTAGAACAAAACTAAATTATTTTATATTTTCAATTATTTAACTTATATCAATTTACCTAGTATCTAAATCAAATTTCACGTTGTACTAACACGATGGCTACAAAATGTAGCATTTTATACCCTATTTTCTCACATCAGAAGTGTATAAATTTTCTTCCTTAAGAAATTCATGTGTTTATGATGATATATCGAAGTTTTAATTGTACAAAATTTGACATTACTTTTTTTCAATATTATGATGCGCGCAGTTTAAATGTTGAGCATTTTTTAACCCACTCGAAAACTATGTAGATTTTCTACACAGTTTGTTTTTTTCATTTCATGTCATTTTGAATGACGTCATGACTGCCCACCCCTTATTGAATTTATCAACTTTTAGAAGTTATGGCAGCTTTTTGTCTGACTTTTAGGGCATAAATTATCTGTAGCGGAGACAACATGCACAGTAATTCAAGTTCTGGGTCGAGGCTTTGCCTTAACTCTTTATTTTCTTCTCTCCCGTTAAAAGCTCTTGCACTCAGTACTATACTTCTCCCATTTCATAGTCTTAATGCAGGAAAAACCCTACAGTACAATACTGTAGTTAACACAAACACTTTAACTGTTGTTGCGGTAGAAAGCCCGACAACCGTTTTCAAAGAAGATCAGTTTTTACACGGTTTTGGTTACGACTTAGCACGTAACTATGCACAGAACCTAAATGTAAAGCTGGACTTTAAAATCGTGGCAGACAATGCCACTGCACTTAGATGGGTTCAGCAAGGTAAGGCAAACTTTGCGATGACTACAGCAGGTTTAAGCACAATCGAAAACAAAGGTTTAATGTCGTTTTCTGCAAGTTGTGGTGACACAGCAAATTTGCAAAAAAATGGCTTAAATCCTGAGTTAAGTTGGGTATTTAAACAGGCTGATGACCCACTCACACAGACCGCCAGCGGCTTTGTATGCCAGAGTAAGCAAAATGGTGTGACTCAGCAGCTTGCTTCTTTTTATAACCGCAATGTGGTTAAACCAGAAGCATGGTCAACCATTCAACGTGACTTAAGCACACGTTTACCGATTTACAAAGCAAGCTTTAAGCAAAGCGCAGCGAAGTATGATCTAGATTGGCATTTACTTGCTGCAATTGGTTATCAAGAATCATATTTAAAGCCTGAATCTGTTTCTCCCACAGGTGTTCGCGGCTTAATGATGTTAACTAATAGCACTGCTAGAGCAATGGGTGTAAGCAATCGTAGCGATCCTGCTCAGAGTATTCAGGGCGGCGCGAAGTATTACGATCTGATGCTAACCGAATTTGATAATATTCCGTTCCCTGATCGGAACTGGTATGCGCTTGTGGCCTATAACATGGGACCAGGTGCGGTAAGTCAGATTCAGAAGCGCTTGCAATCTCAAGGGAAAGATCCGAACAAATGGGTCAACCTCTATGACTATTTGCAAAGTAATAAAACGCGAAATGGTCGATATAAGCAAGCAGTTCAATATGTCACTCGTATCCGTGCTTATCTTGAACATATCAAAACGGCGCAAACACGAATCAATATCTAATTTTTATTTTTAAAAGTTGATAAATTCATTGTTTGTACAAATAAAAAGCTTACCTTTTTGGGTAAGCTTTTTATATGAATTCTTTTAGATTTAAGCTGTATGCTCTAATACTTTCTTAAACAAATCTTTTTGTTCTTGGCTTGGCTTAGCTGTTTGTAAAGCCATTAATTGAGACATGTCGCCTTGAACTTTAATTTTACCAGTCATGAATGCCTGCATAGCAGCAGCCATATCAAACTCTAAGAATACTTTACGTAAAGTCTCAGCATCCATATTTAAAGTTGTTTTGGCATTTGAAGACAAACCTTTTTGGATTTTACCCCCATCTAAAGCTAATTCGGTATTTCCAGAAGCATCTGTCACTACTAAATTAATTGCCAAGTTCGCAAGAGCGGGCGGCAAATTAAGATCACCTGCTTCAGCAGTTAATTTTTCGACAGTCGCAAACCAATCTTCAGTTAAAAATGCAGGCATGATTCTTCCTCAAATTTATTTGTTCAATTTCTCTGGTTGTCTATCCAGACAACATCATGTGAAGCAATTCTGCTTGTGGCTTGTTATAGCATGTAATTTAAATTTTGGGCTATGACTTTTTGTACGGAACATTCATTTTTTAGTATTTTGATACATTAAAGGCACTTGTTTATAAAGTGCCTTTAACATTCTTTATGCTAGCGTTTATTCAGCAGCGAAGCTTAAGTTCACGACATCTAAACGGTTCTTAAGCTCTTCGGGATCTTTAATATCCAACTCGCGCTGAGAATCTAGAGCCTCGAAATCAAACAATTCGCGGTCTGCTAACTGAGACGGAGATACGTTTTGTAATGCCCCAAAAATGCTGTGTAAGCGCTTCGGATATTGTTTATCCCATTCACGTAGCATTTCATTAAGCATGGCACGCTGTAGGTTTTCCTGCGAACCACAAAGATTACATGGAATGATTGGGAACTGACGAATCTCGGCATATTTAATAATGTCTTTTTCTTCAACATATGCCAAAGGACGAATCAAAATGTTCTTTTTATCTGACGATAAAAGCTTTGGAGGCATCGCCTTTAAGCTACCGCCATGGAACAAATTCAAGAAGAACGTTGCAATGATGTCATCACGGTGGTGACCTAAAGCAACTTTAGTCGCACCGATCTCTTGTGCAAAGCCATATAAAGAACCACGGCGTAAACGTGAACACACTGCACAGTAGGTTTTACCTTCAGGTGTTAAACGTTTAGTAATGGTATAGGTGTCTTTTTCTAAAATGTAATATGGAATGTTGTTCTCTTCCATATAACGAGGCAAAACATCTTCAGGAAAGCCTGGTTGTTTTTGGTCGAGGTTAACCGCAACCACCTCAAAATTGATTGGTGCAATACGCTTAAACTGCAATAAAATATCGAGCAAGGTATAACTGTCTTTACCACCAGACACACACACCATGACCTTATCGCCATCTTCAATCATATTGAAGTCACGAATAGCATGCCCAACTTGACGGCGAAGCTTCTTGAGCAAACGGTAATAGGCCGAGCTTGTTGGAAGTTCAGGCTTAAAATTAAATCCCTGATTGGACTCAACTGGCGCGTACATAGACGAGATATACCCATAAATAAAAATACCGCGCAATTTTATATGATTCAGAAGAGAATCGCATCAAAAGAATAGTTTCAATTCTTGAAGTCGTCACATTGCTCGTGCATGATGCAAAACACATGCTCTATTTTGACTGAAGCGTTCAAAATTTGTGCAAAATGCTTACTTTTTGGACTTTTCCACAGTTTTCCACAAAACCTGTGGATAAAATTGTGGATTTCTTCGTACTTGACAAACTGTTTTGGCCTTCTGTTAAGGGTTTTCTTTAAATTGATCATTTTTTAACCAATGTTTTTTATTTTTAATAATCAACAAGTTAACCATGTCAATAGAATCATTTTAAAAAAATTTTTTAATTTTTTTTGATGAGCATTCGAACAAATCAGCTTGATTTTTTGAAAGAGTCGAAATAAAAAAAATTACACAAATCTTCTTTAAGTAATATTTTTTGATAAACTCTTTTGCAAGTTTTGAGTACCTAAAAATTGTGAATAACATAAAATGAAAAATTCGGTTCAATTTCTTGTTTCTTGTTTGCTGGGGATGACAACTTTTACGGTCGGCATAACTTCGAGTTCAGCGGGTCAAATGTATATTTACCAAGATAAAAACGGTAGTACATTACTCACCAACCGGAAAAGCTATGACCACTCTCTTAAAAAAGTAAAAGTGACCTATTACCCTGATAGTAATATTCACAGTTATACAAACTGGGGAGCATCAGAAGCTTCTGTTTTGCCAAGCTACAATAAAAATAAGAACGCTTTCGACCACATTATTAGACAAGCTGCACAACAACATGGTGTTTCAGAAGGTCTAATTAAAGCCGTTATGCACACCGAATCAGGATTTAACGTAAGAGCTCGTTCGCCAGTAGGTGCTCAAGGCTTAATGCAGCTTATGCCTGCGACTGCCCGTCGTTTTAATGTCTCTAACGCCTATGACCCGCAACAAAATATTTTTGCAGGCGCTAAATATTTAAGCTGGTTACTCAAGCGTTTTAATGGAAACACGCAAATGGCACTTGCGGCTTACAATGCCGGTGAAGGTAATGTCGATAAATATGGCGGTATTCCCCCTTTCCGTGAAACACAAGATTATGTGCGTCGTGTAACAAGTCGATACCAAAACCTATATGCATCGGGTTCAGGTTTTTCATCTTTTACAAATACTTCAGTACAAACCGTTTCACATCCTTCTAATTTGGCAGAAAACACAACAGCTCAAATCACGACTCAATCACCTAAATATTCATCTTCTCGTCAAATCGTGACTTTATCTGACGGTACCTATACCGACGCACCAACAGGCACTTATGTCACCAATAATGCCACCGCAATTGCCCATATACGAATTGAATAAACAATAAAGAAGAACGGCGGCTCGCAGTTCTATTTAGGTAAGTTCAGATGTTTTAAATTGTAATGATCTATTACCTGATCTTTACCATTTTGACGAATTTAGCCAATTATTCTTTAAATTTAGGTACATTCTGCTAAATGAAAGAATGTATCAATTCCTTATTTTTTTCTTGAATTTTTCCCCCAAGCCCCGCATATTAGCTTCATGATTTCGAATTTGTAAATCAGATAACATTTTATTTATAAGAGGATTTTCTCAATGATGCGGATTGGTTTGTTTTTGCTTACCAACCTCGCGGTACTGGTTGTAGCTGGCATTATTTTGTCACTCTTCGGTGTCGGTAGTTACCATGGCGCGGGTGGCTTGAATCTAGGCAACCTTTTAGTGATCTGTTTTGTGTTTGGTATGGTGGGATCTTTAATCTCGTTATTCATGTCAAAATGGATGGCTAAGAAAACGACTGGTACAGAACTGATCGACCCGAATGCTCCTCGTAACCAAGCTGAAAGCTGGTTATTGCAAACAGTCGCTGAACTTTCTCAACGTGCTGGTATCAACATGCCAGAGGTTGGTATTTTTCCATCATATCAATCCAATGCCTTTGCAACAGGCTGGAACAAAAATGATGCCTTAGTTGCCGTTTCATCTGGTCTACTTGAACGTATGAACAAAGATGAGCTACGTGCTGTGCTTGCGCACGAGATTGGCCACGTTGCGAATGGTGACATGGTTACCCTAGCGCTCATCCAAGGTGTTGTGAACGCCTTTGTTATGTTCTTTGCTCGTGTAGTTGGTGACTTTATCGACCGTAATGTCTTTGGTCGTCAAGACGATGAAGCCCCTGGTATGGGTTACTTCATTATTACCATGGTATTGGATATCGTCTTTGGTATTCTTGCTTCTGCCATTGTGATGTGGTTCTCTCGTTATCGTGAATACCGTGCTGATGAAGCAGGTGCACGTTTAGCAGGTAAACAAGCAATGATTTCTGCATTATTACGTCTCCAAGCTGAGACGGAAATGCCAGATCAAATGCCAAAAGAAATGAAAGCCTTCGCAATTGCGGAAGGTAAAGAACAAGGTTTCAGCTTAGCTGCTTTGTTCCAAACCCACCCAACAATTGAACAACGTGTGGCAGCTTTACATCAATTAGATTGCCCATAAAACGTTTAATGTAAAAATAAAGCCTCCAAATGGAGGCTTTATTTTTTATTACATGGTTTGATAGAGACTCCAAAGATAGCTTGCCCCCCACCAAACAGCTAATCCAATTAAAAGCAGTACAAGCGCACCTACTAAATCGGGAATATGCAACCATAACCAACTGACAATAGGATTTCGCCAGAAAGCTGAATGCTGCTGCTTCTTTTCGAGTTTTTCATGTAAGTACGGATGAACGACATGAATATCACTCTGAATCGCATATTCTTCCCGTATATGCGTATGAACTACATCTAGTGCTTTTCGACTTGGTCTTATAAAAATATCAAAAATAGTCCCAGCCACTGGAACAAATCCGACTACAGCATCTACAACGGCAAGTTTGATGACTGGAGTCAACTTATGTTGAGGCACACCAATTTGTTTAGCTTTATAGATGGCATAACAGGTCAATGCGAAACCAGCGACATCACCTGCAATTGGAATCGTACTCAGCGCAGCATCGGCACCAATACCTTGCTTTGTAAAAGGAATGCGAACTGCACTGTCCATCATGGTTGCAAACTTGGCCAGATCTCGTTCTAGTGCGATGACCTGTTGCTCTGTTAATTTTTTTTCTTGAGGCATTTAAATCAAATATATAAAGAGAAAGTTAATCTTAATATACTTGATTTAATACCTGTTTTTAAATTGTTTACTTTTAACTAGTAGCCTTCGATCTAAACAATGAACGCAATAACACGTACATGACTGGAATAAAGAACAGAACCAGTACTGTACCGAACATTACGCCACCTAAAATACTAATACCGATTTCTTGACGGCTTACAGCCCCTGCCCCTTGCGCAAAAACAAGAGGAATCACACCTGCACCAAAAGCCAAAGAAGTCATTAAAATCGGTCTTAAACGTAAGCTCGCGCCTTCTAAAGCTGCTTCAATTGCACTCTTACCTTTTTCTTGCGCCAAGGCAGCAAACTCAACAATTAAAATTGCATTTTTACAAGACAATCCAATTGTGGTTAACAGTGCAATCTGGAAATACACATCATTTGGTAGACCAAAAATATAAGAGAAAATGACACTTCCTCCCACCCCAAGCGGAATAGAAGTCATCACCGCAGCGGGAATGCTTAAGCTTTCATAGAGTGCGGCTAAACATAGGAAAATAAAGCCTGCCGAAATTAAATATAACCAGACGGCCTGATTTGTCGACTTCTGTTCTTCAAAAGATAAACCTGTCCATGCCAAGCCAACGTCTTTTTGCTGATTTACGAGTTGTTCAACATCTTTCATTGCCTGACCTGAACTACTACCACTTGCAACATCTGCTTGAAGCTGTAAGGCACTATAACCCATATAACGTTTTACAATTTCAGGAGCGCCGCCCCAACTGAAGTTAGCAAATGAGCTAAAAGGTACCATTTCATTTTGGTTATTACGTACAGACCAATTATATAAATCTTCCGGTTTTGATCTGAACTGGGCATCACCTTGAATCATGACACGCTTGATACGACCACGGTCAATAAAGTCATTTACATACGTTCCACCCCACGCACTCGACAAAGTGTTGTTAATCGCGGGTAGCTCTAATCCATTTGCTAATGCTTGTTTCTGGTTAATTTTGATATTGAGGTTTGCTTTACTGTTAGTAGATTGCTTATCAAAGTTTTCAAAACTTGAATAGCTTTTACTCTGTGTTTGCAACTGACGGAAGGTGTTATCTAGAAAATCTTGCCCTTGACCATTTAAATCTTGAATCCATAAATCCAGACCATCTGTTTGGCCCAAACCATTAACTGAAGCAGGTAATGTCACATTAATTTGTGCATTACTAAATTGACTAAAATATTTCATCGCACGCTTTTGTATAGCGTCAGCCGAATTTTCCTTTCCAGTACGCACATCCCAAGGTTTTAAGGCAATAAATCCCTGTGCCAAGTTTTGGCCTGTACCAGAATAATTTCGGCCATAGCGGATTAAAACCAGATCCACATTCTTATCTTCTTGAGTTAAGAAATATTGACGGACTTGTTCTCCAATTTTTTGACTTTGTGAGATCGGGGCACTATCAACAAGCTTAATTTGAACACTTAAAATGCCTTGGTCTTCTTTAGGAATAAATCCACTTTTTAAACCACTATAGAACAGTGCAAAAACAGCAATCAAAGCCACAAAAATCACGATAACCGATTTACTGTATCGAATGCTTGTCTGGACGATTTTTATATATTGATTTTTAAGTTGATCAATTTTTTTGTTAAACCAAACTGCCCAGCGCATAGGCTTTGGATTCGGTTTTAAAATTAAGGCACATAAAGCGGGTGTTAAGACTAATGCTACCACGAGTGATAACGCCATAGCGGCAACTAAAGTAATGGAAAACTGACGGTAAATTACGCCAATTGAACCACCTAAAAATGACATTGGAATAAAAACGGCCGTTAAAACCAATGTAATTCCGACTAAGGCACCACTAATTTCTCCCATCGACTCAATGGCTGCTTCTTTCGGTGTTAAATGCTGTTCATGCATGAGCCGTTCAACATTCTCAACGACCACAATCGCATCATCTACTAGCAAACCAATCGCGAGCACCAATGCAAACAGCGTTAAGGTGTTAATACTAAAACCGAGCACATATAAAACAGCAAAGGTTCCTAAAATAACAACAGGAACGGTAATACTCGGAATGAGTGTCGCGCGCCAGCTTTGTAAAAACAGGAACATCACCAAAATAACTAAAATAATGGCTTCAATAAGCGTCTTTACAACTTCTTTAATAGACTCTTGAACAAACGGCGTATTATCTCGTGGATAAACAATTTTATAGCCAGCAGGTAGCTTGGTTGTAAGCTGATCTAGAGTTTGATGGATGAGTTTAGAGGTCTGAATCGCGTTTGCACCAGAAGATAAAGAAATACCTAAACCAGCGGCCGGATAGCCATTAATAGTGTTAAAAGACTGATAATTTTCTGCACCCAACTCGACTCTAGCAATATCTTTTAAGTAGACATAGCTCGCTGTTTGATTTGCTTTCACTACAATATTTTTAAAATCTTCGACTGTTTTTAGTCGAGATCCTGCGGTGACTTTCGTATTTAAATATTGTCCATCAATGACAGGTAAATCACCGATTGCACCTGCGGCAACTTGTGTATTTTGAGCAGTGATTGCATTCGCTACATCACTTGGCATTAAATTATATTGTTTTAATTTCTCTGGATTTAGCCAGATTCGCATCGCATATTGCGAACCGAAAACATCAGACTCACCCACCCCTTCAATACGATTCAGGTCATCTACCACATGCGTCGTTAGATAGTCCGATAGCTCAATATTGCCCGATTTACCTGTAGAGTCATATAAACCTACCACCATAAAAGTATCGCCGAGTGACTTACTCACGGTCACCCCTTGGCGTTGTACTTCATCGGGTAAACGTCTTATGACGCCACTAATACTATTTTGTACTTGGACCTGTGCTGTATCTGGATTTGTGCCATTATCAAAACTAATAGTAATTCGGCTACGTCCTGATGAATCACTGGTAGAGCTGAAATAAAGTAAATTATCAATACCTTGTATTTGTTGTTCTAAAATCTGAGTAACACTTTGCTCAACCGTTTGTGCATCCGCACCACTATAACTTGCCGAGACTGTAATTTTAGGAGGGGCAATATCAGGATAGCGCTCTACGGGTAAATTCAGCACCGAGAAAATACCAAATGCCATAACAATAATTGCGAGTACACTGGCAAAAATGGGACGCTGAATAAAAAATTTAGATAGCATGGCTGCTCAGAATTAGGTCGTCAATTAACAGATGGCAATACCAAATTTGCCCTCTTGATCATCAACGAGCGATATAAAAAAGACAAGTAGAATTAACACAATAAATGCAATTAGAACAAAAACAAAGCAAGAACTGGCATTTCCTACAAACCCATAAACAAGGTTTTAACAAGTGTCACTGAAAATTCATGAATTCTTCATGATCACGTCAAGTTCAAGCATCAGACTAAATACGTTTCGACTAAAACAATATGAGTAAAATTATGTTTAAAAGAGCACTTTTATGCTTAAGTTTAATTAGCTTGGTTGGTTGTAATGATGACGATAAAACTGAAAACTCACCAACCACACCAGAATATCAACTTCCTAAAATTTTAGTGGTAGGACATCGCGGCGCGAGCGCTTTGCGTCCTGAACACACATTAGCTTCATATCAAAAAGCGATTGATGATGGCGCAGATTTCATTGAACCTGATCTAGTCTCTACAAAAGATAGCGTATTGGTTACTCGCCATGAAAATGAGATTGGTGGAACAACCAATGTAAGCACTTTAAGCCAGTTTGCAGATCGTAAAACAACAAAAAATATTGATGGTAAAGACTTAACAGGCTGGTTTACAGAAGACTTCACTTTAAGTGAATTACAGCAGCTTAAAGCGCGTGAACGCATTCCAGAGTTCCGACCAGCAAACACAGCCTACAATGACCTCTATCCCGTCCCGACTCTAGAGCAAGTGATTGAACTGGCTGAAGCAAATTATAAGAAAACGGGGAAAATTATTGGTTTATATATTGAAACCAAACATCCGACTTATTTTAAAAAACAGAAACTGGCAATGGAAGATACTCTTCTTAAAACCTTAGCCAAATACGAATATACACGTGATATTGCACCTGTCTATTTACAGTCTTTTGAAGTGAGTAATCTAAAATATTTAAAAGATCAGCTCGACCTTCATAAAACGATTAAACATGCACAAATCATTCAATTATATGACGCTAAAACCTCTCAACCAGCCGACTTCGTTGAATCTGGCGAAACTAAAACTTATGCATATTTAGCCACAGCACAAGGTTTAAAAGACGTGGCTAAATATGCAAATGGTGTAGGTCCAAGTAAAGGCTATATTCTTAACTTTAATGACAATGGCTCGGTTCAAACGACTTCGTTTATTACTGATGCACATACAGCTGGCTTGAAAGTACATCCTTATACTTTCCGCCCAGAAAATAATTATTTACCAACGCATTTAAAGTGCAGTCAAGATAAACCAGCGGAGCGCTGTCCATCTGGTGCTTTAAAAGAGTTTGAAGCCTATTTTAAAGCTGGTGTTGATGGAGTCTTTACAGATGACCCAGCACTTGGCCGTGAAGCCGTTATTAATTTTGAAAAAGCTGCAAAATAAATAAAGTTTTTAATAAAAAAACAGGGCAATAAATGCCCTGTTTTTTTATTTCTCTACAACATTATCAAAATAAAGTGGGATCCACTGATATTGCTCAGCATTTACTTTATAAACATGGCCAATGCCCGGAAATGGTAAATGTGGTGCGGCAACCCATTGTTGGTTATTTGAAATTTCAGCAAACATTTTTAGACGGGTATTAATTGCCTGCTCAGAATTCACATCAAAATCTACCCCAGTTTTTGGAGCATCAAATTGCAATGAATGTGAGTGGACAATGTCTCCAACAAAAATGATTTGCTGATCATTACTTTTTAAGCGGAAGCTATGATGACCTGGTGTATGACCACGAGTATCGATTACCTCAAAACCTTGAATGACGTCGCCATCTTTAAATGTCTTGAATGCTTTTTTTACTTGGTATGGAGCAAGAGCAGTTTTTACGTTTTTAACAGTGCCCAAATAATTTTCTTTTTTGTCTGCTGGCACTGTTTTTTCAGAAGCTGGATTTAACCAGTAATCAGCTTCACGCTCATGTGCATATACAGTTGCATTTGGAAATACAGCTTTTCCATTTTGAGCAATACCACACACATGGTCTGGGTGTAGATGAGTAAGTAAAACATTTTTTACATCAGCAAGCTTATAACCTGCCAATTCAATATTTTTTGCAATCGAGCCCAGTTGCGGGCCAAAACAACTTGCTGCACCACTGTCTACAAGCGTTAAGCTTTTTCCATCATCAACTAAAAATGCATTTACCGAGGTTTGAATCCCTTTTTCATTAACAGCAGCATATTTCGTTAAGATTTTAGTTTTCTGGGCCTGATTTAAGTTTTTGAATAAATCAGGATTTAAATAAATCGTACCATCAAGCAATGAGGTTACACGATAGTTTCCAAATTGATGGTGATAATATCCTGGTACTTGCGGGGTTGCTGTTGGCTCAGCATAACTTGCATGGATACTTCCAATTGCAAGGCCCAACGCTACACATAATTTTTTCATCTTTTCTTCTCTATTGAGTTATAAAGTCGAAATCTTTAAAAAAGATTTAATAATTTTTTAAGACCCAAATTATATAATGCATGAAAAGTGTCAGAAATATAAGTATATGAATAGCTATTCTCCCTATAAGGGTAAAAGCGGTCTTAAGCGCATATTAAATGCAACGGGCTACTCTATTTCAGGATTTAAAGCAGCCTATAAAAATGAGGCAGCTTTTCGTCAAATTGTTTTGATTAATATTATTTTGATTCCGGCTAGTTTTTTTCTTGATGTGAGCCGTAGTGAACATGTATTACTGATTATTGTATGTCTTTTTGCAATGATCGTTGAGCTATTCAACTCTGCTATTGAGGCTGTGGTTGACCGAGTCTCACTTGAAAAACATCAGCTTTCTAAAAATGCAAAAGATATGGGAAGTGCTGCCCAATTTGTTGCACTCTCTATCATTGCTATTACATGGTTAATTATTTTATTAGGTTAAAAAAAACCATGCCTACAAGTAAATAAGCATGGTTGTAACAAAAGAGGAACTTCTAGCTGCTGTTCCTGTTTTTAATATAAATAATGGAACTTAATTATTTCTTAAAATTACGTGAAAAATAAAAAAATCCCTGCATAAGCAGGGATTTTTTTGGTTAAAGCGTTGATGCGTTATTACATCATGCCGCCCATACCACCCATACCGCCCATATCTGGAACAGCTGGTTTATCTTCAGGAATGTCAGTAATCATACATTCTGTAGTTAACATTAAGCCAGCAACAGAAGCTGCATGCTCAAGTGCAGAGCGAGTTACTTTAGCTGGGTCAAGGATACCCATTTCTAACATATCGCCATATTCACCAGTTGCAGCGTTGTAACCAAAGTTACCTTCACCACCTTTAACTGCATTGATCACTACAGATGGCTCATCACCAGCGTTTGCAACGATTTGACGAAGTGGAGCTTCGATCGCACGACGTAAAATGTTGATACCTGCTGTTTGGTCTTCATTAGCGCCTTTTAAGCCATCTAATGCATTAACCGCACGTACTAGAGCAACACCACCACCAGCAACAACACCTTCTTCAACTGCTGCACGAGTTGCATGAAGCGCGTCATCTACACGGTCTTTCTTCTCTTTCATTTCAACTTCAGTCGCTGCACCGATTTTAATTACAGCAACACCGCCTGCTAATTTAGCAACGCGTTCTTGTAATTTTTCACGGTCATATTCTGAAGTAGATTCTTCAATTTGAGCACGGATTTGTTGAACACGCTCAGCAATACCAGCAGCATCACCAGCACCATCAACAATAACAGTGTTTTCTTTAGACACAGTGATCTTGTGCGCAGTACCCAAATCTTGAAGAGTTGCTTGCTCTAAAGACATACCAACTTCTTCAGAAATAACAGTTGCACCAGTCAAGATTGCGATATCTTGAAGCATTGCTTTACGGCGGTCACCGAAACCAGGAGCTTTAACAGCACACACTTTAATAATACCGCGCATGTTGTTTACAACAAGTGTAGCAAGCGCTTCACCTTCAACATCTTCAGCGATGATAAGAAGTGGTTTACCAGTTTTTGCAACTGCTTCTAAAACAGAAATCAATTCACGGATGTTGCTGATTTTCTTGTCAACAAGAAGAATGAACGGATTTTCAAGTTCAGCAGTTAAAGTATCTTGTTTGTTTGCGAAGTACGGAGAGATATAACCACGGTCAAACTGCATACCTTCTACAACGTCTAAAGCGTCTTCGAAGCCAGAACCTTCTTCTACAGTAATTACGCCTTCTTTACCTACTTTTTCCATCGCTTGAGCGATAAGTTTACCAACAGTAGTATCAGAGTTAGCAGAGATAGAACCTACTTGCTCGATCGCTTTGAAATCGTCAGCTGGTTTTGCATTTGAACGGATATTTTCAACTACAGTTTTTACTGCGATATCAATACCACGTTTTAAATCCATTGGGTTCATACCTGCAGTTACAGATTTGATCCCTTCATTTAAAATTGCTTGAGCAAGTACAGTTGCAGTTGTCGTACCGTCACCAGCGATGTCGTTAGTTTTGCTAGAAACTTCACGAACAAGTTGAGCACCCATGTTTTCAAACTTGTCTTTTAATGAAATTTCTTTAGCAACAGTTACACCGTCTTTAGTAATGTGCGGAGCACCGAAAGAACGATCGATAACAACGTTACGTCCTTTAGGGCCTAAAGTCACTTTAACCGCATCTGCAAGTACGTTTACACCTGCAATCATTTTTGAACGCGCTGAATCACCAAATTTTACGTCTTTAGCTGACATATTAAACTCCGAATCTTTTTAAATACTGAATCTGATAATGAATTGAGTTATGGATTGATTAGCCTTCCAACACAGCTAAAATGTCTGACTCTTTCATGATTAAGAGTTCTTCACCACTTACTTTCACTGTTGTACCTGCATAAGTACCAAACAATACTTTGTCACCAACTTTAACATCCAAAGCACGTACGCCATTCTCAGTGATTTGACCATTACCTACTGCAATTACTTCACCTTGAGATGGTTTTTCAGCAGCAGAACCTGGAAGTAAAATACCACCAGCAGTTTTGGTTTCTTCTTCTACGCGACGAATTACAACGCGATCATGTAATGGACGAATGTTGCTCATAATTAACTCCATCAGACTAAGTCTTTTTGATTAATCGTTATTGCTTTAATCCAGAGCAATAACAAAATATTTAGATGTCACTTTTGTGGGGATGAAAAAAAAGGCTTCAAGGGGAAAATGAAAAAAAACTTATCTTTTTTGGTCATTTTTTAACAAGTTGTGAAGAGTTTTTATTAAATTTAAAGCACAAAATAAAAGAGGCTATTTTCATAGCCTCTTTTATAAAGATAAATATTAATGTTAAACAAAGAGTTGCTGGTTATTTAACAATTCATCTAATGTTGTATTTACCTGATTTAAAGTTATCAATGAAACACTACTAAACATTGTACCTTCACCATCTCGGTCAAGACTAATAGTCGTGTTTCCAGCATCTTGCTCTACAGTAATAAATTTCGCTAATGTGCTCACGTCTTTAGAATAGTCAATTAATAGTTCACTTAAATCGATTTTGTCTGCTTGAGTATCAGTTCTTACATCACCTAAAGTAAAATCTAACACCGTATCATGTCCATTCCCACCAGTCGCATCTTGGCTATTTAGCAATTGGAACAGTATGGAATCAGTACCTTCATTAGTCATATAGGTATCGTTACCTTCACGCCCATTCAAAACGTTATTACCAGAGTTACCTGTTAAAAGATTATCTAAAGCATTGCCTGTTGCATTTAGATGAGCAGAACCAACCAACTCCAAGTCTTCAACATAACGACCACTTTCTAGACCTGTCGACCAATCAGAATATCCAACCAGACTATAACTCACAGAGCTAATTATTTTATCGTGTCCACCAAAATCAACATCTCGATAGCCTGATTCAACAAGTTGGTTCTCCCAATAACCGCTTTCTACGAAAACATCTTGATAGTGGCTAGTATCTACCCAAACATCTTCATAATGACTTGTATCAACATAAACGTCTTCATAATGACTAGTATCAACCCAGCCTTCTTCTGAACGTATATAGGTCAATTCATAACCTTCTTGCCATTGTCCATTCGCAAAATCATAATATTGTTGTTCATATCGACCATAATCGCTATCTGCCATGCCATTATCAATATAAGTTATACCATTCTGATTTTGATAAACATTTTGTACAGTTGAATAACCACTTGTGACCAATTGGGAATCATAATAACCATCAACAAACCATATCTGTTCGTAATGACCTTCAGTGACCCATTCTGGATATGTATAGCTATTATCAATCCAGACATCTTTATATATTGCATACGGCTCAACAATATATTCTTGAACAAAATCAATTATATGATCAACTATATAAGTATTATCAGCAGAATCACCTTTAAACTGATCAACAGTGATTGTAGTTAAATCACTAATTGCTTTATTGATAGTTTCACTACGATTTCCAGCACGATCAATAACAGTAAGATCAAATGATGTTGCATTCTCATACATATAAACAGAGAAAGTTCCATCAACCATAACCGTCGTACTTATTACAGAAGTTACAGAAGATTCTTGATCAGCAAAATGATATATAACTTCAAGGATAGCTCTACTTTCTGCATGTCCCGTGA
The DNA here is from genome assembly GCF_059800965.1 of Acinetobacter sp. LT1. NCBI lineage: Bacteria > Pseudomonadati > Pseudomonadota > Gammaproteobacteria > Moraxellales > Moraxellaceae > Acinetobacter > Acinetobacter sp. LT1. Next base: position 44,346 of record NZ_JBBAXE010000016.1, read on the forward strand.
GCTCTCCCAATCCATTTATGGCAAGTTGTGTGGCTACATTCGGTACTGTTGTATCATTCGTAGCAACAATCGTTGAGCCCACACTTATATTTTGATTGGCATCAACTACTTTTACTGTCAATGTTTCACCATGCCAATATTGTGACCATAATTGCACCCAGAAAGTACCACTACTTCCCACAGTAGTCTGACCAACTAAATTATTATTAGCATCGAAAATATTAACAGTTGAATATGCTTCAGCCTCCCCAGAAAGTATATTTCCTTCTTCCAATACAAGTTGTGTTGCTGCATTTGGCGCAACGATGTCTATCGGTGCCTTAATTTCTGTATAAACGCTTTGATACCCATTATGTTCCACAACAACACGTAAAGTTTGTCCATTCACCTGAGGTGAGTATAACTGGATATTAAAATATCCAGTTTCATCTACAGAACCACCGCCAATATAATCACTATACACATCAAAAATATGCATCTCACTATTTGGTGTAGCAGTTCCCTCAATGAAGAAACCATTTTCAGATAAAACAACATGATCTGCTGATGGTGGTGCATTAGTATCTGCAGTAAAAGTAAAATTAAATGGCGTACTTATATTTTTAGCTAAATCCGTTGCCGTGATAAATAATTGCTCTCCACGTAATACAGGTGGATACATACCAACATTGAAATATCCAGCTTCCTCCATTTGAAATTCTGCTCGTAAATCTCCATCCGCATCTATTACTTTAATAATTACTTTTGAATCAGCATGTCCAGTTATCTCATGACCGTCGTTACTAATCGCTACCTCATTAATCACTGGAGCAATATTGTCTAATGGCGCAATAAGTTCAGTGATTGGGCTGTATTGATATGTATTCTGGTCATAAACTCGAATTAGTAACGTCTGTCCATGTAGATAATAGCTATTTAACTTAATAGCAAAACTACCATCTTCATTAACTATACTGCTCCATTCTCCATTAATGATCTGACCATCAGTAGATGTGACAACAATCGTCATTCCTGCTGTCGCCTTACCTGTAAGAATATGGCCATTTACATCCAATTTTAGCTCTGTTGCAGCAATTGGTGAGTTGGTAAATAAAGGTACTATTTCATGAACAACTTCACTGCGGTTACCAGCTTTATCTTTGACAACAATACTTAAATTTTGTGTCTGGTATTGACTCAAATTGATCCATTGATTAAAGACCCCACCATATCCAACATCAGTTGTTATGATAACTGCACCATATTGATCAATAATTTCAATCGTTGCATTTGGCTCAGCCTCACCAAAAAGCAATCCGTCTGAGGTTAATGTAATATGTGAAGCAGCTGATGGTGCAACATCATCAATTAAAGCATTGTGTTTAACCTCAATACTTCGGTTACTTGCTTGATCAATTACAACAAATGTAAGCTCTTCTCCATGTAAATACACTTGATTAAAATAACCTGACACGTTACCAGTACTATCTACATAACCATAACCTACAACCTCACCCGTAGCATTTTTGACTTCAATCCGAGTATTTACTTCTGCTTGCGCTGTAAAGTTTTGACCGTTTGAGTCGAGCACAATATTTTCAATCGGATTTGGCGAGATATCATCCATTAAGGCATTCTGCTTGACCTCTGTACTGCGGTTACCAGCTCGATCAACTACAACAAAAGTAAGCTCCTCTCCATGTAAATACACTTGATAGAAGTAACCAGAAACATTACCCATGTTATCGGTTGAACCAGATCCTACCACCTCACCAACAGCATTTTTAACTTCGATTCGACTATCTGCTTCCGCTTGCGCTGTAAAGTTCTGTCCATTGATATCAAATATAATATTTTCGATTGGATTCGGTGCAATATCATCAGTTAAAGCATTTTGCTTAAATTCAATACTTTGATTACCTGCTTTATCTATAACAATAAAAGTGAGTTCCTCACCTTTTAAATAAACTTGATTCAAGTAACCTGACACATTACCAGTGCTATCGACATAACCATAACCGACAAACTCACCAGCAGCATTTTTGACACCAATAAAACTATTAGCTTCTGCTTGTGCTGTAAAATTTTGTCCATTTTCATTAAAGATGATGTTTTCAATCGGCTTTGGTGCAATGGTATCCATCAAAGCATTTAACTTCATTTCATCACTACGGTTACCTACTCGGTCTATAACAACGAACGTTAATTCTTCTCCATGTAAATACACTTGATAGAAGTAACCCGTCACATTACCAGTGCTGTCGGTAGAGCCCCAACCTATCTGGCTACCAAATGAGTCAAAAATTTCAATCTGACTATTTGCTTCCGCTTGTGCTGTAAAGTTTTGACCGTTCGCATTAAGTACAATATTTTTAATCGGATTTGGGGCAATATCATCAAGCGGCGCCTTAACTGAAACAGCTTCACTCACATTTCCAGCAAGGTCTTTAACAATGACTGTAAATTCTTCACCATGTAAATTGTAGTTACCTAGAGAAATGTTGAATGTACCATCAGCGTTTACACTCTGATTCCAGGTATTCACTTGCTGACCATTTTGGTCAAAAATCTGGATGAAGGTATTCGGCTCAGCCACACCAGAAAGGGACGAACCATCTTCATTGAATGTAAGATTACTTGCAGCTACAGGAGCAATATCATCAAGCGGTGCTTTTACAGTAACCCCGTCACTCAAATTACCAGCCTGATCAACTACAACTACTTTAAATACTTCTCCATGCATGTAGTTACTATTTAAATAGAGGTTAAATGTTCCATCCCAATTAACATTATTATTCCAAAGATTTAATAATTGACCATTCTGATCAATTATTTGAATCGTAGAATTGGGCTCAGCCATACCAGTTAGATATGAACCATCTTCGCTAAATACTAAATTAGTCGCATTTTCTGGTGCCGTATTATCAAGAAAGGCTGTTTGTTTTACTTCAACACTACGATTACCAGCTTGATCAATCACAACAAAAGTGAGCTCCTCACCTTTTAAATAAACTTGATTCAAGTAACCCGAGACATTACCATCACCATCCACATAACCAAAACCTACAACCTCACCCACAGTATTTTTAACTTCAACTTTGCTATTTGCTTCTGCTTGCGCTGTAAAGTTTTGACCATTTTCATTAAAGATAATGTTTTCAATCACGTTCGGAGCAATGTCATCAATCAAGGCATTCTGCTTGACCTCTGTACTGCGGTTCCCCGCTTTGTCAACTACAACAAAAGTGAGTTCTTCACCATGTAAATAGACCTGATAGAAGTAACCAGAAGCATTACCCATGCTATCGGTTGAACCAGATCCTATGACTTCACCAGCAGCATTTTTGACTTCAATTTGAGTGTTTGCTTCTGCCTGAGCTGTAAAGTTCTGTCCGTTCGCATCAAGTACAATATTTTCAATTGAATTTGGTGCAATATCATCAGTTAAAGCGTTTTGCTTGATCTCTGCACTACGGTTACCAGCTCGGTCAACGACAACAAAAGTAAGTTCTTCTCCATGTAAATAGACTTGATATAAATAACCTGACACATTACCAGCGCCATCTACATAACCTGAACCTATGACCTCACCTGCAGCATTTTTGACTTCAATTTGAGTGTTTGCTTCTGCTTGCGCCGTAAAGTTTTGACCGTTTGAGTCGAATACAATATTTTCAATCGGATTTGGCGCAATATTATCAATCAAGGCATTCTGCTTAACTTCTGTACTACGGTTACCCGCTCGGTCAACGACAACAAAAGTAAGCTCTTCGCCATGTAAATAGACCTGATACAAGTAACCAGAAACATTGCCTGTGCTATCTGCTGATCCATAACCAATAATGTCACCATTGGTATTTTTAATTTCAATCTGACTATTTGCTTCAGCCTGAGCTGTAAAGCTCTGTCCATTGATATCTAATACAATATTTTCAATCGGATTTGGTGCGATATCATCAGTTAAAGCACTCTGCTTGACCTCTGCACTACGGTTACCCGCTCGGTCAACTACAACAAAAGTAAGTTCCTCACCATGTAAGTAAACTTGCGGGAAATAACCAAATACATTACCTAAGCTATCGGTATAACTAGTAGTAATCTTATTTCCAGCCTGATCTAATATTTCAATAGAGCTTCCAGCTTCTGCCTGAGCTGTAAAGCTTTGGCCATCTTCGTTGAAGATGATATTTGCAATCGGATTTGGTGCAATGGTATCAATTAAAGCATTTTGCTTAAATTCGATACTACGGTTACCAACTCGATCTATGACAACAAAAGTAAGCTCTTCACCATGTAAATAGATTTGATTGAAAAAGCCTGAGACATTACCAGCACTATCTGTAGAGCCCCAACCCGTCTGATTACCTAATGAATCAAAAACTTCAATCTGACTATTTGCTTCTGCTTGTGCTGTAAAGTTTTGACCGTTTGCATCAAGTAAAATATTTTTAATTGGATCCGGTGCAATATCATCAAGTGGAGCATTTATTGAAACAGCTTCACTCACATTTCCAGCTTGGTCTTTAACTGTGACCGTGAATGCCTCTCCATGTAAATTATTGCTACCTAAGAAAATAGTAAATGTACCATCTGAGTTTATGGTGTTATTCCATATATTCACGAGCTGACCATTATGATCAAAAACCTGAATCGTAGTATTCAGTTCTGCTACGCCTGTAAGATATGAACCATCTTCTGAGAAAACTAAATTGCTGGCTGGTGTAGGAGCAACCGTATCAGCGGTAATTACAGTATCGGTGCTTACTTGCCCACGAGCATCCTTAATTGATAAGAACAACTGCTCACCATTAACAAGAAGGCGGTCAAGCTGGAGTTTAAAATAACTTGATCCATTCCAACCGTTATCTTCACCGACTTTAATTTCAGCTACGACTTCACCTTTGGCATCTTTAACAATAAGAGTACTATTATTTTCAGCTTGTCCACTTATCACTCCGTCCGAAGTAAAGCTATCTACATGGGGGGCAAAAGCATAATTAGGCGCCTGTATCTGCGCTGCTAAACTTACATTTCCATTCACATCGGTAGCCGTGACATAAACCGTCTCAGCATTAGTTAAAAACATACCTAGTTCTATCGAAAAACTTCCACTCTCATCAGTCCAGTTATTCCAGAACCATTTATTAAGAATGTTTCCTTGCCCATCTTTAACTAAAATTTCAGAGAAAGGTTCTGCATGGCCATAAACTAAATCACCAGCATCATTGAAATTTAAATCTGTTGGAACAGGTGGAGGAGTCAGATCTACAATGATATTCTGCTCAGGACTCATCAACCCTTTATTATCAATAATTTGAACGGAAATTTGCTCTCCATCAATTAAAGGTCGGTTTACACTCAAGCTAAAATGACTAAATTCATTCCAACTATTGTCATCACCTAATATAACCTTTCCTAATTCATTACCGTCAGCATCACGCACGATTACTGTACTATTATCTTCAGCAAACCCAGAAATTAAGCCTTCTTGTGTAATACGTTCAACATATGGAATATAAGCAAAGTTTGGAACTTCGATTAGGGCTTCACTCGTATTTTGATTTTTATCTACTACTTGTACGGTAACCGACTCACCTTCTTTTAAAAATTGGAATACCTGTAAACTTGCAAAGCCTTGTTCATCGGTAAAACCTGTAGCAATTAAATTGCCCTCTCCAGAAAATGCACGAATAAAGCTGTTCGGCTCATTAACATGTACTGATAAAGTTTCACCACTAATATCAAATTGTGGAGTTTCTAAAAATACTGCTGGAATATAGTCTGCGGTAATATATTGTGGATGGCCTGAAATATTATCTTTATCTGTAGAGATAATAATTTGAGTACCTTCCTCTAAAGGTTGGTTGAGGGTCAAAGTAAATGGTCTGACCTCACCTAATGCCATTACACTAAAAGGCGTAATACCTGAACCCTCAAATGCAATGGAGTTAAACTCTTGTAGAATATTTCCATTCTGATCTTTTACTATAAAATGACTGCCTTCGGTCGCATAACCAGTGATCACACCTTCTGGACTAATTCTTGTAATACTAATAGCAGGAACTTCAGTAACTAGGTTAATTGACGAATTTTCACTGCTGTATCCATTATAAGTAGCGACCGCATAAATTTCTTGATTAGTACTAATAGAAAGGTCTTGTAAAGTAAATTTACCCTCCTCATTAGCTATTGTAGTTGCAAGCCAATCACCATTTTTATTGTAGATATCAACTTTACTTCCTTTATATGCGCTACCTGAAATGATAGCTCCATCTATATTATTGAAAGTTAGTGAATCTAGAGTTGGCGAATTTGGAGTATGATCTACATTATAATTTTGGGTCTGTTTAATAATAGCTGTATTGCCAGCTTGATCAGTAAGACTAATATCAGTTGATATATTGGTTTGCGATTCTTCTGACCACAAAAACTCTGCTGGAATTTCAGTAACCCACTCTTGGGTAACTTCATCAAAATGAAAGTTATAAACAACATTGTTTAATGTCGTATTTACTGAGGTCAGTGAGCTATTTAAGTCTGTTGGTAGATTATCTACGTCCAGTCTTATAGAAATAACTTGATCTTTTTCAACTAAACTTATTATATTGTCTTCAGTAATCGACTTTACAGTTACTGTAGTTGATTCAATATTTAAAGAATTATCTATAATTACCTTTTCCACACCAGTTTCTGATGTGTTACCTGCGAGGTCTGTCACTACAGCTTTATAGAGGTAACTTCCATCAGCTAAATCTTTTTGATCAGCTGTTGTCTCCTGCCAAGTTTTTCCTTCATCGGTAGAGACTTCATAGTGGTCTAATAAAGCAGCTTGCTCTCCGATTACAATCGGTTGAGCTAGCTTCAAAGTAAAATTATTATCTTGCGTAATTTGATCTGTTGCTGAAACACCCGTATCGCTTAAATCAGATAAAGTTAATTCACCTGCTTGCGGCGCTGTTGTATCGACAACGACTTTTTGCACACTGGTTTCAGATATGTTGCCTGCAACGTCGGTTACTACAGCTTTAAATTGATAAATACCATCAGCCAAATCTTTTTGATTTACTGTCGTTTCCTGCCATGTCTTTCCTTCATCTTTCGATATCCAGTAAGTAATTTGGCTATTTACTTCTTGTCCGCTAATCTTTAAATCAAAAGCTTTATCTTGCGTAATTTGATCAGTTGCTGAAATGCCCGTATCAGTCAAAGCAGCTAAAGTCAGTTCACCTGCTTGCGGCGCTGTTGTATCCACAACGACTTTTTGCACACTGGTTTCAGATATGTTGCCTGCAACGTCGGTTACTACAGCTTTGTAAAGATAACTTCCATCCACTAAATCTTTTTGAGCGACCGTTGTCTCTTGCCAAGTTTTTCCTTCATCGGTAGAGACCAAATATGTTACTCGGCTTCCACTTTCCTGTCCTTCAAGCTTTAAATTAAAGTTTTTATCTTGAGTAATCTGGTCGGTTGTCGCCCCCCCAGAATCTAAAAAATTATTGAAATTCAAAGTACCTGGCTCAGGAGGCGTCGTATCTTTAGAATCGTTCCGAGACAATAAAGCAATTGTTCCTGCTCCTGCTAAAGCGCTGACTACCCACGACCAGAGGGGTACAGAAGATGAACTATCAATAAGCTTTGGCGTATCTTTTAATTCTAAATAATTAACAGTGGTCTGTCCGCTAGCATCTTCTCCCAGATTAGCAGTCCAATAACTCTGCCCTTCATTTAAAAGAATTTGCGGGTTTTCGTTAATAAAATAGTTTTCTAAAACAATTTCAGTTCCATCTTTTAGATGAACAATTGCACTGTTTCCTTCTCTTGTTATTGAAGAAATTTTTTCTGGATTTATATCGATTTTTGCGACTTCTTTAGGATTTACTACAATATTTTTTGTCTGGCCTACATTAATATCAACTGTATTATTTTTTGAAGCATTATTTGCCATTAATGATACTTGTACCATTTTTCCACCATGAAATTTTAAATATTATTAAGTTATTCTAAAATATTAAGATAAATAGATACTCATTTAATCAAATATTATTAACTATCATAAAATACTAAACCCTTATTGTAGCTACTTTAAATCGCGGCTTTTTATATAGTTAAAAATTTTTATGTATCCATTAATATTATTTTTAAAATGATAAAACATTTAGAATGTTTTCCTATTCCCCATATATAGAATTTAAAGCTTAGGCATTGTAATGGATAAAATTTTATCAATCTACTCTTAAGTTAAATGTCTTATAGAATTTTTATAAATTAAATTAATTGAAAAATCTTTAAATCGTAATTAAACCAATAATGATTAATTTTTCCTTCATTTGAAATGACATTAAAACTATTTGGAACATGATAATGCAAACGGCTAGAAGTTGCTGTTCCTGCATGAATATCATAAATAGGATGATCTATCTTTAACTGATAAATTTGCGTTAAATCATATACAGCAGTTTTATGTAAATGCCCGTGTAACATTCCAAATAGTCCCGTGGTACTCCATTTTTCGAGTGCCATTTTTCCTAATACAGGACAATCTTTAATACCATGCTCATCATCAGGTGGAGTATAAAAAGGTTGATGGAAAACAACTAATTTGATTTTATCCGCTGGCGCTTGCTGTAATCGCTCATATGTAGTTTGAATTTGCTCAATCGAAATATGTCCACGAGTATGATAACGACGGCGAATACTATTCACCCCAACAATATAAAAATGTTCAGTTTCTATAGTTGGTTCAAGCTGGCCAAAAAAATATTGGTAGCGAGTAAATGGTGAGAAAAAACGGTTCCAGATATGGTACAACGGAATATCGTGATTACCAGGCACAACAAGATAAGGAATATTAAGGCTATCTAAAAACTGACGGCATTTATAAAACTGTTGATATCGGGCACGTTGAGTAATATCACCACTCACCACAATGACTTCAGGTCTATGTTGAGTGCAAAAAAGTCGGATTGCATCTAAACATACCTCAACTTCTGTTCCAAAATGCAGATCAGACAGATGTAACAACATTTGGCACCATAATATTTAAAGCATTCTTTTCCACAGAGAAATTTAAAGGCGCTTTCATCTCTAATATTTCACCATCTAAAGCCACTGTAAGTTTTGATCTTTTTGCACAATCTACCACCACATGATCTGCACAAAAACTATAAACATCTTGTGTCTCTTCTACTTTGCCTTGAATCCACTGCCACAACATGTTTAATAAACTAAGCCTATCACTTTTCGTAATCACCACTCCAGCGACCCGACCTTGTGCTGCACATTCGGCAATTCTTAATTTCATATCACACAACTGCAACTGGTTATTACCAAAGAAAATTAGAGGTGTTTTGACTGGATATTTCTTCCCATCTACTGTGATGGAAAGTTTCATGGATTTATTTTCTCTTAATAAAACATCCAAAGCTGATGTATAGGCATGCAAAGGTAAACGCCCTAAGTATTTATTATAAAGCTCACGTTTTTTTATAAATAATGGATAAAGTCCTAGACTTGCATTATTTAAATAAACATGGTCATTAATTGTCGCAATATGTACAGAACGAGTTGTACCTGTAGCGATAACTTCAGCAGCTTCTAACAAATCTAAGGGTATATCTAAAACTTTAGCGACATAATTAAAGGTTCCCAAAGGTAAAATTCCCATAGGAATATGAGTATGTCTAAGCTTTGACGCTACTGCATTTAAGGTTCCATCCCCACCCGCTGCAACAACAACACCTAAATTTGCATTTTGGCTATGCCGATGAATCACTTGACTCATTAAATTATCAAAGGAAACATCTTCTGCTAATTCAAAAACTTGTATTTCAAAACCAAATTCGGTGAACACAGTCATTAACTGTTCATACATATCTTCATGTTTTGATGCATGAAAACCCGACTTTTGGTTATAAATGATAGAGAGAGGTTTTAAAGTCCGCATTTTTATTATCTTAGAGGGATTCATCCTGAATATTGTATATAAAAACGCCTAATAAAAGTCCCTTTATGTAAATTTTGAATGAAGATCATTTGTTTAATCAATAATAATTCTCAAGAAAAAAACAAGAATCAAGACATTGATTTTTAAGGAAATAAATAATATAAATAACACACATACAACATAAAAATATTAAGAATAAGATATTGCAAAAAACTACAAGTTAATGATTTAAATGAGAAAAATATATAAAAGTAAAATATCTATTTCTTAGTCTTTAGTCTTATTTTTTTTATGATTTTGTGCTTTAATACAGCCACTTTTTTATTTGATCTTTCATTGTACCTCTCAATGAATGACTTGTACGTTGTACATATTTTGAATAGGCCTCACCATGACCACAGTGAACGCACCAGAATTCGTTCGTCATCCTAAGCTTATCGCATGGGTTGAAGAAATTGCAAACTTAACCAAACCAGCAAAAATCGAATGGTGTGACGGAAGCGAAGAAGAGTATCAACGTCTAATCGACTTGATGATCGCTAACGGCACCATGCAGAAATTAAACCAAGAAAAACATCCTGGTTCTTATCTTGCAAATTCTGACCCATCTGACGTTGCACGTGTTGAAGACCGTACTTACATCTGCTCTCAAAATAAAGAAGATGCTGGTGCGACAAACAACTGGGAAAACCCAGCTGTTATGCGTGAAAAATTAAATGGTTTATTTGAAGGCTCAATGGAAGGCCGTACCATGTACGTTGTTCCTTTCTCAATGGGTCCTTTAGGTAGCCATATTGCTCATATCGGTATTGAGTTAACTGACTCTCCTTACGTTGCTGTTAGCATGCGTAAAATGGCACGTATGGGTAAAGCCGTTTATGATGTATTAGGTACAGACGGCGAGTTTGTTCCTTGTGTACATACAGTAGGTGCTCCACTTGCTGAAGGTCAACAAGATGTTGCTTGGCCATGTAACCCTGAAAAATATATCGTTCATTACCCAGAAACTCGTGAAATCTGGTCTTTCGGTTCTGGTTACGGCGGTAACGCATTACTTGGCAAAAAATGTTTAGCTCTTCGTATCGCTTCTGTCATGGGACGCGAACAAGGTTGGTTAGCTGAACACATGCTTATTCTTGGTGTAACTAACCCTCAAGGTGAAAAACACTACATCGCTGCAGCATTCCCGTCTGCATGTGGTAAAACAAACTTTGCAATGTTAATTCCACCAGCAGGTTATGAAGGTTGGAAAATCGAAACTGTAGGTGACGATATTGCTTGGATCAAACCAGGTGAAGATGGTCGTTTATATGCGATTAACCCTGAAGCTGGTTTCTTCGGTGTAGCTCCTGGTACAAACACCAAGACTAACCCGAACTGTATGGCAACTCTTCATAAAGATGTTATCTATACAAACGTAGCGGTAACTGAAGATGGTCAAGTATGGTGGGAAGGTCTTTCTAAAGAAGTTCCAACAAACTTAACTAACTGGAAAGGTCAGCCTCACGTAAATGGTGAAAAAGCAGCACATCCAAATGCTCGCTTCACTGTTGCAGCTGGTCAATGCCCTTCTATCGATGCTGACTGGGAAAATCCAGCAGGCGTTCCAATTTCTGCATTTATTTTCGGCGGTCGCCGTGCAGATACAGTTCCTTTAGTTTCTGAAGCTTTCGACTGGGTTGACGGTGTATATAAAGCGGCAACTATGGGTTCTGAAACTACTGCTGCTGCTGTTGGTCAACAAGGTATCGTTCGTCGTGACCCATTCGCGATGCTTCCATTTGCTGGCTATAACATGGCTGACTACTTTGATCACTGGTTAAGCCTTGGTCAACAAGTAAGTACAAAAGCTGAAGCAGCTGGTAATAAATTACCAAAAATCTTTAATGTAAACTGGTTCCGTCGTGATGCTGAAGGCAACTTCGTATGGCCTGGTTTCGGTCAAAACATGCGTGTTCTTGAGTGGATCATTGATCGTTGTGAAGGTCGTGCAAACGCTGTTGAAACACCAATTGGTCTTGTTCCAACATATGACGACTTGAACTGGGAAGGTACTGAATTCTCTAAAGAAGAATTTGACCTAATCACAGCTCAAGATAAAGATCAGTGGATTACTGAAATTGAAAGCCACACTGATTTATTTAATAAACTCGGTGATCGCTTACCAAAAGCATTAAAAGAACGTCAAGCAGCTTTACTTGAAGCTGTAAAAACTGGCTTCTAATTGCTATATATAAAAAAGGTCGCCATGTGCGACCTTTTTTATTATGCGGCATCATCTTTTTGTCGACGCTCAGATAAATAAGCTTCTAATATTTTTACTTGTTTTTCATCAAATGCCAGACCTAGTTTTGTTCTACGCCACAATATATCCTCCGCAGTAGTTGCCCATTCATATTCACATAAGTATTTGACTTCGCATTCAAATAAATCATGTCCAAAATTCTGGCCTAATTGCTCTATTGCATTTCTCTCTCGAACCATATTCCAGACTCTTGTGCCGTATGCATGCGCCCAACGGTTGGTAAGTGACTCAGAAACTCCACTTACACGTGAATGAATCTGATGCGTTAAATCATCTAGTGTTGTCCAGTTTTCAGCGCCAGGTAATGGCTCATCTGCAGTCCACTCCTCTGCCATATCATTAAAAAATGCAGACAGATGATCTAAAGCAGCTTCGGCTAATTTTCGGTAAGTTGTGATCTTGCCACCAAACACAGATAACAAAGGTGCTTTTTTATGTTCAGCCTGTAATGCCAAGGTATAGTCACGTGTAATCACTGAAGGATTATCAGACTCATCATCACATAAAGCACGTACACCCGAGTATTGACTTACAATATCAGCTCGAGTTAACTGCTTTTTAAAATGTGAATTGGCCACTGTTAAGAGGTAATCAATTTCTACCTCTGTGATCTCTACCTTTTGTGGATCACCTATATATTCCTGATCTGTCGTACCAATCAGTGTATATTTTTCTAAATAAGGAATGGCAAACACGATGCGTCGATCTTCGTTTTGCATAATGAAGGCTTTATGGCAGTCATATAATTTTGGTACAACAATATGACTTCCTTGGATCAGCCGAATTCGATAGGGTGATTTTAGCTTCAGATTTTCACTAATAATTTCTTCAACCCAAGGACCTGCCGCATTCACTAAAGCTCGTGCACGTACCTGATAAAACTCTGCTCCGCTTTGTAACTCCAGATGCCACAACTCTTGTTCCCTATAAGCTTTAATACAACGCGTACGTGTTACGACTTTGGCACCTTTCTCTTTGGCCTGTAATGCATTTAACACTACAAGACGTGCATCATCTACAGTACAGTCAGAATATTCAAAGCCACGTGTGATGGCTGGTTTTAAAGGACTATCTTCTTTGAAGTAAATAAGATTTGATCCTAATAATTTTTCTCGTTTTCCCAAATGATCATAAAAAAACAAGCCCGCCCGAATTAACCACGCAGGACGTAAATGTGGTCGATGAGGCATAATAAAGCGCATGGGTTTAATAATATGTGGAGCTTTAGCCAACAACACTTCACGCTCTGCTAAAGCCTCTCTAACCAGACGAAATTCTTTATGCTCTAAATAACGCAGACCACCATGAATTAATTTGCTGCTAGCAGATGAAGTGTGACTAGCTAAATCATCTTTTTCACATAAAAATACCGATAGTCCACGGCCTGCAGCATCATTAGCGATACCAACACCATTAATACCGCCACCGATCACGGCAATGTCATATATTTTTGAATAATCATTAGGCTGTATTTTCATTTCTCATTTTCTTTTTATTGTTGATCTTATAAAAATTAAAACACCAAATTGAAGAAACAACAATCAAAAAAGTAGAATAATCAATTTTAAATAACCAAGTATTTAACCGTTAATTAATTACCCTACTATTGAATTCAACCAGTTAAAGAACGAATTAATCCTCAGCCCAACTTTGACTACGCTTAACTGCCTTGAGCCACCCTTTATAAATAATTTCTGATTGTTCATAAGACATTTTTGGCTCAAATACCTTTTCTATGGCAGATTTATTTCTTAACTCATGTAGATCTTGCCAGAAACCCGTCGCCAGTCCAGCAAGAAAAGCTGCCCCCAAAGCTGTGGTTTCTTTCATTATTGGACGTTCTACTGGTGTCGCTAAAATATCGGCTTGAAATTGCATCAAGAAATTATTTTCTGTTACTCCGCCATCGACTCTAAGTGTACGAAGCTCTTCTTCTGCATCTTGCTGCATTGCATCTAAAACATCTCGGGTTTGAAAAGCAATAGACTCTAAAGTTGCACGAATAATATGTTCAATACTAGCCCCACGAGTAAGTCCAAAAATAGCTCCACGCGCTGTTGGGTCCCAATATGGTGCGCCTAACCCTGTAAAAGCAGGTACAACATATACACCGTTACTGTCTTTCACACGTGTTGCATAAAGCTCAGAGTCTTTAGCATTCTTAATGACTTTTAATTCATCGCGTAACCACTGAACGCAAGAACCACCATTAAATACGGCACCCTCTAATGCATAGTTCACCTCACCACTCGCACCACATGCAATAGTAGTTAGTAATCCATGTTCTGAACGAACAATCTTCTTACCTGTGTTCATTAATAGAAAACAGCCAGTGCCGTAGGTATTTTTTGCCTGACCAGACTCAACACACATTTGACCAAACAGTGCGGCTTGTTGATCACCTGCGATTCCTGCGATTGGAATACCTACTTCTTGCCCACTAATAGTATGTGTATATCCATAAACCTCAGATGAGCTATGTACTTCGGGTAACATTTCTCGAGGAATCTCTAAAACTTGTAAAAGTTTTTCATCCCATTCTAGCTTTTCGATATCAAACAGCATGGTTCGTGATGCGTTGGTAAAATCAGTCACATGAACAGCACCATTGGTTAGTTTCCAGATTAACCAAGTGTCCACCGTACCGAACAACAACTCTCCTCGCTCAGCACGCTCACGGCTTCCTTCAACATGGTCTAAAATCCATTTAATTTTTGTAGCCGAAAAATACGGATCAATCACCAAACCCGTTGTTTTACGAATGTATTCTTGCCATCCTGCTTTATGCAATTGATTGCATATCTCAGTCGTTTGTCGACTTTGCCAAACAATCGCATTGTAAATCGGCTTGCCCGTTTTTTTATCCCAAACAACTGTGGTTTCCCGCTGATTGGTAATCCCAATTGCTGCAACTTGTTCACTCTTAATACCTGCTTGAGCTAATGCTTCTACCCAAACAGCACTTTGCGTAGCCCAAATTTCCATAGGGTCATGCTCAACCCAGCCAGGCTGAGGATAAATCTGAGTAAATTCTTTTTGAGCAATACTTACAACGTTAGCATCATGGTCTAAAACAATTGCTCTTGAGCTTGTTGTTCCCTGATCAAAAGCAACAATATATTTTTTCGGGCAATTTGACATCTGAATGTCCCTTTCATTATTCACACACATCTAGTCCACAATGCCAAGACATCATGCCTAACTATATTTACTTAAAATTTTCTTTGGAATATATCATTATTTTTAAGGGGTATAGGTTTTCTTCGCCCAAACTCTACTCATTCTTTATCAATTTTTACTACTTGGAAAAAAATAATATGCCAAAGATCCCAACAATATTATAAACGTGAGCTGATCGGCTAATTTGAAATCACATAAATATTCAACTTATTCCTTTGCTTAAATAATAAACATTGTTTTACAGACATAAAAAAAATAAAGTGAAATACTCCTCTAGAAAATATGTAAAAACGGAATAAATCTTCTCTTTTTTAGCATTCAACCCAAGCGAAACATGGAGCGACTCATGGTTGATCAACCTTCTACCGCAACAACTCCACACTCTAATTTAGATACAAAAACTCGTCTAAAATCAATTTTGGGCGGTTCTGCTGGTAACCTTGTCGAATGGTACGACTGGTATGTATATGCCGCATTTACGCTCTATTTTGCTCATGCTTTTTTCCCAAAAGGTAGCCAGACGGCTCAACTCCTTCAAGCGGCCGCAATTTTTGCTGTAGGCTTTTTAATGCGCCCGATCGGTGCATGGATTATGGGAATCTATTCCGACCGTAAAGGACGCAAGGCGGGTCTTACGCTTTCAGTCACTTTAATGTGTATCGGTTCGCTGCTTATTGCCGTGACGCCAAGTTATGAAAGTATTGGTGTATTTGCCCCTCTTCTTTTAGTTGTCGCCCGTTTAATTCAAGGCTTAAGTGTAGGCGGTGAATATGGTGCTAGTGCTACCTATTTAAGTGAAATGGCTGAAAGAAATCGACGTGGTTTTTTCTCTAGCTTCCAATATGTAACATTGATTGCTGGTCAGCTCACAGCCCTATGTGTTCTATTAATATTACAAATGGTATTAACTGAAGAACAATTACATGATTGGGGATGGCGTATTCCATTCTTTATTGGAGCTTTACTTGCTATTGTAGTTTTCCGCATTCGACGTGGCCTATTAGAAACTCAATCTTTTAAAAATGCTCAGGCAGAAACAGACCAGCCTAAATCAGGCATGTTTGCTTTATTTAAACATTATCCGAAAGAAGCGTTCACAGTATTATTTTTAACAGCTGGCGGGACTTTAGCTTTCTATACTTACACGACTTATCTGCAAAAATATTTGGTCAATACTTCTGGATTTACCAAACCTGAAGCCACTCAAATTACAACTTTAGCGCTATTTATTTTTATGTGTCTACAGCCTGTAGCGGGTGCTTTGTCGGATCGCATTGGTCGAAAACCCCTTATGATTTTCTTCGGAATAACAGGTGTTTTATTCACATACGTTTTATTTGATGCACTTGCAAATACACATAATTACTGGACAGCTTTCTGGTTATGTTTTGGGGGGCTCGTAATGGTGACTGGTTATACTTCAATTAATGCCGTAGTTAAAGCTGAGCTTTTCCCTGCACACATTCGCGCTTTAGGTGTTGCATTACCTTACGCAATTGCTAATACGTTATTTGGCGGAACAGCAGAGTTCTTTGCTTTAAGTTTTAAAGAAGCTGGGCATGAATCTTGGTACTTTATTTATGTAAGTATTATGATCTTCATTTCTCTCATTATTTATATTTTTATGAAAGATACCAAGCATCATTCAAAAATCAAAGAACATTAATACTTTACTAATAAGAGCTAATATCGTTCGCCGATGTTAGCTCAAATCATGAGATTAAGCCCCAACAACCTTTGTATTTTATGAGATACTAGCTATAAGAAAATAAGGACGATACTGATGAATAGAAGTATTTTATGCTTGACATTAAGTAGTATGTTTGTTTTAACTGCTTGTCAGACTACCCCTCGACAATATAATGGTTCAACTGGATACCAGATTGAAAACCAAACAAAAACTTCGGCGACTTTAGCTTACACTTTAGCGGGTCGTAATAACCAGCAACTCGATGAACGTAAATTACAACGCGCTTGTCAGAATGTGCTAGGTGCTCAGAAAGTTTATAAATTATCAATTTTGAGTATCAATGAAATTCCTAATCCAGCGAAAGATGAGCATTATGGAATTCAACTCGGCGAAACTCGTGCTTCTTTTGGCTTATCAAATACACCTAGCTTAAATAATGGTGAAGACTATGCGACTCGCCAAGCGCTTGAAGCACGTCCAAGCACGCTAAAAGTTGTTCGTTATACTTGTTCATAAAATAAAAAAAGACGCTGTTCTTTTACAGCGTCTTATAAAAACTTACATTTCTAAACTCTTTAGCTTCATCCAGATCAGGCCATGTAGAAGCACTTCTTTCTTCAATTTTTTCATATTTGGGATGACTAAAGTTTTTAACACGACTATCAGCCACCCAGACTTCTGGTGCAAACTTTAAAAATTCATCTAAGAAAAAGCGGTTACATTGATCATATAAAACATCAGCTGCTAGCAAAACATCAACTTGCTCAGCCTTATATAAATCATCTAAATATTCTAGCTCAACATTATTAAGTAAAGCGTTTTCGCGGCAAGCATTCAAACTAACTTGATCAATATCACAGCAGATGACTCGTTTCGCTCCTGCCATTTTTGCAGCAATTGCAACTACACCCGAACCCGCTCCAAAATCCAAAACAACTTTATCCTTAACATGGTGCGGCTCTGCAAGTAACCACTGCGCCATCGCCAAACCAGATGCCCAACAAAAAATCCAATACGGCGTATCATTCCAAATACGACGAATAACTTCATCATCTAAGCGATCAGTTGGAAAAACTGGTGGAATCAACCATAAAGAAATAGGCGTTTCTGGTAATTGTTGTACCATCAACTCACAATTGGGAATAACTTCATGTAAGGCTTGAAGTAAATGTTCAGGGGCTTTAGACAGTTGAAAGGTGCAGCTCATCAGATTTCTTTTAATTCATTTTTATAACAAGCATAACAGAGTCATTCCATTATGATTTGAATTTTTAGAATAACCTTCGGTTGGACCTACTTTTCTTTCGGGAAAAGTAGGCAAAACCATTGTCATCCGCAAAACTCGGCAGATACTCTCTAGAATCGAAAGTATCGCAGAAACATTAAATTTTTAACGTATTTCTGCCTCAAACAATTGCGGATGACGGTTACGCGTATCAAATAACAGCCTAGCGTTAATTAAATTAACCTAAAGCTTTTTCAGCAGCTTCTACAGTTTGACGAATCAAAGTTGTAATAGTCATTGGACCAACACCACCCGGTACTGGTGTGTAAGCAGAAGCAATTTCTTCAATACCTTGTAATTGAATATCACCTACACCGCCGCCATCACGAGGATGGAAACCAGCATCTACAACCACTGCACCTTGTTTAATCCAATCTTTTTGGATAAGTTCAGCTTTACCAACTGCACCGACAATAATATCGGCTTGTTTCACAAGCTCAGGTAAGTTTTGTGTGCGTGAATGGCAAATCGTTACTGTTGCATTGGCTTGCAAAAGCATCATTGCCATTGGTTTACCTAAAATTGCAGAACGGCCAACCACAACCGCATGTTTACCAGCAATTTCGATATTGTTTTCTTTTAAAATGGTCATGATGCCAGCAGGAGTCGCTGAACCATATGCCGCTTCACCCATAGCCATACGGCCAAAACCAAGACAGGTTACACCATCAACATCTTTAGCTAATGAGATTGCATCGAAACATGCACGCTCATCAATTTGCTCTGGAACTGGATGTTGTAAAAGAATGCCATGTACATCTGGGTTAGCATTAAGTTTTTCAATTTCAGCTAATAATTGTTCTGTTGTCGTTTCTTGTGGCAATTCAATTTTTAAAGAATCCATGCCTACTCGACGGCAAGCATTTCCTTTCATGCGTACATAAGTTGCAGATGCACCATCATCCCCAACTAAAATAGTCGCCAAAATTGGGGTACGACCTGTTTTAGCTTTTAAAGCTTCAACACGTACTGACAAATTTTCTTCAATTTGCTTTGCTAATGCGCGACCGTCTAAAACCAATGCCACAGCACATCTCCAAGGTAGACATGAATTTAATGTGCCAATAATACATGATTATTTGGACAAATTTATTCTAGATGTTGCTTTTATGTTCATCTTATCTCAAAAGAGTATTGTTTTTTTTGTAAAGGTTGCTAATATGTGCATCACCAAATGTAGGCGGGGTGGCAGAGTGGTCATGCAGCGGACTGCAACTCCGTGGACGCCGGTTCGATTCCGACCTCCGCCTCCAAATTTGGTAAAGCCCGGGTGGTGAAATAGGTAGACACAGGGGATTTAAAATCCCCCGCCCACAAAGCGTGCCGGTTCGAGTCCGGCCCCGGGCACCATTTTCTAGTATAGAAATTGGTGTCATAAAGAATCCAGCGAAAGCTGGTTTTTTTATGTCTAAAAAAAGGATACTTATTAGCATCCCTTTCTCGCCCCATATATTTAAGCAGTTTTTTGCTTATCTTTTTCAGGTGTTAAATTCGCATCCAACACCAATTGATAGCTTCGACTAGAATCTACTTTATATTCTGCATTTTTAATTGAATCTACAAAAATCCAATCCGACAGCACCTGCTTATCATCTAGTGTAACCATCAAATAACCCCGCTGATTTAAATTACAAAATGCCAATTCATCGATAAGCGTTGTAAAGGCAAATTCAAATTGCTGCAACTGAGTTAGCGGAATACTTAAATATTTTTCAAGACCCGGTGAAGAAACCGAACTTGTCGCCAGTTCAACCCCGATATATTCACCCTTTTGGCTATATAAGTAAGATGTCCACGCATTATGGGTATCGCCCGCCAAAACAATAATTTTCTTATTAAACTCTGCCAATTTGTCATACAAAAACTCTCGTTCAGCGTAATAACCATCCCAAGCATCGAGGTTATAGGGAACTAAAGTTGTGACTCGCGCTTTTTCTTGAACAGTTAAAGTTGGATCACCTTGCTCTAATCGTAATTTTAATGTGACTAATTCTGTAATCTGAGCAGTCATTTTAGCTAATGTATCAGACGAAGTTCCGCCTGAAGTAATTTGCCCCAACGATGCCAACAACTCAGCTGGAATCCACATTTTACTCATTAAGACTTGCTGTCCCACAACATTCCATGTTGCTGTAGATTGCTGTAATTTATCGACCAGCCAATCCCTTTGCGTATATCCCATTAAAGTACGCTTTGGATCTGTTAAATCAGCCTGAAACTTTTGAGCATCTAAACCAGAAGCTATCATATAGTCTTTATATTCGAGCTGTTTATCTCGCGCAATAATACGTGTATCTAACATGGTTAATTGAACCAGCGAACCAAAGTTAAACTGACGATAGATATTTAAATGATCGGTACTAGAAACTGGGCGAATCGGCATCCATTCAAAATAAGCTTGTAGAGCAGCTAATTTACGCTCCAAGAAAGGACCCTCATTACTTTGATGATTCTCTGCACCTTCACGCCAAGTATCATTTGCTAACTCATGGTCATCCCAAATTACAATAAAAGGATGACGCTGATGAACCGCCTGCAAGTCCTTATCCTGGCGATAGAGCGCATAACGTTTGCGATAATCATCTAATTTAATAATTTCTTTATTATTATCGGACGGTAAAGTACGGCCCAGCTTTGCAGCATCTTCTGTCGCATAGCCATCAGCCCCATATTCATAAATATAATCTCCCAAATGAATGACTACATCCACATTCTGTTTTGCCATTTCACGATAAACGTAAAAATAACCCGCAGGATAATTAGAACAAGAACATACTGCGAAGCTGACCTTATTGGTAGTTACAGGTAATGTTTTTGTTTGCCCTACTGGCGAGACTTTGCTACCAAATCGAAAGCGATAATAATAAGTCATACCCGCTTGTAGACCTGTTGCATCCACCTTCACGGTAAAATCGTCAGTTTTATTCGTTTGAACCGTACCAGTCTTTAAATTCTGCTTGAACTGATCATCGGTAGCAATTTCCCAAGTAACTCTAAGACGCGCATTAAGGTCTACTGGTGTTAACCGCGTCCATAAAATTACTTTATCTTGCAATGGGTCACCGCTCGCAACTCCATGTAAAAAATCTGCTTGTGTTTCTGAACCCTCCTCATCGGAACCATCATTACACCCCGTAAAAGCTACGGGCAAAGATAGCGCCCCAAAACCGAACAGACTTTTTTGAATTAATTCTCGGCGTGAAATTTTCTCTGACATAAAATTACCTAAGTTTTAAGCAATGAGTGTCTTAAATTTAGGTAGATAAGATGAACAACTGATCTCAGTTTAATGAACAAATTATGACACAAATTGGTTAATTTATATAAATACCAACAAGAACTGATTGAAAATAAAGCAAACTCTCTGATTTTCTCTTGCCAATCGCGCACTTGTCCTCTATTATTGCGCACATGCCCGGGTGGTGAAATAGGTAGACACAGGGGATTTAAAATCCCCCGCCCACAAAGCGTGCCGGTTCGAGTCCGGCCCCGGGCACCATTTTCAAATATTGAATTTGGTGCTACAAAGAATCCAGCGTATGCTGGTTTTTTTATGCCTAATCAAAATGAATTTTATGATAAGAATATTATTACTCGTTTGCACTACCCTTTTTATAACAAAGGTTTACGCCACAGATCTTTTCTCTGGTACCCTTTCTTTCAAAGACAACCATTGGTATTTTTCACGTTGCTCTATTACCAGAGATGATTATTTAGTTAAAGCACCCGAATAGATAAATTTAAAACGCTGGAACAAAAACGAGAAACTTATTGAGTCAGTTTGTTAGCGGACGCAGATTATCAAGAGAATGGTGTTTTAATTTTAAAAGTTAAAAAAATAGACGAAATACATTTAAAGGCATCTTGCCACTTATTAGATGCATTTGAAGATATTGAAAATCGAGAGTAATCACCACTCTCGATTCATAACCAGCTCTTCCATTTCTAGATCTAAATATCCAGCTTCCTGTGCTACCATCATCATTGCTTCAGCAATATAGTCAGCAGCACTATCATCTAAAGAAGAATCTAGATCTTCGAACTGAGGTTTCATCTCATTAATTTCAATTACAGTTTGATGAGCATATCGATAGATATCCTGCTCAGCTAAGGCAGGCTTCTGAACTTTTTTAGCAAATTGTTCAATGAGCTGCTTGAGTTCAGCGACCAAAATATCTGGATAATATTCATCATCAAACATCGGGAGAAGTAAGTCTTCGAACATACAAAAGTTTACACAACAGCAAAAACTTGCCGCTTATAACATATTTTCAAAAGAATAACGATATTTTTCCCTGACTCAATCATCTAGCTCATTAAATTAATGAGCTACTACCTGATTTTTATAAAGCCTACTTTATTAAGCTTGTATCATCGCCTTCCAAACTAGAATTGCATCAGTCATTGCTTTGACATCATGCGCTCTAACAATGCATGCTCCTTGCTGAATACTAAGCAAATGCCCCGTAACGCTTCCTACCGCACGCTGATCTGCAGTTGCACCCTTTAATGCTTCACCAATAAAACGTTTACGAGAAAGGCCAGATAAAATCGGATAACCCATTTCACCAAGCTTCCAAAATTCTTTGAGTAGTCTTAAGTTTTGCTGCGCATTTTTTGCAAAACCAAAGCCAGGATCAATAATAATATTATGTTTTTTCACGCCCGCATTTAAAGCTTCATTCACGCGCTGCTGGAGTTCCGCTATAACATCTAAGGTTACGTCCGTATATTGGTCTAACTGATTCATTGTAGTCGGCTCACCACGCATATGCATGATCACTACGGGTATATCCAGATCTGCTGCCGTTTTTAAAGCATTGGGACGAGTAAGCGCACGTACATCATTCCAAATATGTGCTCCTGCTTTTTTCGCTGCACGAATAACATCAGGCTGACTTGTATCAATTGATAGAACAATATTATGTTTAGCTAAAGCTTCAACTACGGGCACAACTCTTCGTATTTCTTCTTCTACGCTTACTTCAGATGCTCCTGGACGGGTAGACTCACCACCAATATCAATAATGGTAGCGCCTTGCTCTACCATGGCTAGCGCATAAGCAATCGCTTGATCTACTTGATTATGCTTTCCACCATCACTAAAAGAATCTGGTGTGACATTTAATATGCCCATAACGTGAGGCTGTGATAAATCTAACTGAAGCTGTCCACACTGTAAAATCTGTTCAGGCAAAGGCATTAGTTGCATAAAAAGCTCCAGTTTAAAATCAGGCTGTATTTTAGCAATTATCATCTATATATGGTGTTGATTTGTTTTTAGCTTTTAACAAACTCAAGCCCATAAAAAAAGCCACATGACTGTGGCTTTTTTAATTAACTAATTATTAGTTCATTGCTGGCAATGGTGGTGGTGTAGATGGACCATCTTTTGGTGGTTCAAATGCAGCCACTGGATTTTCAGCAACATATACTTTAGGCGGTTGTGGCTCACGACCTTCCATAATGTCACGGATTTGATCACGATCAATAGTTTCCCATTCCATCAAAGCTTTTACCATCGCATGTGCAATATCTTTATTACCTTCTAAGATATTACGTGCAACTTTATATTGCTCATCAAGAATACGACGTACTTCTTCATCAACTAACTGTTGAGTTGCTTCAGAAATCGTACGGCTTCCTACATTACCAAAGAAACCATTTTGGTTTTCATCTTCATAAACCATTACACCCATTTTGTCAGACATACCGTACTTCGTAACCATTGCACGCGCCATTTTAGTAGCTCGCTCAAAGTCATTTGAAGCACCAGTAGATTGCTGCTGGATAAATACTTCTTCAGCAATACGACCACCAAACAAAATTGCAATTTCGTTTAGCATCTTGTCTTTATAGTGGCTAATTTGGTCTTGTTCAGGTAACTGCCAAGTTACACCTAAAGCCCAACCACGCGGCATAATCGTTACTTTATGAACAGGATCTGTACCCGGTAAAATCTCGGCAACAATCGCATGACCAGCTTCATGATAAGCAGTTGCACGACGTTCTTCTTCACGTAAAACCATCGATTTACGCTCTGGTCCCATGTAGATTTTGTCTTTTGCATCTTCAAAGTCATGCATGTCAACAGTGTTCTTATTACGGCGTGCAGCAAATAATGCAGCTTCGTTAACAAGATTTGCCAACTGTGCACCAGAGAAACCTGGAGTACCACGAGATAGAACTTTAACATCCACACCCGTAACTGAAGGTAATTTTTTCAAATGTACATTCAGAATCTGCTCACGACCACGAATGTCAGGCAAACCTACCATTACTTGACGATCAAAACGACCTGGACGTAATAATGCTTTATCCAAGACATCAACACGGTTCGTCGCAGCAATTACGATTACACCTTCGTTACCTTCAAAACCATCCATCTCTACAAGCATTTGGTTCAAGGTTTGCTCACGTTCATCATGACCACCACCTGTACCTGAACCACGATGACGTCCTACTGCATCAATCTCGTCAATAAAGATAATACAAGGCGCATGACGCTTCGCTTGCTCGAACATATCACGGACACGGGACGCACCCACACCCACGAACATTTCGACAAAGTCAGAACCTGAAATGCTGAAGAAAGGAACTTTAGCTTCACCAGCAATTGCTTTGGCTAATAACGTTTTACCAGTACCCGGAGGACCAACCATAAGTACGCCACGAGGAATGGTAGCGCCCAAACGTTTGAATTTTGCAGGGTCTTTTAAGAAATCTACAATTTCAACAACTTCTTGTTTTGCTTCATCACAGCCGGCAACGTCAGAAAAATTAACTTTGATTTGGTCTTCAGAAAGCATTTTTGCTTTCGACTTACCAAAACTCATCGGTCCATTTTTTCCGCCTGCACCACCACCCATGTTACGCATAAAGAACATGAATAACAGAATGATTAACAGTACAGGGAAACTAGCAATGAGAAGTTGCATCAAAATGCCTTGACGTTGAGGAGCTGTTCCCTCTACAACAACATTTTGCTTATTTAAGCTCGGCATAAGTTCAGTGTCTTCAACTTGCGGACGAACAGTTTCAAACTGTGATCCGTTAGTTTTTTCACCATTAATATTTAAACCGTCAATTGTGACTTGCTTAATTTGGCCAGCATTCACCGCTGCAACGAAATCTGAGTATTTCATCGCAGTAGGCTTATTGCGGTCACTGATATTACTGAAAATTAAAATCAGAACACCAAGTATTATTAGCCACAATACGGCATTCTTGAAGTAATCGCTCAAAGCTTTATTCCCATATCGATCTAATTTGATCATGCCCAATCTTGGCTGATCGTCATAAAAACAGCAACTGTATTGCTTGCGGATAACCTAAAAGTACAAAATGCACAATTTTTAGGAGCTTGGCAAGTAAACTTTATTGCAATGCTTTCTTACGCCCTTGTCCAACCAAAAAAACTTCTTTAGAGCGCGCCCGAGAAGCTGCTGGTTTTGCTGTCTTTAACACATCAAAACTATCAACCACTTGTTTACGAAACTCATCGAATCCTGCGCCTTGGAACACTTTAACCACAAACTGTCCATTAGGTCCAAGAACCTTTTGAGCAAAATCTAAAGCCAGTTCACATAAGTAAATCTGTCTAGGTTGATCAACAGCCCTATTACCAGATGTATTGGGGGCCATATCAGAAATTACAATGTCTACTTGTCGCCCATTTAAAATATTTAACAATTTTTCAAATACAGCTTCTTCTCTAAAGTCGCCTTGTAAGAAAGTGACATCAGGCAAAGCATCCATGGGCAAAATATCGGAAGCAATCACTAAACCTTTGCTACCCACAAGTTTTCCAGCAATTTGAGACCAGCTACCAGGAGCTGCACCCAAATCGACTACCGTCATGCCTGGCTTGATCAACTTATATTTTTCTTGGATTTCAAGAAGTTTATATGCTGCTCGCGCACGATACCCTTCCTTTTGTGCTTTTTTTACAAAAGGATCGTCTAGATGTTCCCTCATCCACGCACGACTACTTTTCGACAATTTCTGGTTTGTAATGCGTGTTGCCATAACTCACTAAATATCAAAAAAACTTCTGATCGTTCATTGTACGTGAAAATTACTCTCATTACAGTACGGATGTAGCGTAATCTCACCAAGTTTTACAGTTTTTTTCCAATAATGTTGATCGATTATTTATACAGTTTTTCGTACATCTGAATTTAAGTTTTTTGCTATACTAAGTCGTTTTTAAAATCAGGTATTTTTAATGGCCGCTTTATCTATCCATGAACGTAAACGTTTACGTCAAATTGGTCATGTGCTTAATCCGGTTGTCATGATTGGTGGACAAGGCTTAACAGATGCTGTTATCGAAGAAACTCTTCGTGCTTTAAACGACCACGAACTTATCAAAGTTAAAGTTGCTGGTGAAGACCGTGAAGCACGTACTGCTGTAATTGATGCAATTGTAGAAGCGACTGGCGCAGAAGCTGTGCAAAAGATTGGTAAAATTGTTTTACTTTACAAAAAAGCAGCTAAGCAAAACCAGCATTTGTCTAATCTTGTTCGCCACGCTCATTTAGCAAACTAAGTTGATTTGACAAACTATGGCAAGTTACGAACTTTCAGCTTTTGATCGTTTTCATGCTGTTTCTGTTGTTGGTGCAATTGAACAGCAAGCACCGCACACCTTAAATGTCGGTTTTTGGATTCGTGATCCAAATCAACTCATTGTCTGGCCCCAAGAAGTCGCGGCTCATCCTCGTCAGGATTTTTTGTGGGAAGAAACTTGTTTCGAAATTTTTGTTGGCGTGCATGATGAAGATTATTATCGGGAAATTAACCTTTCCCCTTCTCAATCATGGCAGTCTTATCAGTTTGAAGAATATCGCTATCCAGAAAGTATGCCTCCCCTTGCTGCTTACGATATCGAACTGAACCATCTCAAGCGTACTCATTATGGCTTAAATGTTAGTCTTGATTTGGGACAATTTATGCAACAGCATCACTTGAAATGGGCAAACCTTTATTTAGGTTTAACTGCAGTTTTAAAAACCAAAGAAGGTATGCAGTACTATGCAATGCAGCACAGTGGAAAAAGTGCGGATTTCCATAATAAGCGTGACTGGTTACATCAGTTTTAAAAGTAAAAAAGCGAGAAATTAATTCTCGCTTTTTTTATAGCTGGCTAAAAGCTAAGATCATTAGTTATCTCGTGCTTTATTCCAAGCTTCAACTGCATTATTTTTAGTACGCTTAATACTTTCACTTAAAGAATCTTTGTGCTTCAAAGAAATCTGGCTAATATCACCTTTAAGTTCTTTACTGACTTTAGTCAAATCTTCGATAAGTGCGTTAATTTCTGCTTTCAAAGCATTTTTAAGTTCAGATAGTCCTTCTTGTGAGGTGCTAAACTGAGCTTTAATCACATCAAGACGTTGTAGAATATCTTGTTTAATTTGAACAAATTGATTTTGAATATTCTTGTTTAACTCATGAGTTTCAGCTTCAATTTTTTCTTGAGTTTCACTTAAAACTTCTTTGACCTGCTCTTGAGTTTCAGTGATAGCTTCTTTCACCTGAGTTTTCGCTTCTGTAGCAACTTCTTTAATCTGCTCAGTTTTCTCGGCAACACTTTCTTTTACTTGCGCAGTTTTAGCAGTTACTGTTCTTTTCGCTTTAGTTGTAGTAGCAGCTACGGTTTCTTTCACTTCATTCACCTCAGCTTTTACCGAATCAACTACTGCTTGAGCTTTCTCGCTCACATCTTTTGAAACTTGATCATTACTCATGCTATTTCCTCATATTGTTTATTTTTTAACTAGCAATACAATAAATCCAGTTCTAAAAATTCAGCCAGCAAATTGTTAGACAATTTATCAAAAGTAACTGATTCGGATGAGCGGATAATTTTTTTGTAAAAATCAAGCAATGAATTATGTTTTTTAGCAGAAAATAAATAGACTTTTTGAGGTTCCATGCGTATAATGCGCTGTTAAGTTACAAGCGAGCAGACCGATAGGGAGGGGCATGTTTTATCACAACATCGCCTATCTTTTTTGGGTCTACTCGCTTTTTTACAGCCGAAATTCAGGAGCTTTGGTTTGAGCACCCCCGCCATTTTAGCCCTCGCAGATGGAACGATCTTTAAAGGAACGTCAATCGGCGCAACGGGAAGTACGACTGGAGAAGTCGTTTTTAACACAGCCATGACAGGCTATCAAGAAATTTTGACTGACCCAAGTTATGCACAACAAATTGTGACATTAACTTACCCTCATATCGGAAACACTGGCTGCAACGCAGAAGACGTTGAATCTGGTCGTATCCATAAAGTATGGGCGAATGGTTTAATTATTCGTGACCTTCCTCTACTACACAGTAACTTCCGTGCTGAGCAATCTTTGAGTGAATATTTGCAAGAACACAATGTTGTTGCAATCGCGGATATTGATACACGTAAATTAACACGTATTTTGCGTGACAAAGGTGCACAAAATGGTTGCATCCTTGCTGGCGAAAATATTACTGAAGAAGAAGCAATTGCCAAAGCTCGTGCTTTTGGTGGCTTAAACGGTTTAGACCTTGCAAAAGAATGTTGCGATCCAACTGGTTTTGAATGGTCTGAAGGTTCATGGACTCTAGGCCAAGGCTTCTCTCAACCTGAATTAAAATATCATGTAGTTGCATACGATTACGGTGTCAAAACCAACATCTTGCGTATGCTTGCAGACCGCGGTTGCAAATTAACCGTTGTACCTGCAGAAACTCCGGCTGAAAAAGTATTGGCACTTAATCCGGATGGCGTATTCCTTTCAAATGGCCCTGGCGATCCAGCTGCTTGTGATTATGCAATCGAAGCTGTAAAAACTATTGTTGAAACCACAACATTACCTGTATTTGGTATTTGCTTAGGCCACCAAATCTTGGCACTCGCTTCTGGTGCAAAAACTGTAAAAATGAATCATGGTCACCACGGTGCTAACCACCCTGTACAAAATCTTGAAGATGGTACAGTGATGATTACTTCACAAAACCATGGTTTCGCTGTAGATGCTGAAACTTTACCGGCTAACTTAAAAGCAACGCATAAATCATTGTTCGATGGCACCTTACAAGGGATTCACCGTACAGACAAACCAGCTTTCAGCTTCCAAGGTCACCCTGAAGCAAGCCCAGGTCCACATGATTGTGCCCCATTGTTCGATCATTTCATCGAACTTATCGAAGCATCTAAACAGTAATTAAGGAGCGAATAATGCCTAAACGTACGGATATTAAAAGCATCTTAATTATTGGTGCTGGCCCGATTGTGATTGGTCAGGCATGTGAGTTTGACTACTCAGGTGCTCAAGCGTGTAAAGCACTTCGTGAAGAAGGCTACCGTGTTATTTTGGTTAACTCTAACCCAGCAACCATTATGACAGACCCTTCAATGGCTGATGCAACTTATATTGAGCCAATTACTTGGCAAACAGTTGCACAGATTATTGAAAAAGAACGTCCAGATGCAGTATTGCCAACTATGGGTGGCCAAACTGCGTTGAACTGTGCTCTTGCACTTGATGAGCACGGCGTTCTTGAGAAATATAATGTTGAATTAATTGGTGCAACTAAAGACGCAATTGAGAAAGCCGAAGATCGTAAACTCTTCGATATCGCTATGCGTAAAATTGGCTTGGAATGTCCAAAAGCTGCCATTGCTGAAACAATGGAAGAAGCTTTAGAAATCCAGTCACGCTTTGGTTTCCCAGTAATTATCCGTCCATCATTCACAATGGGTGGTTCGGGTGGCGGTATTGCATATAACCGTGAAGAATTCCTTGAGATTTGTGAACGTGGTTTTGACCTGTCTCCTACTCACCAGTTATTGATCGATGAATCTTTAATTGGTTGGAAAGAATACGAAATGGAAGTTGTTCGTGACAAAAACGACAACTGTATTATCGTATGTGCCATCGAAAACTTCGACCCAATGGGCGTACACACTGGTGACTCAATTACTGTAGCACCAGCTCAAACATTAACTGACAAAGAATACCAATTGATGCGTAATGCTTCAGTTGCAGTTCTTCGTGAAATTGGTGTTGAAACAGGTGGTTCTAACGTCCAGTTCGGTATTAACCCGAAAGACGGACGTATGGTTGTGATCGAGATGAACCCTCGTGTATCTCGTTCATCTGCACTTGCTTCTAAAGCAACAGGTTTCCCGATTGCTAAAATCGCAGCAAAACTTGCTGTTGGTTATACCCTTGATGAATTGAAAAATGACATCACTGGTGGCGTGACTCCTGCAAGCTTCGAACCATCAATTGACTATGTTGTAACGAAGATTCCTCGTTTTAACTTCGAGAAATTCCCGCAAGCTGAACCAGTTCTTACCACTCAGATGAAATCTGTTGGTGAAGTGATGGCAATTGGCCGTAACTTCCAAGAATCTGTACAAAAAGCATTACGTGGTCTTGAAGTTGGTGTAAGCGGTTTTGATGAAAAAATCGAAGCCGGTGCAACAAATGCAAAAGAAATTATTCTAAAAGAACTTAAAGTTCCGGGTCCTGAGCGTATCTGGTATGTAGCGGACGCTTTCCGTCATGGTTTCTCTTTAGATGAAGTTTTTGAAGCGACTAAGATTGACCGCTGGTTCCTTATCCAAATTCAAGACATCATTAAAACTGAAGCTCAAGTGAAAACTTTAGGTTTTGGTGACTTAAACGCTGACAACATCCGTTCGTTCAAGCGTAAAGGTTTATCTGACCTTCGTATTGCTCACCTCATGGGCATTTCACAAAAGCAATTCCGTAAACAACGTTGGAACTTGGGTGTTTATCCAGTTTACAAACGCGTTGATACATGTGCAGCAGAGTTTGAATCTGGTACTGCATACATGTATTCAACTTACGATGAAGAATGTGAAGCAAATCCATCAAACCGCGACAAAATCATGGTCATTGGTGGTGGTCCAAACCGTATTGGTCAAGGTATCGAATTTGACTACTGCTGTGTACACGCTGCATTAGCTATGCGTGAAGACGGTTACGAAACAATCATGGTGAACTGTAACCCTGAAACTGTTTCTACCGACTATGACACATCTGACCGTCTATACTTCGAGCCTGTAACACTTGAAGATGTACTTGAAATCGTACGTACAGAGAAGCCTAAAGGCGTAATCGTACAGTACGGTGGTCAAACTCCGCTTAAATTGGCACGTGCTTTAGAAGAAGCAGGTACTCCAATTATCGGTACATCACCAGATGCGATTGACCGTGCTGAAGACCGTGAACGTTTCCAACAAATGATTCAACGTTTACAGCTTCGTCAACCAAATAACAGCATTGTAAAATCTGCTGAAGAAGGTATTTCTGAAGCTGCAAAAGTAGGTTATCCGCTTGTTGTTCGTCCATCTTATGTATTAGGTGGTCGTGCAATGGAAATCGTATATAACGAAGAAGAACTTAAACGTTACCTTCGTGAAGCAGTTCAAGCATCTAATGAAGCCCCTGTTCTTCTTGACCGTTTCCTAGATGACGCAACTGAAGTTGATGTTGACTGTGTATCTGACGGTAAAGACGTTGTGATCGGCGGTATCATGCAGCATATTGAACAAGCTGGTATTCACTCAGGTGACTCTGCATGTTCAATTCCTCCTTATTCTTTATCTAAAGAAATTCAGGATGAAATGCGCCGTCAAACAATTGCGATGGCAAAAGAACTTGGCGTTGTTGGCTTGATGAACGTTCAGTTCGCTGTAAAAGGTGACGATATTTACGTTCTAGAAGTTAACCCACGTGCTTCACGTACAGTTCCATTCGTATCTAAGTGTATTGGTGATTCTTTAGCGAAAGTTGCTGCGCGTTGTATGGCAGGTCAATCTCTTGAGTCTCAAGGATTTACTAAAGAAATCATTCCAACTCACTTTGCTGTGAAAGAAGCCGTTTTCCCATTCGCTAAATTCCAAGGCGTAGACCCTATGCTTGGACCTGAGATGAAATCTACAGGTGAAGTGATGGGCGTAGGTAAAACATTTGGTGAAGCATTCTATAAAGCTGTTCTAGGCTCGAATGAACGCTTACCTGGTTTACCAACTGAAGGCGAAGTAAAACATGCTTTCTTATCAGTACGTGAATCTGACAAGAAATACATCGCTGATATCGCTAAGAAATTAGTTGAATATGGCTTCAAGCTTGTTGCAACAGGTGGTACTTACCAAGTGCTTAAAGAAGCAGGTTTAGAATGCGAATCTGTAAATAAAGTTACTGAAGGTCGTCCACATATTGTTGACCGCTTGAAAAATGGTGAAATACACCTTATTGTCAATACCACTGAAGGTAAACAGGCTCAATATGACTCTGCAATGATTCGTCGTGCTGCCCTACAAGGCAAAGTGTATTACACAACGACTATCAATGGCGCAGAAGCTGTTTGCCAAGCCTTTGCTGTGAAATTGCCAATGGATGTATACCGCTTGCAAGATTTAACTGTAGGTTAATTTTTTTACCGATAAGTCCCGTCACCTTATCGGTGGCGGGATTTTTTCATTTTTTTAACTGTGTTTTCTCAACTTAAGAGGGACCGAAATGCAACGTTATCCAATGACCCCTGAAGGTAAAATCGCCTTAGAGAAAGAATTACAACATCTGAAATCTGTTGAACGTCCACGTATTACTCAAGCAATTGCTGAAGCACGTGAACATGGGGACTTAAAAGAAAATGCAGAATACCATGCTGCTCGTGAACAGCAAGGTTTCTGTGAAGGACGTATCCAAGATATCGAAGGAAAATTGGGTGCTTCACAAGTCATCGATGTTAAGGACTTAGAACAAAACGGTCGTGTTGTATTCGGTGTTACGGTAACGATTGAAAACCTTGATACTGAAGAACGCAAGACTTATAAAATTGTTGGTGATGATGAAGCTGATTTTAAAATCAATAAAATCTCAGTGAACTCACCAATCGCACGTGGCCTTTTGAGCAAGAGTGAAGGTGATGAAGTAAAAATCGTTACTCCTCAAGGCGAAGTGGAATATGAAATCGTAAGTGTAGAATATCTTTAATTTATAAATAGATATACTGAAACTATAAAACCCCTCAATTGAGGGGTTTTTTATATTTCAGACAAATATTAAAAAATTCACTAGGCATCTTTTAAAAAGCCTGATGCAAAGATTTTAAAAGCATTTAATGCTTCAGGAAGTACCTGTTCAGGATATTCACTAGAAGCCACCCATAATGCAGCGTTCATGGCAGCCCCATTTAAAAGCACTGCTGCCGCTTCTGGGTCTACAATTTTAATTTGTTCTGCTGTCAATAGCTGTTCAACACACTCACGGGTAGACTGCAAACATCTATTTTGACTTGGCCAATGCGCTGGATCGCCCAGCACTGCAGGTCCATCACGTAACACAATACGCTGAAACTCAGGATTTAAAGCATTTTGAATATAGGTCTGCCCTTCAAGTAACAATCCTTCCCAAAGATCATCAGGCTGCTCTAAATGCTGCTGGGCATATTCTGCCATTTGTGAATCAATTTGATCGACGACTGCAGCAAATAAACCACGCTTATCGCCAAAATGATGGTACAGCGCCCCCCGGGTCAACCCTGCTTCTGCCGTGAGTTTATCCATTGAAGTATCTGCATAGCCATATTCAGCAAATGCACGACGTGCTACTTCAATCAGTTTCTTGCGGGTTTCCGCCATCTTTTGTTCACGAACAGACATGTATTTCACCAGCTAATCATCACAAAAAATTTTAATTGACATACGCCTCGTATGTCAATTATGTTTACATACGAGGCGTATGTGAAACCTGAGCGACATTTACTGATTGGTATTTAAATACTGAAGGAGAGCAAACCTGATGAGAACTGCAATATTTCCTAAAGACCGCCATGCCTTATATGAACAGCATGGTTATTCAGCCGCAATTCAATCGAAAGATTTACTCTTTGTTTCAGGACAGGTTGGTAGCCTTGAAGATGGCTCACCTGTACCTGATTTTGAAAAACAGGTGATCCAAGCTTTTAAGAACTTAGCAGAGACACTGAAAGCAGCTCGTTGTACTTTCGATGATATTATTGATGTCACCACCTTTCATACTGATCCAGAACGGCAGTTTGAAAGTATTATGAAAGTTAAAAATCAGATCTTTACACAAAAACCTTATCCCAACTGGACCGCTGTGGGCGTAACCTGGCTAGCGGGTTTTGATTTTGAGATTAAAGTTATTGCACGTATTCCTCATAATAATTAGTTCAAATTAGCACTTACTTTAATATTCGATTCATTGGCTGAGCTGAGATTATTGGTTCAGCTTGAATCGCAATTCGGTATAATGGTGTATTGCCTTTTTTATATCTCCATTATGGCTGAAAAGTTAATTAGCTCCCCTGTTCGTCATTGGTGCGAATTTGAGTTTATTTCCAAAACTGTGAAAAATCCCAATATCCATATTAAAGGAAATTATTCTTATTATTCAGCTTATTGGGATCAAGGCTTTGAACGTTGTGTAGTACGTTATTTACATGACAAAGCTTCAACCCCAGAAAAACCGATTGACCAACTTTATATTGGCAATTTTGTTTGTTTTGGTGCTGAGTGCGTGATCATGATGGGTGGCAATCAGCTTCATAGACCCGACTGGATTTCAACTTTTCCTTTTGATACTCGTAGTTTTTTGGCGGCTGGTGATACTATTATTGCTGATGGCTGCTGGATTGGTAGCCGTGCAATGATTATGCAAGGTGTCAAACTAGGTGAAGGCGCAGTGGTCGCCACTGGAGCCGTAGTAACTAAAGATGTTCCTCCTTATGCAATTGTAGGTGGAGTGCCTGCGAAAATTATTAAATATCGCTTTCCTCAAGAACAAATCGACAAACTACTTGCTTTAAAACTTTATGATTTAGATGAGAAGCAAATTTTGAAAATACGTGAATATCTTCAAACTGACGATATTGATGCTTTATCTACACATATAGAAAATTTGCGCAATTTATAAAAATTTATCTACAAAATTTGTCGTTATAAAATCACAAATGATTACGTGCTTGAATTTAAATCGTCAAAAAATAGGTATAAAGTATTAATAAATAAGCATCATTACAATAAGGAAAATACTCATGTTATATCAACATATTCTAGTACCAATTGACGGTTCTGAAACTTCTATGGTCGCCATGAAAGAGGCCATTAAGCTGGGAAAAGCATTAAATAGCAAAATTACAGTTGTACAAGTGATGGCACTTGATCCATTTATTGCTGATGTCTACGTAAAAACTGGCCAAACTAATGAGTTGATTGAACGTACAAGAACTTATTTGCTCGACATTTTAGAAAAAGCAAAACAAGAATTTGCCAACGAAGGCATTACTGTTGAAACCAAACTGTTGGAAGGCTTTGTTGTACATGAGGAAATCATTCAAGCTGCTCAAGACTTAAATGCAGATCTGATTGTCATGGGTTCTCATGGCCGCACGGGAGTCCGAAAACTCGTGTTGGGAAGTGTTGCACAAAAAGTTTTAGGGGAAAGCCATATTCCTGTGTTAATTGTTCGCTAAAGTGAGAATGCCTGTCTGGCTAAAGTGAGCAAGATAGGCTTCTATTTCTTAAAAGGCATAACCTCTTCACGCGATTGCTCAACCGTTATTGTTTTTTTACTTTTGAAAGCTTCCCAAGAATAATTTTTATAATTTAATTGCCATAAATAATATGGTTGTCCCACATCTTTAAATTGAATGTTTAGTATCATCCATGCCTCATCATGACAATGGGGCGATTTTTTATAATCTTGTTCTGAAAAACAT
The DNA here is from genome assembly GCF_059800965.1 of Acinetobacter sp. LT1. Taxonomy (NCBI): domain Bacteria; kingdom Pseudomonadati; phylum Pseudomonadota; class Gammaproteobacteria; order Moraxellales; family Moraxellaceae; genus Acinetobacter; species Acinetobacter sp. LT1. The sequence continues at coordinate 80,491 of NZ_JBBAXE010000016.1, forward strand.
GCTCGAATCATTTCTCGTGAAGAAAAAGCAATATCTTTTAGTACAACTTGATACTCCCCATGAGGTTTGAGCTTAATGAAGTCAGCATTTTCTTCAAAACGCCCTCCTCCTGAGTAACCCGTAAACCATCTATTAACTACTGCGATTGCAAACTCATTTTTATTTAATGGATATAAAGCTGGAAAGATTTGTAATCCATCTGGTGCCAAATCATCGGTGTGAGGCTCTTTATTATGATGTTGATAATTTTTAAAGTCCCATTGATCAACTACTTTATATTGATTATTTTGCTTCTTAACCTGAACAATTTGTGGACTTTCATCTATTAGGTAATAAATTGAATCTTGCGTATTTTTAACCTTCCACAGGATAGCTTCACCACTGCATTTCTGCCTCAGTTGCTTACATATCAAATCTATGTCTTGCTGAGAAGCCTTTATATTTGTAAAAGGTTGAGTTGAAATATCCTTTTCAGCATAACTCACCTGTGCCATCAAACTTAAAAGTAATACTGCTCCACTACACCATTTATTATTCTTTTGCATGTGTATTTACTCTCTAACATAAATATTAAGGCTGCCAAGCAAACTGCTTTAAGTCAACTTTACCATTTAACAAATAAACACCTTCAGCTTCCAATTTTAATTGCTGAATGTTTTCACCTTTTTCATTAAACTTACTTAGGCTAATTTTGCCTTGAGAATTAATCACACGATACCAAGGAACTTGATGATCAGCTTCAAGATGTTTCAAAACATAGCCGACTAATCTTGCATGTTTTGGTAATCCTGCCATACGAGCCACTTGTCCATAGGTTGCAACTTTTCCGTAAGGAATCAAAGCAATGACTTCTAAAATTTGCCGATGTAGTTCATACTGAGTTGTCAAAATGGACTCCATAAAAATTGACATCATTCATATCATATAAAAAATTTTGAACAAAACTAAATGCAATCCAAGGTGGGCTTGAGGGAAATCTGCATGAAAAAAACATTACTGGTGATTACTGGCACTTTACTATGCGTTTCTTGTACTACACGCCCTCCTCTTCCTTTAGGAGAAACACCTAAAGTCTCTACAGATGGCCGTCCTATTATTCCAGTCACTTTTGTTTTTACAACCAACTCTCCAGAAGCTACAAAGTTTGAAAATATCAACAGATGCGTAAGGAAATTAAAATATTAAATAAATACTATGTAGATGATAAAAATAATAAAATTTTTAAATTTAAATTACATCGTTATATTCCTTATGAGGAGTTTTCAAAATTACATTGTGATTTAAAACAACAGATTAATCAGCCCTACCCAATTACTATTGAAACCATTCCTGCCAGTGTAAATACGTGTTTTCCGAAACGAACTGCAAGTAAAGAAGTGATTGTTTTTATTTATGATGCCTACTCAACGAAATGGAAATTTGAAGATGTAACAAGTAGAGCTTTTCGTAATAATGGCAAACCCTTTATTTTATTAGACTGGAACCGCCTCAATTATAATATTCAGGCTGGTAGCGTGCATGAAATGGGACATGTGTTTGGACTAAAACATGTTTGTGCACCAAAAGCTACAAAACGTACTCCAACAAACATCATGGCAAGCGCCGAATGTAAATTAGGCAGTGGTGGCTTAAGAAATTTAGGATTTACGCCAGTACAACTTCAAACTATTTTATCGACATACAAACAATATCCCTAAAATTTAATTTCAATATATGCCCCTAAGTTATCTTGGGTAGCGATGTAATTTTCAGGGGCCAATGAAGATGTCATGTAAGTACTCGCCTTTAAGAAATCTTCAGCATTGACTGGATACGGCTGCCAAAATGTTTTCAAATTATTGGTGTAAATTGGATAAAGACGAAGTAAATCTTTTGACAAATCTAACCTTGCTATACAACCATAAGGTAAAGCATTATATTTGTCATATTCGCCATTGCTATTAAACACAGCATTGCCAATACCAAACACGACTGGCTTTTGGTTGATGATCTGGACAGGTTGAATAGTATGAGCACCATGACCAATGATCAGGTCAGCGCCAGCTTGGGTTAGAATCGTAGCAAGCTTATTCTGCTCTTTTGTAATAGGCTTAAAGTCGACACCCCAATGGCAAATAACAATAATTTTATGTTCAGGATGAGTCAGCCTATAGCGACCTATTTGTTCAAGCAAAACACCATTTAAACACGCAACCCCACTCTTATAACCTAAAGCATAAAAATCATAATCGAGATAGGCAGTGTCTCTGTGCCAGTATCCGTTAAAAATAGCATAATGCTTATTTTCAAAAGAGAGCTCAAAGTAATTATGAGCATCTTTTTGGTTTACACCTGCCCCGATATAAGAAATGTTAGCCTGATCCAACTGTTGTAATGTATAGGTCAGCCCACGATTCCCATAGTCTTTTAGATGGTTATTTGCCAACACCACATGATTAAGGTGAATATTTTTGAATTCTGCTAATGTTTGTTCAGCATCAGCTTTAAGAATAAAAGGCTTTTTATGATCTAAAGGAGATTGGTTTTCTAAAGAAAATACCGCTTCAAAGTTAGCAATATTTAAGTCATGTTCACCTAAAAAAGCTTTTATTTTTTTAAAAGAATAGTCATATCCATATTGCTGCAGAGCATCCGTTTGTCCTCTCGCCTTACGCTTTTTAGTGTAGATTTCCCCAAAGTAGGTATCCCCCAAAATGTTAATAATGCCACTTGGAGCAGAGCAAACTTTAGGTTGTACGTTCTGTGCTTGAAAACAAGCATAGTAAGGAACCAGGTGCTCAGCACGATGAATATCATCTAAGAATAAAAAGAAACCGATCGTTTGGTTTTCTTCCAAGAACGTCAGATAAATTTTTCTAAATGAGTTTGTAAGATATAAGACCTCTACTACATTCTGTCCCATTAATGGTGTCTGAGGGAGATAAGACTTTCCTTGAAAATTCAGCTCTTTTATAAAGAATACTTTTTTTATTTCATTGGGATAGCTATAAATTTTTCTGAGCAATAAAAACAAATGCTTTAGCTGATTTTGGGTAGCTTCATTTTTTAATTTTAAGTTATAGGCAGCGGCTCTTTTAGAGAAAATTAAAGATGCTTGCTCATTTGTACCGCAAAGCATATTGCTTAAAGCTTCCTTTACATCTACGGCTTGAGTAAAAATTATGAACTGCAATAACTCTGTAAATGTGTAAATTTCAGATGTTTTTAAACCTAAGTTTTGCTGTCCAATTTGCTCACTTATTTTTTGTGGCACAATATAGACATCTTGAGCCTGCACTTTTTTTTGTTGAAATTGTTCTAGTGCATAGTCGATTAGCAGTAATGTTGAAATATCATCGTCGAATTCGAATTGCCATAAAGCTTCATCGAAACTTGTAGTGTCGATATGTGCTAATAATTTGATTTCAACGGGTTGATACTTCATGACTCATCACCTTTGTAACCTTTTACATAAGCGATGTAGCCTGATAAATTATGCTCTTGGTCATCAATCCGTACTCGGAAACGATCATGGCGAATATAAAAAGCATGTAAAATTTTATCTGGCCGTGCCATATACATCGCCATTTCCGGATAAAAAAAGCCTGTCGTTTGAAAATCAGCTCTGAATTCAATTAATTTTTGAAGCTCAGGCATATAAGCTTGCTCAAAAAGTGCTGTGTGCCCCTGCTCTTTTAAACGGTTCACCATTTTATAAGCAGCCATTAACATTTCTAGTAAAGTCGCATAAGTCGTTTTTCGATTGCGAATAAAAATAAAATGTTTTAAATAATTATTTAAACCAAAAATAAAATATTTATCTTCAGGGCATATTTTAGTGAGTTCATTTGTACAATAACTTAACCAATGATCATGGTATTTTTCATATCTCTTTTCAATAAAACATTCAAACATTAATTTAACAGTTTCTAATAATCTAGAATCTTGGTTGATTTGATATAACCTTAATAAAGCTAAAGCAGCTTCACCATCATAATAAATAATTCTGAATTTTTCTTTTAAATCATAATCTGGATAATTTAATACGTGAGTTGTTGAGCCATTTGAATCGACTAATTTTAAAATACCATTTGCAAGTTTCTCTGCATATTTTTGATAATCAGTTTTTTGAATAATTTCTTGATATTTAGTGAACATCAAAATAGCAGCAGCATTGGCACCTAATTTAATTTCAAATTCCCCTTCTTTACCATCAATCATAAAAGCAGTTTCTGAGTCTTTTTCTTTATAAAAGTTGGTCAGTGCATATTGGATAGCAGCATGTATCTTGGGCCAATATTCTGGTTTGCTCTGCACTTCAAATGTTTCCAGCAACGCATACACCGAGGTACAGTGGCGTACCGTATTATAGTTACGAATATCTCGATCATAAGCAGAAAAATAGCCATAGATAAATTTGCCATTTTCTTGAATTTGATCATGCAAAAATGCCGAATTTTTTTCAATTAACGACTGAAAATGCTGTTTCTTATTGCTCGAAATCGCCCTGATACCATTCGCATCATAACCGCTCGCTAAATTAATGAATTGCCCATTTTCATAAAATGCTGCGTAGGTATCAAAAGTCCAAATGTCTTGTAGCTCTTGTAGTTTAATCTGTGGTTTAGTCGCGTTATATTTTTGCTTAATTGAATAATTCAGATTTGTTTCATCAAAAAAGTTGGGTTTGTCATAGCTCAAACCTCGTATAATTGCCTTTCCATAAATCTCTTGCTCAAGAAAAGCTACTGAACAGTGTTCATCAAACCCAATACCTTTACGGTAGTGGTTGTTGTGAAATTGATGATGGACTTGCTGCTCTACTACTTTCCAAGCTTGTTTCGTTAAATTATATGCAACATCAATTTTTATATAATCAGTAAGTAGTTCCTGTGCAAACTGATCATTAATGAAAGCTAATAATTGTATTTTTGCTTGTGAAAAGCTTGTTTTTTTACTATGCCATACGTTACATCTTTGGTCTTTAGGCCCATAAGATATAAATAAAATCGTCTTCTTTTGAAGATCTGAAACATGGGGAGCGATATGTTCTAACCAAAGGTTCAGTTGTCTTTGGAAGTTTAAAAATGCTTTCACTCGAAATCAGTCCCTATCCGTTGTTTGTTGTTCTATAAAGTTTTCAATCCATCATAGCATGAACATGTAAAAAGCTAAGTTAACGTATTGTTTAAACATAAAAAAAGAGCCCGAAGGCTCTTTTTTTATAAGTCACTTATCAGATTAGAAAATGATTTGACCATTGTTGATCAAGTCATTCAATGTGACTGGACCAGTGAGGTTAGTCAATTGAAGCAATGGCGTTTCAGTGTAAGTACCTTCTACAAGTAATCCACCATCACGGTCTACGCTGATTGTCGCAGTTTGAGTACCAGCATCATAACTTACTGTCACATATTGACCGATTGTTAAGTTAGTTTGTGAACCAATTAACAAGTTACTTAAGTCAATCTTATCAGCCTGATCATCCGTTGCAGTATTACCTACATGGAAGTCAGTCCATACATCTACACCACCAGCTGTTGTATTACCACCAGTTGCATTAGTTACGCTTGCAGCTGTTAATGTGTTGTAGATCAATGTATCCGAGCCATTACCAAGAGCAAATGTATCATTTGCCGCAGTACTCACTGCAAGGCTATTCAACTCTTGACTCAAGTTAATCGTCAATGAAGAAGTGTATTCACTACCATCAATCACAGAAACCAACTTGTAATCAATCACATCAACTGTCGCATTTGCAGCGCTGTCTAATGGTTTGTAGAAGTAAGAACCATCATTGTATAGATACAATGTGCCTTCACCTGTATTGACTCCTTGACCAGCAGCTAGCTCATAAGTGCCAGTTGTTGAGTTCATTACATAGAGCTGAGTACCTTCTACGACATCGTTAGTAAGAACGTTGCCAGTAATCCAGTCTGTTTGACCATCTGGTGTGTATTGGTCTAGATGAGTCGCTGTGGTTGTAATTACTGTATCTAAAGTAACTTGGCCAATAGCAACTAGAGCACTAATGTTGAATACGATTTGGTACGTACCTGCAGACAGATGTGGCACATCTGTCGAGTAGGCTGGAGCACCCAACACGCCAGCTAAAGCCGTCGCTGAACCTGAATAAACCGTATCTACCCATACACCGCCTACAAACTGCTGAATCTTATAAGCTACAGTTGGTAATGCCGATAAGCTTAATGATGCAGTGTAGTTCAACTGTATATGAACATCACTAACAGTGTTCGCACCAATTACAAATTGGCTAGAAGTGACTGTACCCGTAGTACCGTAGATCGGAGTACCAACAATTGGAACAGTACCAATCTGAGCAAATTGTAAGTCACCACTCGCCACTGAAGCGGCAGGATCTACCACTGGTTCCATACTGATTGTCGCATCATCTGTATCAGCTGTTACAGATGGTGTTGGAAGCGTAGCATCTGCCGAAGGATCTGCTGTATTCCAAGTGACATCAACATCTGGCGAACCAACTTGAACATGTAATGTAGCGGTATCAGTTCTACCAGTTACAGGATCTGTCACTGTGTAAGTAAAGCTATCAACTTTACCTACATTCGCCATATCCGCAGTTGCCTGATAACTATAAGTACCATCTGCATTAATAGTCAGAGTTCCGTATACCCCAATAACCGTTGCTGGAGTACCCGCTACAACTGTAGTTGTATTACCATTTTCAGCTGTAACAGCAGTTACTACTGAAGTTGTTGTAATGTAGTCCGGCACATAGTTTGTACCGTAAACAGCAGAGTTATCATCAGCGAGTACATTACCAGTTACAGGGTCAACAACCAGTACAGGAGGTTGAGTGATATCACCGTGATTCAGTGTGATATCCGCAGTAACACTACCTAGAGCTGTAAGTAATGTGTTGCTTTCCATGAACAACTCATAAGTACCGGCACTTAAGTTATCAATCTTGAATTGAACTTCAGAACCAAAGATACCTAACAAATCGATCACGCCAGTATCAGAGCTATCTGCAACTACAGTACGAGTGCCATCTGGATTTAATCGTGTTAATACCACATGTAAACCGTCGACAACCGTAGCAACCGAACCAAAGTTCACTGCAATAATCGCATCAGTCAGATTACCTGGATCAACTGTAAATGTCGCTGTTCCTTCTCTAGAACCGATAACAACTCCACCTACACCGAGTAACCAGTTGTAGCTAATCGCGTTATCAAGTACCTCAGTCGTTACTGGATAAACCATGTCTATTTCAGCTGAAGCAACGTTATCCATCGCATCTACTGGAAGCGGACTAGTAATTACAGCTGGTTGAGATGGATCTGTATCGTTCCAAGTCATATCTACACTGTCACTATCGAGACGAACGTAAAGTGTTGCCTCAGAAGTGTTACCTGTTACAGGATCAAGCAAGGTGTAGGTAAATTGATCTACCTGACCTAAGTTTGCTCCGTCTACAGTTGGGGTATAAGTGTAGTTGCCATCTTGGTCGATCACCAATGTACCGTATGTACCAGTGATTGTTGCACCAGCAACTGGATCAACCGCAATACCATTCACTTGAGAGATCACAGCACTGCTGCTTGCTGCATCAACTTCACCAGTGAGGCTCGCATCTTTGATGACATTGCCAGAGATCGGTTCAACAGAGTAACTAGCCACGATGTATGGATTGTAGACATCCATCGTACCAGTTAATGTTCCACCTAAACCTACACCTAGCAAGCCTTCATATCCGATGAATGCGCGGTACTGACCAGCATCCAATCCTTCAAGTACAGCTGTTGGCGTACCACCGATAAGTGATAGATCGATGAGTGATGCTTCTGGGTTAGTACCACCAATTGATACCCATTGTCCTGTTGCTTCATCAAATTTCTGAACAACAATCGCATAATCACTGAGTAAATCTGCTGTGATTATCGCATCGAATGTGAACGTTGCTGTACCTTCGCGGTTTGGATCAACAGTAAACTCAATTGCGTCGTTACCAAGCAATTGTAAGTCCAGACCAGCCAACGATACTGCTGCAAGGTAAGTTGAACTACCTAGAGCAACATCATCTGCAACTAGCAACGGTTCTGGGTTGATCTCTGCAGTTACAACATTATCCACTGCTTTCACAGAGCTCAATTGAATATTGAGGTTTGCTTGAGCCGTATCACCAGTTACAGGATCAGTTAATGTGTAGACAAATACATCTGTTTGACCTACACCTGCTGCACTTGCAGTAGGCGTATAAGTGTATGTACCGTCTGGATCGATTACCAACGTACCATACAACCCATTAATCACAGTATCTACCGCTGTAACAGGCTGACCATTTACCGCTGTAACTACAGTCGTAGCGGTTACAACGTCTGTTTCACCACTGGTATTGATATCAGTAATCACATTCCCATCAGCAACTTCAGTGTAATATCCACCTACTTGTGTTGTGTCATAAACATCCATTGTGCCAGTTAAGGTACCCAGTAAACCGATACCTAGAAGACCGTTGTAAGTCATGAATGCACGGTATTGTCCTTCTTCTAGACCATCAAGAACCACACCAGGAGTTGAACCTAGTAAAGTAAGATCAAGAATATCAGCCTCACCACCACCATAGACCGAAGTCCATTGGCCTGTTACTGGATCAAGTTTCTGAACTACTAGAGAGTAATCAGATAATGCATCTACTCCAATTAAAGCGCTGTAAGTAAAGGTCGCATTGCCTTCTTGACCAGCAGCTACTGTAAAGCCGATTGACTCTGATCCTAACTGCAAATCAAGTCCAGCAAGTGATACAAGTGCTAGATAAGTATTGCTTCCTAGTGCTGCATCATCTTGTACAAGCAATGGTTGAGGAGCAAGTACAGCTGTATCAGTGTTATCGAAAGCAATGATAGAGCTTGCAAGAGTATAAGTTTGCGTATCTTGAAGTGTACTAGCGTTTCCTGCGAGGTCTGTGAATGTCGCAGTAGCATCAACAGTTAAGTCTGAATCTGCTGCAAGACCACTACCAGCTACATCAACTGTCCAAGTACCTGCTACGGCATCAACTGTGGCTGTATAGTCAACACCATTTACAGTAACCACAACACCTGTTGTTACTGCATCTGTAGGGATGTTGGTCAATGTACCTGTTAAGGTCACTGATCCACCAGCTTCTGTCGCATCCAAGATGTTATCAGCAGTAACTGGGTCAATTGCTAACACAGTTGTAGTGATATCAGGTGGAGTAACATCTAGAGTTACCGTTACATCTGCATCTGCAACATCAAGGTTACCTTGTGCATCCACTGCTTCTGCATGGATGGTCACAGGGCCTTCGCCTGTTACAGGAATCGCTGCGGTGATGAAGCCGTTTGCAAG
>NZ_JBBAXE010000017.1:0-88883 GCF_059800965.1 Acinetobacter sp. LT1
GCCGTAAGTTTTTGCACAAATTGTTGCAATCGCAGCAGTTAAAGTTGTTTTACCATGGTCAACGTGACCGATTGTGCCCACGTTTACGTGTGGCTTATTACGTTCAAACTTAGCCTTAGCCATGTTTATAGTCCTCGTTTACGTCGAACACAATTCTGAGCAAAAACTCAGCATCGACATATCGCCTAAAAAATCAAACACCCAATACTTGAAAAGCAGACTAATAAGCCTGCTTTTTAAATCTTTGTAGAAAATCTACTAAACTGTATCTGGAGCTCTTATCGAGATTTGAACTCGAGACCTCTCCCTTACCAAGGGAGTGCTCTACCACTGAGCTATAAGAGCGATTATCCTTCGATGGAGCGGGAGACGAGGATCGAACTCGCGACATGCAGCTTGGAAGGCTGCCGCTCTACCAACTGAGCTACTCCCGCACTGTGTTGGTATATATACCACTTCAATCGAAGTTAATGGTGGTGAGAGAAGGATTCGAACCTTCGAAACTTTCGTAGCGGAGTTACAGTCCGCCCCCTTTGACCGCTCGGGAATCTCACCATATCACACTTATTTCAGTGTTGTTCTTTACTTCACAACTACACACCTTTAAGATGGTGCCGGCACACGGATTCGAACTGTGGACCTACTGATTACAAGTCAGTTGCTCTACCAACTGAGCTATGCCGGCTCTTCTTAGTGTTTCGTACGTTTCGTATCGGAACGGTGTGCAGTTTAGCAAAACTTCCAAACGATGCAAGCGGTTTTTTAAAAAAAACCGCTAAAAACTCATAAAATCAATCCGTTTGATGATAATTCAACCGCTTTGATCACTGCGCGAGCTTTTATTTGCGTTTCATTCCATTCAGATTCAGGATTTGAGTCTGCAACTAGGCCTGCTCCAGCCTGCACATAGACCTTTTTATCTCGAATAACACAAGTACGGATTGCAATCGACATATCCATTTCGCCGTGCCATCCTAAATATCCCACTGCCCCACCAAACACACCTCTTTTCACAGGCTCAACTTCATCAATAATTTCCATTGCACGAATTTTTGGTGCACCCGATAAAGTACCTGCTGGGAAAGTTGCTTTAAATACATCTAGCGCATCGATATCGTCACGAACTTCGCCTTGCACATTTGAGACAATGTGCATGACATGTGAATAGCGTTCAATCACCATTTGATCCGTTACTTGGACCTTCCCAATTTTCGAAACTCGCCCAACATCATTTCGACCAAGATCAATCAACATTAAATGCTCTGCGATTTCTTTTTCATCAGAAAGCAAATCTTTTTCTAGCGCAATATCTTCTTCTTTAGTTTTTCCACGAGGTCTGGTACCTGCAAGCGGACGTACTGTCGCAATACCATTTTCGAGGCGAGAAAGAATTTCTGGCGATGACCCTACAATATGGAATGGCTTTTTATCAGTAATCGTTTGCCCTTGTACCAAGAATAAATAAGGCGATGGATTCAAATGACGTAAAGCACGATAAACCTGTAAAGCCTCTCCATCAAAATCAGAAACCATACGCTGCCCCGGAACAACCTGCATCACATCACCAGCACGTATATATTCTTTAACTTTTTCGACTGTCTCTAAGAATTTCGCTTTACCAGTAATTGATTCAAAATGTGGAGGTGTATGCGGCTTAGCTTGCAAACTAACTGGAGTAGCTAACAACTGCTCTAATTGATCTAATTTTTGCTGAGCGTCTTCATAAGCATTGCTCTGCTCTATATCCGCATGAACAATTAAAAATAAAGTATCTTTAAGGTTATCAAAGATAATGACTGTCTTTGATAGCATTAACCATAAATCCGGCAATGTAATTGGGTCAGCTGTAGGAACATTCTTTAAACGTGGCTCGATATAACGGACTGCGTCGTAGCCTAAATAACCTACTAATCCGCCCGTAAAACTCGGTAAGTTTGGCAAGAGCTCAGCAGATGGCACTTTAAATTGCTTCTGAAATTCACGAATATACTGAAATGGGTCTTGGCAATCTTGTTGTGTAATTGAGCCATCAGCATGTTGTATAGACAGAACACCTGCATTACATGAGAAAACCGTCGACTCACCTAAACCAATCATAGAATAGCGCGCCCAATTTTCGCCACCTTCGACTGACTCAAATAAATAAGCTTGCGTGTGGTCTTTAAAACGAGCGAAAACAGATAAAGGGGTTTCTGTATCTGCTAAGCGTTGGCGATAAACTGGAATCGTGTTGTAACCAGCAGCCTTGAGTTGCTCAAATTGCGCTAATGTTGTCATGAATTTTCTCTAATATGGTTTCGATTTAAAAGTGTGTTTTTCTAGATTCGGTTTAGACACGCCATCGAAAAACCATACGCTTATTCATTCTGATCTCCATTTCATTCATTAGATAATTAACTCAGCAAGACTATCAACAACTTGTTGAGGTTGGCAATCATAGATATTTTCTCCATGATTATAGCCATAGCTAACCACAATACAATCAATTCCAGCACGACGCGCAGCCTCAATATCATTACTTGAATCGCCAATCATTAATGATTGTGAAGCAGATATTTTTAGGCTTTGCATGCAATGCAATAATGGCAATGGATGAGGCTTTCTCTCTGGTAAGCTATCCCCACCAAGTACGACCTGAAAATATGGAGAGAGCTGTAAAGCATCAAGCAAACCTTGAGCAAGTTGTACAGGCTTATTGGTAACGCATGCCATTTGTATATTCAAAGTTTTACAATGTTTTAAAAACTCGGTTACACCATGATAAATTTGAGTATTTACACAGAGTTCTACACTATATATATCAATAAATTTTTGTAATAAGACTTTGTGCTGTTCAGGATCTAATTTTCCAAAAATATGAAGCAGAACACTTTCACAGAGTTTTGAAGCTCCTTTACCCACCCATTCTCGTATTTGGACTTCTGTTACCAATGGCCAACTTAGCGCATCTAAACTTAAATTCATAGACCGATACAAATCAGCAGCAGAATCAACCAACGTCCCATCTAGATCAAATAAAATTAAATCGCGCTTACTTAGTTGTGCAACAGACATCTTTTTTCTACTCAAAATTAAAAAGGCATGCGTTTAGCATGCCTTGATTGTAAAAGCAGCAACGGATTATTTAAAGAATAACCATGCCAATACAGCTAAAATTACTAAAATAATAATAGTGATTAAACCAACTGAGGCATTCTTTTGTTGCTCTTTTTCTTCAGCAACACGAGAAACCGGTTCATCAAAAGCGATAGGTGTTTGCTGTTGTGCATTAATATCTACCCCCTCTGGAATAGGGGCAGGCTTTGGAATAGAAATATTCTGCGGCATACCATCGCGACGAACTTCTACTTCTGCGGCACGCTCCGCAAGACTCGGCATTCCTTGATCGCTTAAATCTGGAGAGGATGTCGTATTTACAGGTTCGGCTTCAATTTCAGGTAATTCCGTGATTTTCTGTGCAGGAGCCAATACAGAAAATTTAAAACTAGCAAACTGAACAATATCACCATCATGCAACTGTTTTTCTTGCTCAATACGAATATCGTTTACAAATGTGCCATTCGATGAATTAAGGTCTTGCACCCATAGCGCTTGATCTTTTAGAAGCAATGCAGCATGGCGACGTGAAATTTCAGCAGCTTGTAACAACACATCAGCATCTTGATGACGCCCTACCAACATATCACGATCAACATTAATTTCTTGGCCAGTAATTTCACCAGTAATTGCTTGTAGTTTCCAAGTCATGCGTATGTCCTATTCATTTTTTATCAATCATAACATGCTACTACTGTGCTGTGCTTGGGCGCAGTGTCGTTGTTGTTACTGTATTTTTAGTACGATTAACTTCAGGATCAGGTAACTGTAAAGTTTGCTTTTGCACTGCTGGCTCTACGGCTACAGGTGTAGTTACCGTCGAGGTTTTTCCACCTGAAGGAACCTGTTGATAGTTTTTCGGCTGAGAGGCAATACTAGGTGGTGTCATCTTTTGATTGTAGACATCATCAACCTGCTCAGGCAGTTTTGCAAAATTGCCGTTTTTATCCATAGCCAATTGCAAGCTATAAAGCTGGCTATAGCGCTGCTGAGACAAACGGCGCACATCATTTGCATCACCCACAATTGTTGGGTGGATAAAAACAAGAAGGTTACGTTTTACATTACTTCTATTATCTGAGCGGAACAATCGACCAACATAGGGAATACTACTTAATCCAGGTATACCTTGTCTTGAAAGTGACGTGTCATCCGACACCAAACCACCAAGCACTACTGTCTGTCCATGCTCAGCCAAAACAGCAGTTTTAATGGCACGTTTACTTGTCACCAAGTCAGCCGCTTGTCCACGACTGTCTTGAACAGCAGAGACTTCTTGTTCTACTTCCAGACGAACTGTACCGCCTTCACCGATATGTGGAACGACTTTTAATGTCACACCGACATCTTTACGTTCAACCGTGGTGTATGGATTAATACCTGTACTGTTTGTAGTTACCGATCCTGTGACAAAGGGAACGTTCTGACCAACAACAATATACGCCTCTTCATTATCCATAGTCACAATGGATGGTGTCGAAAGCAAATTTGATTTGGTATTAGTTTTAAGTGCTTGAATTAATGCACCATAAGCCTTACGAGAATTCTCAAAATTACCCAGAGCCAAGGATGCCCCATTACCTTTATTAGCGCCACCAGCGATAGCTGATGCAGCCCCAGCCGAACCACCCGATAAATAACCAGCAGCAATAGAAGATAAACTAGCCCCTACATTACTAAAGCTAAGTAAACCAATCCCACTAGATAAATCACCCAGTGCCCATTGAATACCAAGTTGATCTGCATCATCTCCTGACACTTCGATAATTGCAGCTTCAATCAGAACTTGCTGACGACGCACATCAAGCTGCTGAATAGCAGATTCAATTTCGCGCATTAATTGAGGATCTGCCTTAACCACTAACGAGTTTTGGGCATTATCCGCAATAATACTCACACCATTTTGGCTAAAGCTAGAGATACTGTTCTGATTATTATTGTTCGAATTACCATTTAGATTAATAGATGGCGTAGAAATTGAGCTACCATTTGAACCAGAGGTATTTGAACTAGAATTCTGGTTATTACCCATCAAATTATTGATCGGATTCGATGAATTAGAAGAACTGTTATTACTATTTGACGAAGAAACGGCCTGCCCTGTTACAAGACCTTGTAAAATTTCAGATAAATTTTTTGCACTTGCATATTTCAAGCGAAAAACTTTTAAGCCCCCCAAGCGATCAGCCGAAGGCACATCCAGCATTTCAATCATGTGGCGAATGCGCTTACGTGTTTCAGGATCGCCCTTAACTAAAATACGATTGGTACGGTTGTCTGCAATAATACGGATACGTGCACCATTAAAATCTTTAGATGCTCCCGTAGCACTCATTGCCTCCAGTTGAGTAATGATTTCTTCAGCTTGGCTCGATTGAAGGCCTATTGCCTCAATATCATTCTGGCCAGTGCCATCTAAATTACGAATAATATTTTCAAGTTGATAAATATTTGCTGCACGGTCCGAAACAATCAGCGCATTAGTCCCTGCAATTGCAGCCATATGCGCAAATTGTGGCATTAAAGGACGAAGTGCTGGAATTAGATCATTAGGATTGGTATTTTCAAGCCAAATAACCCGAGTAACAATCTGATCACCACGTAGTCTGTTTCTAGAATCGTAAGGGATTCCCGAATTTTTGACATTACTATCTGGTACCAGTTTAATGGTGTTACCCGAAGGAATTGCCACCACACCATTTACGTTTAAGACCCCAAGAAACAGGTCGTAAACTTCATTTTTATTGAGGGGTTTATTCGATATTACTGTGACGTTACCGCGTACTCGTGGATCTACTGCAAAGTTTTTACCCGTAATATCTGCCACTTCATTAATAAATGCAGTTAAGTCAGCATCACGTAAATTGATCTTCCATGTTTGGGCATAGACACTGCTGCTCACTGTCGCAATCAATGGGGCTGCTGCAAGTAATGCCCAAAGTGGACGTTGATGATTCAATAAAGCCATAACTTGCGATAATTCCTAACTCTTATGGTGACGTGTTATCACTAAAAATTTTGTTGTATGGTCATCACTTGATCACCACGTTTTATTTCTATTTTCACTTGCCCAGCTCGTCGAGCCTGTTCAAGTAACTGCACATCCGTTTGTCCCTGCCCAACCGTTTGACCGTTTAATGAAACAATCCGATCACCCGGCCTTAAACCTAACTTATTTCGAAGCGCAGTGGGTGTACGTTCTGTAACTTCAAAACCCTCACTGGAGTTCCCACTAACACCCATGTCACGCAGATATTGTTCACGGTTGCCTTGCATTTGCTGAATAGCTTGCCCTAATGCCTCTTGAGCAGTATTAACAGGTGCTGACGACTGAGGTACAGTAGCAGTTGGTTGTGATGCATCTGGCGTCATAGGTTGATATAAACCGTTTGGCAAACCTTTAAATTGGAGTTCACGAGTACTTCCATTACCTTGACGTAATATCACGTGATCCCAATAAACTTCTGCCAACTGATAAGAGGTAGAACCTATTGTTTCTCCTACCCGATATCGGTCGGCAGTATTATCTAGCTTAATAACAGCTGAGGAAAAACGATTCGGATAACCCAGCATTACGCCTTGTAATTCTAGGTTGACATTTTCCTGTGCTGCATTGGCTGAAGGTTCATTAAAAAGTGAAAAAGTACTAATGTTAGGAATTTGTGGCTGCTGTGATCCTAACTCGACCCGATCAAATTGCATCATTTGAGGAGGCGCAATTACCCACCAAAATAATGAAGCTAATTTCCAACACAACCATAAAATTAAAAAGGCAAATACAACTACACTTAACCGATCTAATTTTTGCCACTGTAATTGCTGTAATTTCTCAATCCATACTTTCATTAGTTACCCCCTTGTATTAAGGGTTGACGAGAACTAATGACAAACGTATCCAAACCAGCTTTTCCATCATAAGATGGAATATTAAGTAATAATCTTTGGGTGAGCTGCACATCAAGCATCATGTTGGCATCTAATAAGAGATTCGCCATTTTTTGACTGCGTTGATCACGTATATCAACTTGTAATTGACCATTTTGATCCGTTAATTGGCCATTTAAAGAAGGCATATTCATACGGTCTTGACGATCACCAATATTATAAATTAAAGCACCGCCACCCCAATGTAATTGACCATCAACTGCGGCGAAACCCTGCTCTTTCTTATAATTAAACTCAATATCTTTCAGTTGAATGCTGTTCGTAGGCCATTGCCAATTCACAATTTGTTTTAATGTTTCAGGCGCAATTTGACCATTCATAGCCTTTACAATTACTTTTTTCCCCACACCATAGCCCATTACCCCAGCTAATTGGGTATTACCACTATGGATATCTACATCAGCAGCGAACCTTAATAAAAACAGGTCAAGAGGTCTAGTTTTCCAATGAATCGAACCTCTCAAAGTACCACGCCGCCAATCTGCTTGGCCTTGCCAGATATTTCCACTTACATTGTGTAGAGTTTGATTATTCTTTGAAAATTTAGAAATAAGCCAAGTCGCCGGGATCTGTAAAATAATAAAAATTAAAAATGCAATGAGGGCAAAAAACCACCACTTCCATTGCTTAGACTTTTTCTTCATTCAGCCTTACCAACATGCAAATTATCGTCCTTATTTTGAGAGTAGCTCCCTAGTCTGACATTATGCATACTTTTTCAACATCGCCAATTCACTTCATATAAAAAAACCAAGCAATCGGGCTTGGCTTCGGTATTGAGACTATAAGTTGAACGTATGACAAAATCATGAAAACTTGGCGCTCAATGAAGTAAATGCACATTTGATCTCAACAATTCATTTAAAGAGCAATTTAAACACTCAATTTTTTAAATAATATTTATAGCAAAATTTTGAGATATTTTTATCAATAAAAAAGCCAAGCAAATTTTCTTGGCTTTTAAAAACGGCAATTTGATTAGATTAAGAAATCTTCAAGTTTTGCGCCTTTTTCAATTTCAGCAACTAACCAGCGTGGTTGTTTACCGCGACCAGTCCAAGTCTCTTCAGCATTGTTTTTGTTGCGGTAACGAGGCTCAACAGATTTACGAGTTGTTTTCTTACGTTTTTGAGCACCAAACTCAAGAAGTTGTTCAACACTGAAACCTACATTTTCAGCAATCTCGATAATTTGATTATAAGCATCTTCGATTGCTTGATCTTTTTTACTTGCAATTAAAGCTTCTGCTTCTTCTTGTAAGCGTTTTAACTCTTCAACAGATAATTCACTGATATCCGGTTTCATTAATAAATACTCCAGTCTTACAGACAATTCAAAATAATACAGACAAAATTTAAAAACATAAAATCAAGACCAATATTATTTATAATCTATTCAATAAGCAATAGTTTGAAAGCCGTGTTCATCAGAATAATCAAAAAAATTACCTTTTAATTACATTACCAATTATAAATGAAATATATTTTATTAATATTTATTTAAGATAAATGTATTAAGTCATGCCCAACTGATTTTTCTAGCTCAATAATTTTTTGTTTTATTTCCTGTGGTATTTCACATTTTCGTTCTGTTAATTTATCTACGCATACCATAACAGCTTCACCAGTAGCGACTATTTGTTGTTGGGTTTCACTCCACAATATATAAGCCATACGGAATGCGCTATTACGGAGCTCTTCCACGCGAACACCAACTTTCAATACGTCAGGATAAAAAACAGGCTTTAAATATTTACACTGACTTGAAGCAACAACGGTATATAAATGTGGGGTTAATATATTGATTGCTTCCATATATAAAATACGTGAGCTTTCAATATATCGATAATACTGTACATTATTGACATGACCAAAAGCATCCATATCTCCCCACGCGACTTTCTGTTCATATATTACTGGGTAGACAGACAGTTCTTTCATTTTTACCTCATATTTTAAACTTTAAAAAATTTGCATCATTTTCAAAGATTAGATTTAACTGTTTGATTAACACGTCATCTTCTTTAAGCGTAGACTTAATACGTAAATAGCTCATTAAAATATTATCTGGATATAATGATAATAATGTTTCAGCTTCTGTTTGACGTCCAGTTGCCATATAGATATGCCATTTTGCAAAGGTTAAAACTGGCAAATTCATATATTGATTTTCAAATTGAATAATTTTTTCTTCAACATCGGCATAGTCTGGAACTTGTTTAAGCAACTGCTGCTGAAACCATAGATAAAACACTTCTGGGTCAAACTGCTCTTTTAACAAATGTAGTGTTAAGGCCGCATGCTGCATGCTCATATCTGGCATACGTGCTAATAGTTTTAGCCATAACAACTTACTGCTATAAGGTCGAGTTTGTATTTCAGACTCTAAATCCAAATAACGTTGCTGTAAGGCATGTAAGTCATCGATAGACGCTTGGTCAAATTGCTGAAGAAGCTGCTGTAACCATAAATCACGGTGTTCTGCATCTAGCAAACCGTATTTCATAGAACGTAAATATACCCATGGATGTTGCAGCGCTAATTGCCCCCATAAAGCCGTTAATCTTTGCTGGTAAGCAGTTTCTATTTCTTGTAACCACGGTGATAACTGGTGTTGATATAAAAATTCGAGATGAGTTAATGCACGATCGGCTTCATTTTCGGCTAAAAAGATTTCAATTCGCTGTAACTCTGCCAATTCAAATGCCATCGGTGGTGATTGATCGAGAGCAGCCAATGCTTTTGGATAGTCCCCACTTAAAACCAGAAACTTGGCATCGATAATATTTTTTAAAAGCCCTGATTGAGTAAAAACACGTTCAATAAATACACGTTGATCTTCGGCCGCTTCTAATAACCAAACAATACCTAATTGTTCATAGGGATGAAGGTTTTTAAACTGGAAGATGTTTTCACTTTTTCTTTGTTCACGAGATGAATAACGTTTAATCCACAGCCACAAGAGTTGAGCAATAAAACTCATCACTACAAAAGTAAGAGTTAATCCCCAGACATTTGTTTGTAGCTGCAATTGTCGCCAGTAAATATAGACATACCCCATTCCATAGCCATAACTAAATAAAGCTAGGGCTGCAAAGAGTATTAAGCTGATTACGAAATAAACCCACAGGAGGTGTTTCATATATCCTCCTTATGAGCCGATTAGCCCAAGTGTAGAAAGTTTAGGAACAGGCACGATAGATAAATGTGCCACTTTAGCAATACGTTTTTTTAACTGCTGACTGGTTGCATCAGGCATTTCATCTAACTTTTGCATCACAGATTGCAACTCATTTTGATACTCAGTCATTTTTCCTTGATTGAGTGCCTGTTCGGCAATTAACAATCTTAATTGCACTTCTTTAAGCACAACGCTTCGACTCATTAAATTAATAGACGGCGTTTCTACTTTTTCTATACGGAACCACTTTTTCCACCAAGACACAGTCTCGGATTGATCCATTTCAAGTTTAGGCTGGGCTAAGGCTTGTTGAATATTCTTATCAATGTTCTGTAATAAATCATCGATTAATTGATGGCGTTGATTTTGAGCCAAAGTAAACTGTTGAACTGCCTGTTTATCCTGCTCGAGCGATTGATTCAAGCTATGCTGCAATGCAGGAGCAATTTCATAGTGTACAAGCGATTGCTGTAACTGATTTAATTGATCAACTGCATAAATCAACTGCTGCTGATCAATCGCAAATTGAATTAAATCTAACTTTTGTTTAATTAAAACTGTAGGTGCAATACCTGTCGGTGGAGCATCTGGTTGAGCTACTGAACTCGCTTTATTCCCTGTACTTACGGGTTGATTCTGCAACTGTCGCTGTAAAGCAACCAATTGATCATTTAAATTGGCATAGTGCTGTTCTGATTGCAGCAGACTTTGTTTAAGCTCGGGAACAGTACGAGAAATTTGCCACATATCGTAACTGAGCTTAGCCAACCAAGCTACGCCCAGTAAAATGATGATAGAAACAAGTTTTCTCATACGAATCCTTATAATGCCTGAATGTGATGAATCATCCCCGAAGGCGATAAATTTTCAAGTTGAATAATGTGAAAATGAGTCTGTTGCTGATCGCGATACTCTTTAACAATTTGAAAAAGACGAGGTCCTAAAACCAGATATACACCATCAGGTTGTACATTATTTTTTGAACAAAGCTCTAACCAATATTTCCAGCTCGCTTCACTGGTAATTAAGACGAACCATTTATTTAAATTATAATTTGAATTCTGTGTCAGATGTTTGAATGTAGAATATGAAGCTTCTGGGCACTGCCGCTGATATAGAACAAAATTTAAAATCTGAATTCCTTGTTGTTGCAAGGTCTCCATCATAAATTGGCGTCCACCTTCTCCCCGCCAAAAAGCCACACTACCCGTCTGTTGCATATTGTGCAGAATAGGCAGGTTCAACATTCCTTCAGAAGTTTCAACATCTGGGATATGTGCTTCTATTCCATATTCGTTTAGACAATTGGCTGTTGCTTGCCCTACCGCAATCCACTGAATATGTTTTAAATCGCTATTTTTTAAACCACTTTTTACTAAATACTCCATACCCACTTCAACAGCGGTTGGGCTGACGACAACAATAGCTTGCGCCTTAATTAATTGTTGGTAAAGCTGAAGTAAGTGTTCAGAAAAGGGTTTTGCAACGAGCTCTAAAAGGGGTAAAGACTCAACCTGATAACCTTCATTTTGCAAAGCTTCTGTTAGTTCAGCTGCACGCGAATCAGGTCGAGTATTAATAAACAGCATGGTTTAGTAGAGGGCCTTTAATAGCTCGCCAGCACCTTGATCAAGTAAGTTTCGAGCAAGGTTTTCACCCAATTGCTGAGCATTATTGGCTTCATCTGTTAGTTCAGCACGTAATAATGTTTGGCCATCAGGGCTTCCAACACGACCTTCGATATGGATTTGACCATTTTGTAGTGTGGCATAACCTGCAATTGGGACCTGACAACCACCTTCAAGATAGGCATTAAATGCACGTTCAGCACGTACACAAACATCAGTTTCTTCGTGTAATAAAGGTTGAATTAAAGCCAATACATCTTGGTCAGCTGCACGGCACTCTAAACCCAATGCACCTTGTCCCACAGCAGGCAAACTAATATCTGGTGTCAAACAATGACGGATACGTTCTGACAAACCTAAACGCTTCAAACCAGCACTGGCCAGAATAATCGCATCGTATTGACCTTCATCTAGCTTCGCCAAACGTGTGCCAACATTTCCACGCAAGTCAATAATTTGCAAATCAGGACGTTGTTTTAAAATCTGAGATTTACGACGCAAACTTGAGGTACCGACTTTTGCACCTTGTGGTAAATCAGCGAATTTTTCAAACTGATTTGAAACAAAAGCATCTAACGGATCTTCACGTTCGCAAATTACTGCTAAAGTTAAACCTTCTGGCAAAGCCATTGGCACATCTTTCATTGAATGTACAGCTAAGTCCGCACGCCCATCTAAAAGTGCTACCTCCAACTCTTTAACGAACAGCCCTTTACCCCCAATTTTTGCTAAAGGCGTATCTAAGATTTTATCGCCCTGCGTGACAAATTTAACCAATTCCACCTTTAAATCAGGGTGAAGCTCCTGTAAACGGGCACGAATATGTTCTGCCTGCCAAAGAGCAAGTGGGCTTTGTCGTGTAGCAATTTTCAAGGTTTTCATAAATTCAAGCATGGGCTGGTCAAACAATACACCCTAAACTTAACTTGATCCCTTAAAATTGCAAGTAAAATCTCGCAAGTTCAAGATAACTCTTTTAAATTTAGAGCTGATGAATTCGCTCTCTAAGCGTAGACAAATGTCGACGGCTCACTGAAAGTCTTTCATCAAGACCGCGTAATCTAACCTGATATTGCCCCGAACTGATCAGCTCCAACCCATCTAGGTATGCGACTGCAACCAACGCATTTCGATGAATACGAATGAACTGATCTGCGAATTCGGTTTCAAGCTCTTTTAATGTTTCATCTATTAATACACTGCCATTTTTATGTCTCACAGTGACATATTTCTGATCTGCTAAAAAGTAATAGATATTTTCAACAGGAATCAGTTCAACCCCACGATAGGTTTTTGCGGCAATTTGATGACGCTGTGTCTTTAAATCTTGTAAAAGCTCAGAATTCGGTAATGCATTGAGCTGTGCTTGAGTAAGTTGAGTTAGCTGACTTAAAGCTTGCTCAAGTTCAACTGGATCAATCGGTTTAAGAAGATATGCTTGAGCCTGAGCTTTAAAAGCTTCCAATGCATGCTGATCGTAGGCGGTACAAAATACAATCGCAGGTCGAGGATTTAGCTGACTCAACTGTTCTGCACAGACAAGCCCATTCATACCTGGCATTTGAATATCAAGTAAGATTACATCCGGTTGATGAAGCCGTGCCTGTTCCAAGGCCTCCTGTCCATGATGAGCCGTTGATACAACCTCATGTCCCATCTTTGAAACTAAACGTGATAAACGCTCCACTGCAAGTGGTTCATCATCACAAATTAGCACCTTCATTCATCCTCCTTGTCACCGTTAACTTGGTCCATTTTTTTATGGTTAACTCTGACTGACTTATTATTTTGTTTGATATTGATAGCTCATAATAGTGGTATATAAAGCTTCACCTTTATAAACCTGAAATCTAACGGTGTTCCCATAATACGCTTTCAGGCGCTGCTTAACATTTTCAAGAGCGATTCCATGCCCTTTCCGTGAATTTATTGTATCGTCTGTATATGGGTTGGTAATGACTATACTGACCTGATTTTGCAATATTTCAACCAATACCCCTATGGTTGCTTTACCCATCATTGGTTCTACCCCATGAAAAATACTATTCTCTAACAAGGGTTGTAATGTCAATAAAGGAATAGTGATCTGTTTTAATTGCACAGATGAAAGCTCGATCTTCCAATCTACTTTTAAACGCTCCCCCAAACGGACCTGTTCAATCATTAAATATTGTTTACTCAGCTCGATTTCTTCATGCAGACTCACCAATTTTAATTCTTGGAAACTCGCGCGAAATAACCGCGACAAACTGATGAGCATGCTTTCAGCTTTATCTGGATCTATCGCAATTAAACTCACCACATTATTTAAACTATTAAATAAGAAGTGAGGGTGAATTCGTGCTTGCATGGCCTGAATACGGGCATTTAATTCGGCATATTGCTGATGCAACCATTGTTCCCTGACATATAAATAACGTAAGCAAAAAGCCCCGAGTAATATTCCATAGCTTAGATATAAAGGTACATTGGTAAAATAAACACTCCAGCCCTGCGTTAAAGAAGCATGTTTATTTAAAAGACCAAACTGAAAAAAATTACTAATTAAAGTGGTCAAAACAACAATACTTTGCAGCATGACAAAACCAATAGCCAAAGCAAATTCTTGACGCAAGCTGCTAAAAAAACCTTGAAAGCGTTCAACCAATGCAAAAAAGGACAATATTACCCAGTTAATAAAAATGATGTATTGAAAAAGCCTTCCCCCGCTTAAGGCTTGCCAAGACTGTGCTTCAGCCAATGCCAAAACCAGTGCCAAAACATTACTTGCGATAATTAATTCGAATAAGTGTTGCCAACGCCCGCTTTTCGTAAAAAAATAGGAGGAATTTTGATTTCGGTATGCTGTAGGAAACAACTTTGTTTGTTGAGCTTCGGCAAGTGATATACTCTTTTTTATTTTACTGAGCCACCATGACCACATCTTCAAATCCCCCTAATTCAGTAACCCCAGACCAAACCTCAGGTATGTGGGGTGGTCGTTTTTCTGAAGCGACGGACGCTTTTGTAGCCGAATTTACCGCCTCTGTTCAGTTTGACCAACGTTTTTATAAACAAGACATCGCTGGTTCGATTGCGCATGCTACCATGCTTGCGAAAGTTGGCGTACTCACGGAAGCAGAACGCGATGACATTATTGAAGGTTTAAGCACCATTCGCTCAGAAATTGAGGCTGGAAACTTTGAGTGGCGCATCGATCTTGAAGATGTTCACATGAACATTGAATCACGTTTGACTCAACGTATTGGCATTACAGGTAAAAAATTACACACAGGCCGTAGCCGTAACGATCAGGTTGCAACTGATATTCGTCTTTACCTGCGCGACGAAATTGATGATATTTTAAAATTATTAGAACGTTTACAAAAAGGCTTGTTAGGCTTGGCTGCCAAAAATGTAAATACAATTATGCCAGGCTTTACACACCTACAAACTGCTCAGCCTGTGACTTTTGGTCATCACTTGTTAGCATGGTTTGAAATGTTAGTACGTGACACTGAACGACTTCAAGACTGCCGTAAACGTGTTAATCGTATGCCACTTGGTTCTGCCGCTCTTGCTGGTACAACTTATCCGATTGACCGCGCATATACAGCAGAACTTTTAGGTTTTGAAGCTGTATCTGAAAACTCGCTTGATGCTGTATCTGACCGTGACTTTGCCATCGAATTTAATGCGGCGGCTGCACTTATTATGATGCATTTATCACGTATGTCAGAAGAACTGATTCTTTGGACTTCTGCACAGTTCAAATTTGTGAATATTCCTGACCGCTTCTGTACTGGTTCTTCAATCATGCCACAGAAGAAAAACCCGGATGTTCCAGAACTTATCCGTGGTAAATCTGGCCGTGTATTTGGTGACTTAATTAGCTTACTTACGCTCATGAAAGGTCAACCATTGGCATACAACAAAGATAACCAAGAAGACAAAGAACCTTTATTTGATGCAATCGATACGGTTCGTGGTTCACTCATGGCATTTGCAGACATGATTCCTGCATTGGTTCCAAATATTGAAATCATGCGTGAAGCTGCTCTTCGTGGATTCTCAACTGCAACTGACCTTGCTGACTATTTAGTGAAAAAAGGCGTTGCGTTCCGTGATGCGCATGAAATTGTGGGTAAAGCAGTCGCATTAGGGGTTGCAGAAGAAAAAGATTTATCTGAACTCACACTTGAGCAATTACAGCAATTCTCTGACTTAATTACAGCAGATGTGTTTGATAAAGCCTTAACTCTAGAAGCTTCTGTAAATGCTCGTGATCATATTGGTGGAACTTCTCCAAAACAGGTTGAAGCTGCAATTGCGCGTGCCCATACACGTTTAGAACAGTTATACGCTTAAGGATAAAACATGAGTCGCCAAGTATTTTGCCGTAAATATCAAAAGGAAATGGAAGGTTTAGACTTCGCTCCTTTCCCTGGTGCTAAAGGCCAAGATTTTTTTGAAAATGTTTCTAAGCAAGCATGGCAAGAATGGTTACAGCATCAAACTACGCTAATTAATGAAAAGCGCTTAAACGTGTTTGAACCAGAAGCTAAAAAGTTTCTGGAAGAACAACGTGAGAAATTCTTCAATAATGATGAAAGCGTAGAAAAAGCTGAAGGCTGGAAACCAGAATAATCGGTTTGTTTTAGCTTATTCATCATTAAAAAGGCGGGTCTATATACATAGATCCGCCTTTTTTTACGTGAAACTTACACAAACATAAAAAGCCTTACATAGAGCGCACAGGACTCTACATGACATCAAAAAGCGAAGAACTTAATATCACTCTATAGCAAGAAGAACACGATCCCTGTCGTGTTTATGCACTTGATTTTCTGTCCTGAACTTCCCCCCAAAGTTCGGGACATTTTTTTATCTATTATTTTTTAAAAACAAAAAAGCCTTGTTTCAAACAAGGCCTTTAAATATTTCAGCTCAAGATTACTTTTCGTGGACTTTGGCTTCAATTTCTTCAATTTTGGTATGACGAGCATCAAAGCCTTTCGCCATATAAATCACTTGCTCAGCAATGTTACGTGCATGATCGCCAATACGCTCTAATGAACGTAAAACCCACATGACATTAATCACACGAGCAATATGGCGCGGGTCTTCAATCATATAGGTCATTAATGTACGTGTTGCTGATTGATATTCACGGTCAATGTCAGCATCCGCTAAAAGTACACGTAAAGCTTGATCTGCATCTAAACGTGCAAAAGCGTCAAGTGCATCATGAATCATGACACGAACTTGGTTACCAATATGACGTGTTTCCATGTAGCCACGCGGTGACCCGCCCTCTTCACACAGATTTTGTGCAATACGGGCAATTTTTGCAGCTTCATCACCAATACGCTCAAGGTCAGTATTGGCTTTGCTCATGGCAATAACCATACGCAAATCAATCGCTGCCGGATGACGACGCGCCAAAATTAATGTTAAGCCTTCATCAATATCACGTTCATATTGATTGACTGCATTATCTTTAAATTGAACATCAATCGCTAAATTTGCGTCGGTATCAAGTAAAGAATGAATTGCATTTGCAACCTGCTGTTCGACCAAGCCACCCATGGTCATAAACTTTGTGTTTACATCTTGCAAATCTTCATTAAATTGAGAAGAAATATGATGGCTTAACACCGGATTACTTGGACTCAAGGGAAGCCTCCAACATGATGGCGCGGGAATAAAATGATTGAGCATTAAAACACAGCAATCATTAAGTTTTTATGACAAAATTAAATTTCAGATAAAAGCATTTAATTACTGATAAGTTAACCAGCTATTAAGCTCAACCAGATCCTTTTCACCTAACTGGCCTACCGCAGCTTTTAAACGAAGCACATTCAATAAATAGTCATACTGAGCATTAAGATAATCCTGTTTTGCAGAAAAAGCATTACGCTGCGCCAATAAAACATCAACCATACTTTTTAAGCCTTCGTTATAACTCGCTTTTGAAGCTTGAGAAACTAAAGAAGATGAATCCATTGCAGCCTTTCTTGCTTCAAGTTTGGCTTGATCTGTGTCTACCTGCATAAACGCACTTTTCACATCGACATTGGCACGGCGAATGGCTGCATCAAGTTGTGCCTGCGCTTTACTGACTTCTACAGTGGCTTTTTTAATTGATGTTCGGGTCCGTCCACCATTAAATAAATTCCAGTTCATTTCTACCCCGACCTGATCAAATTTTCCGTCAGTCGAAATGAGTGTCTCTGGTGTTTGTTTAGTATAGCCATAACTTGCTACGGCATCTATTTGAGGATAAAGCGCTGCCTTTTCGACACGGCGCTGATCTTCACTATATTTTTGCTGTAAACGGGCTTGCTGGATCTTTAAGTTTTTTTGCTGCGCCAAAGAAAGCCAGTCATTAAGTTCTGCTGGATAAGGCTTTTGAAAATTAAAATCACTGCGCAGTACAGCGAGTTTATCTTGATAAGAACCAATATATTCAGAAAGCTGCTCTTGGGCTAAAAGTAATTGAACATTGGTTGAAATACGATTGGCTCTAGCATTTTGATATTGGGCATTTGCTTCACTCACATCACTACGTGCCACCAACCCTTCTTTGAGTTTGGCATTCATCATATTGAGCTGTTCAAGCAAAGCCTTTTCTTCTTGTAAGTATGCAACACTCAACGCCTGCTGCCGCAACACATTAAAATAGGCTTCTGCCACATTTAAAACATGATCTTGTTTTTGTAGTCTTAAAGTGATTTCACTTAAGGCAACCGAAGTTTTAACTTGTTTATAACCTTCCCAAGCATCCATTCGAAATAATGGCTGACGTGCAGTGAGAGTCGCTTGTCGAGTCGTTGACGTACTACTTACCAAAGCATCTGACAGGCCTTCTTGATCAACGCCTGGAAAGTTTGAACGTTTTACAGTTTGTCGATTACGGGTAATGTTTCCAGACAATGTGACAGTAGGTAATAATGCCCCCGTTGCTAAGCCTAAGTTCAGTTGATCTGCTTCATATTGTTGTTGATTGGCTTGCCACGTCGGGTCATTTTGTTTTGCGCGCTCATAAGCTTCAACTAAATCTAAAGCAAAACTCGAAGATGCAAAACTCCAAAGGCCAACAGCGACCATTAATTTTATTTTCATTGTTTAAATCAACGATAAAACTTGTCCTTAAGACTAAGAAAAATTCAAATCAAACTCAAGCCATTAAAAGTTTTAGTTTTTTAAGCGTTCTTAGTTTTTGACAAAATTAAAATACAAATAAAAATCAAAAACATGCCTATCCAACCTACCCATGAAACATGCTCGCCAACCAAAACAATCGCAAAAATCGCAGCGACTAAGGGTTCGAATAAAGTTAGGGTGGTCGCTTTGCTGGCATTTACTGTTTTTAATCCAAAACCGAAAAGTAAATAACCCAAAAACATAGGAATCAGCATCATATAACCAGCCACAAGTAGATTGGTTGAGCTATGCAATAACCCTCCACCTGTAACCAATAAAGTAGGAAGCAAAATAACTGCCCCGCCTCCCATAATCATGCCCATTGCAGCTTTAGAGGCAACACCCCGATCTATTAATCTTTTTGCAGCCCATGAATAAAGTGAATAAGTTGTAGCAGCGACCAGCCCAAGAAAAATACCGAAGAATTTACTCCATTGATTTGTACTCTCTTGAACCGCATGACTTTCGCCCATCGACAACATACTTACCCCAAGCACACCGCACACAAAACTTAGAAACCAGATAGCCGATAAAGCTTTGCGATCAAAGAATCGTTCTAAAATTGCTGCGATTAGTGGAGCAGTACCAATTGAAACCACGGTGCCAATCGTAATGCCCGCATAATGCATTGAAGAATAAAAAGCCAAAGGATAAATACCCACCGCCACTATGCCTAAAAGCAGTATTGAAAGATTTTCCCTTATAAACTGACGGTTTTCCCGTATTGCTCGTGATGCAACCAAAGCTTGTAAAAGACCTCCACCGCCCATCGCTACAGCGCCAATAGCAAGTGGGCCAAGAGTCGGTGCAAATGCTGCCGCCGTACCTGTTGTTCCCCACAAAACAGAAGCAACTAAAATTGCAATTGTGCCTCCATAACTACTATTTCTAATGAGGCTAATCATGTGGGCATTCTCTACTTAAAATGTCTTCTGCCATTTGTTTTGCTAACAGGAGTTGTCGGCTGTTGCCTTCTAAGCCTGCTCGAGCCATAGAACCTTCTAAAAGAAAAGAAAGCTGGGTGGCCACATAGTTAACGCGCTGTGAGTCTGGTATTAATTTTTTTAAATGCTCAGCAACAATAGCCTCAACTTCTTCTTTATGGTGTCTTACCGAACTTCGCCCTGCACTATTCGCCGGAAACTCAGCCGCAGCATTCAATAACCCACAACCTCGAAAGCCTTTTTCATAGGCAAATTCCGCATGGTCTTGATAGGCATCAAATACGGCCAAGATGGCTTGTTTCGCTGTTTTTGTTTTTTCTAAACGCTTTTGATAGAGGTCAAGCCACTCTTGATGGCGTGCAGCAATGTAGGCATCGACAAGTTCACCTTTTGAAGAAAAATTATTATAAAGCGACATCTTCGCAACATCTGCTTTAGCCGTAACTGAGTTAATTCCTGTTGCCGTAATGCCATCGTTATAAAACAAGGTTGCCGCTGCATCGAGAATTTTCTGTCTTGCTGTTTTATCATTCATAACTTTTACTTAAGTAGACCGACCTACCTAATAATAAAGTTTTCTAACAATGATGCAACCTTTTTAAGCGTTATAATTTGAGCAATATTAATTTCTATAAAAGTACAATGATGAAAAAAGTTCTAATAATAAGTATGTGCGGTGCACTACTTTTAGCTGGATGTAATAAAACATCAGAGCAAGATCAGGCTGTATCTAAAGAGCAAAAACCAACTGAGCAAAAGGCCACTCAAAAACAAGACAGTAGCTGCTTACAAATTATGGTAGCTATGCACACGATTAATCAAAACAGCAAAATAGAAGACTTAAATCAAATTAATGAAAAGCTTAAAACCTGTGTTCCTTCTTTAAAAAATCATGAGCAGCTTAAGCTGATTGATGCATCAACTGCCATGTATCAACGTTTTCTAAAACAAGACTACACTGAAAAAACAGGGAGAGCTTTTGAAGCATTTGGCTATGCCGTTTTAGAACAGAAACAAGACCTTAAAAAGGTAATTCAAAGTCAGAAAAAGCTCTTCGCCCAACTGAGCCCGCGTGATCAATATTTACTTCAACATGAAGGGCAAGCCTATATTGAACTTCTCTATCAAGGTGAAGGCATGTTTACCTATCGACGCCAGCCAAGCTATTTAGTTGACGTTTTTTCTAAGTCCTTACCCGCGGACCAAAAAGAGTTTTTAACTCGTATGGCGAAAGACAATCAAAATATTTTCTATAATGATGGTGCGTTGGCTATTTCATGGAAAGAGCTCACTGAACGCGCATTATTTTGGGAAAAGTTTATTCAAAAGTATCCAAAGAGCCACTTTATTGATGATGCAAAACTACTATTTAATGAATATCGTTATTTTATTTTCTTTGGCTTAGACAACACGCCCGTGTCAGATGAATATGCACCGAATACATGGTTTGATAAAGATGCGCTTCAGCAAATTCGGTTTCTCTCTACACAAAATGAGTCGAGTTTAGCCAAACCTGCTCAACTGTTTCTTAAGTTTATTGCTACGCCTGTAGAAGAGCGCAATAAGCAATTTAAAATAGATTTAACTGATAAAAATGGTGATAAAAAATCAAATTATCAGATGACTCATGAACAACTTGAGCAGCTCTTAAAATTTGATTCGCCATGGAACACGGAAGTCTATCGTGACTGCCATATGGATGCGGTTTGTATAGATACAAATTGACAATGCCAGCCAACCTAAAACATGTTAGTCTTTAAATCGCTTGACGGAGCGCGAGTAATAGCTCGCTGAGATTGTGTAAATTCCGTGTTATCGCAACACAAGTTTGATCACAAGTACCGTTGAACCTGATCAGGTTAAGACCTGCGTAGGAATCAAGCCATCTGAAAACTTACAGCCTTAAATTTATCTAGCAAAGATAAATCCGCCATCGTTTTTGGTCGTGCTTGATTCGTTGATGTTATTCATAAGGATCATGTGATGAACCAGTTAACGAATCTTTCTTCTGCTGAAATTTCAGCACAACATGAACAAGATGCAAAAGATTTAACTCGCATCTTACCCGCTTCTAAAAAAGTTTATATTGAAGGCTCTCGCCCTGACATTCAGGTTCCAATGCGGGAAATTTCTTTAACCGACACCCCAACTGGCCTTGGTGGTGAACATAACCCTCCTGTTATGGTATATGACACTTCAGGTGTTTATACCGACCCAAATGTTCAAATCGATTTAGACAAAGGTTTACCTTCAGTTCGCCAAAACTGGATTGAAGAGCGTAACGATACTGACGTACTTTCTGGCTTGACCTCAAAATTTGGTCAGGAACGTTTAAAAGATATTCGTACCGCTGATATTCGTTTTGCGCACATTCAAAACCCACGCCGCGCTAAAGCTGGCAAAAATGTCACTCAAATGCACTATGCCAAGCAAGGTATTATCACACCAGAAATGGAATATATTGCAATTCGTGAAAATCAACGCCAGCGTGAAGGTGTTGATATGCGTCAGCATGCTGGACAGAACTTTGGTGCAAAAAATTTAAAAGAAATTACACCTGAATTTGTTCGCCAAGAAGTGGCTGAAGGTCGTGCGATCATTCCTGCCAACATTAACCATCCAGAACTTGAGCCAATGATTATTGGTCGTAACTTCTTGGTTAAAATTAATGCCAATATTGGTAACTCAGCGCTTGGCTCTTCAATTGACGAAGAAGTTGCGAAAATGACTTGGGCAACCCGTTGGGGTGCCGACACCATTATGGACTTGTCGACAGGTAAAAACATTCATGAAACACGTGAATGGATTATTCGTAACTCACCTGTTCCAATCGGCACCGTACCGATTTATCAAGCACTTGAAAAAGTTGATGGTGTTGCAGAGGACCTGACTTGGGAAATCTTCAAAGACACACTAATTGAACAAGCTGAACAAGGTGTTGACTACTTCACCATTCACGCAGGTGTATTACTTCGCTATGTGCCACTTACAGCAAACCGTTTAACAGGTATTGTGTCGCGTGGTGGTTCAATCATGGCGCAATGGTGTCTAGCGCATCATGAAGAAAACTTCTTATACACTCATTTCGATGAAATCTGTGAAATCATGAAAGCTTATGACGTTTCATTTAGCTTAGGTGATGGCTTACGTCCGGGCTGTATTCAAGATGCAAATGACGAAGCACAGTTCAGCGAACTTAAAACATTAGGCGAACTGACTCACCGTGCATGGGAACATGATGTTCAAGTCATGATTGAAGGCCCTGGTCACGTACCAATGCACATGATTAAAGAAAACATGGACCTTCAGCTAGAAGTGTGTAAAGAAGCGCCATTCTATACACTTGGACCATTAACAACAGATATCGCTCCAGGTTATGACCACATTACCTCTGCAATTGGTGCAGCCATGATTGGCTGGTACGGCACAGCAATGCTTTGTTACGTAACACCGAAAGAGCATTTAGGACTACCAAACAAAAAAGATGTTAAAGACGGGATTATTACCTACAAGCTTGCAGCACATGCCGCCGATCTTGCGAAAGGACATCCAGGTGCACAGGTACGTGATAATGCCTTATCAAAAGCACGTTTTGAGTTCCGTTGGGATGATCAGTTCAACCTAAGCCTGGACCCTGATACAGCACGTAGCATGCACGATGAAACCTTACCAAAAGAGGCTCATAAATCTGCTCACTTCTGTTCAATGTGTGGTCCAAAATTCTGTTCAATGAAAATCACTCAGAATGTACGTGACTATGCCAACAATCTCACCAATAGCGATTCAGAGGTTGAAGAAGGCCTCAAAGCGATGAAAGAGGTTTATCAGGAGCAAGGTCAAAAACTGTATCATAAAGTGTAAATATTCAAAAAAAACACTTGCCTAGCCCTGATTCTCGGTTAGGATGAAATAAATAGATTTCGTCCTGACCGAATCATGAGTATTGTTGAACGTCCAAGTTATACATCTAAAGATGTCGAAGTAACATCACGTGAATCTCTATTCCGTGGTTTTATTCAAGTTGAAAAAGTCAGCCTTCGACATCGTCTATTTAATCAATCTGAATATACTCATGTATTGCAGCGTGAACTGGTTCATCGGCCTGAAGCAGCTGGTGTACTACTCTACAACGATCAAAAACAACAGTTTGCACTGATTGAACAGTTCCGTGTTGGGGCTTTAGATGATCCTCAATCACCATGGCAGCTGGAAATAATTGCAGGCGTGTTAGATGGTGATGAATCACCAGAAAGTTGTATTCGACGAGAGAGCCTTGAAGAATCAGGTTGCGAAGTTCAAAATTTAGAGCATCTATTTAGCTTTTACCCGTCAGCTGGTGCTTGCTCAGAATTATTCCATCTCTATGTTGCTGAAACTGAATTACCCACTGAAGGGGGGGTATTTGGCGTAGATGATGAGGGGGAAAATATTCAATTACACTTATTTAATTATAGTGAAATCCAGACTCTACTCGACAGCGGACGTTTAAGAAATGCTCCTGTCATTATGGCATTACAATGGCTGGCCCAACACAGCAAAACGATAATAAACCCGAAGAGGTAGGACGGTGACTTTTCAAGTCTCAACACTTTCACAAAAAGACCATGTCATTATACAAATTACCGATACCCACCTATTGGAGTATCCGCACTTAGAATTTGTGGGTATGAATCCTGAAGAAAGCTTTCATGCCATTATTCAACAGATACTTAATAAACATCCTGAAATTGATGCAATTATCCATACCGGGGATCTAGCTCAAGCACCAACGCCTATTACCTACAAACGTTATATTCAATATATGCAAACCTTGGGGCTGCCCTTTTTTCAGACCTTAGGTAATCATGACAATGTTGACCATTTTCCATTGCATAAAGAGAATCATCAGGAACCTGTAGTTATTTGCTTAGGGAACTGGCGGGTTATTTTATTAAATAGTGCGGTAAAAGGTCATATCGATGGACATCTATCAGCAGAACAGCTAGAGAACTTAACGGCTTTACTTAAAGAGTTTGCAGACAATCCGATTTTGCTGGCTTGTCATCATCACCCTTTTGCCATGAAGTCAAAATGGATTGATCATCACAAGTTACAAAATTCTAATGCCTTGCTTACTACCTTGGCTCCATTTAAAAATGTAAAAGCTTTAGTCTGCGGGCATGTTCATCAAGACTCAATAAACACTTGGCAAGGAGTTGAATTTTTCTCTACACCCTCGACAAGTGTGCAGTTTAAACCCTTTAGTAATGATTTTGCACTCGATCAAAATGCTCCCGGCTATCGTTACATTCGTCTAAAAAACGATGGTAGTTTTGAAACCGAAGTCTTTCGTCTTGAAAATTTTCAAGGCCATATAAACACTGATATTTCAGGCTATTAGCCCTATTTCTTATATGCTTATATATAATTATGACTGGGGTAAACACGTTTTGAAAATATTTACGGGTCGGAATGACTATCATCTTGCAGGAAAAATCTATATGATGACGACCCGATGGGAAAATCCCATCGATGGTTTTCTATAAAAACACTTGCATATCACCATATTTTTTGCGTATAGATAATACGTGTATGATGAGGAATGCCCTATTATGGCGAATGACAACCACAACCAAGTTTTGGATGAACATACAGAAGTTGTAGTGGAAGGTGACAAAGCTTCTGCAAAACGTGCACGTAAAGTGAAACCTAAAACTTCTGACATAGGCACAACTGCAAGTTTATTTGGTATTGCACCTTATCAACCTAAGAAAAATGAAGAGTACATGTCTGAAGGACAGCTCGAGCATTTCCGACAAATTCTGCAAGCATGGAAAGCTGAATTAATGTCTGAAGTTGATCGTACTTTAAATACGATGCAAGACGAATCAACTGCACTGCCAGATGTAAACGACCGTGCTACCCAAGAAGAAGAATTTGCAATTGAATTACGTACACGTGACCGTGAACGTAAGTTAATTCGTAAAATCGAACAATCTATGGAAGCTATTAAGAATGAAGACTACGGTTTCTGTGAAACTTGTGGTATTGAAATCGGCTTACGTCGTTTAGAAGCACGTCCAACTGCAACGTTATGTATTGACTGCAAAACTTTGGCAGAAATTAAAGAGAAGCAAAATAACGGTTAATATGACCGCTGTAGCTACTCAAGAAAAGCCTAGCTTTTCATACTCAGGTCGGTTTGCGCCATCGCCAACCGGCCCTTTGCATTTTGGATCACTCATTACTGCTGTTGCCAGCTATTGCGATGCAAAAGCCCATCAAGGCAAATGGCTGGTTCGTGTCGAAGATACAGATATCCCTCGTATTTATCCCGGCAGTGAAGAGCATATTCTTACATCACTTGAAGCCTTCCAATTCGAACCTGATACAGAGATCATCTTTCAAAAAAATCGTTTAGACATTTATGAAAGCGTATTAGACCAACTCAAAAAAGAAGGTCTTATCTATGCATGTCAATGTACCCGCAAAATGCTTGGTTCAAATGCAATCTATGCAGGTACTTGCCGCGATCTCAATCTTGATTTTCAAGGTCAAGCGATTCGGGTAAAAGTTCAAGATCAGCAGATCTGTTTTGATGACCGATTGCAAGGAGTACATTGCTCCAATCTACAACACGATCTTGGAGATTTTGTTCTTAAGCGCCGTGATGGGATTATTAACTATCAACTTGCGGTCGTTGTGGATGATTATCTACAAGGTATTACCCATGTCGTTCGAGGCGCGGACTTATTAGATAACACCGAACGTCAGATTTGGTTAGCTCAGCTTCTAGGTTATCCTAAATTGAGCTATATGCACCTTCCCCTTGCAATGAATGACCAAGGGCAAAAGCTCTCTAAACAAAATCTTGCTCAAGCACTCGATTTATCAAAAGCGCCTGAATTACTTCAAAAAGCAATACTGGCCTTGGGACAACCCAACGTTGATTTAGATCAGCCTAGAGCGATGCTCAAACAGGCTGTAGCGCAGTGGAATGTTGATTTGATTCCTCATGTGCAAGAGCTCAGCGGAACATATCTATAAATAATAAAAAAGCCCGATTTGATATCGGGCTTTTTTATGATGTCTAATTTTAGAAGTTTGACTCTTCTCGTTCTGGGTTGACTTCTTGTGTTGATGCATCAATCTTTAAGATTAAGCTAATCATCGCAGCACACATCATTAAAGACGTACCACCATAACTAATGAATGGCAAAGTCAAACCTTTAGTTGGCATTAAGCCCATATTCATGCCCGCATTTACTAAAATCTGGAGCAAGAAAATAATACTAATGCCGTAAGCTAAATAGCCTGCGCGAAGGTAATGATGTTTCAAAGCACGGTGACCAATTTTGATACAACATGCCAGCATCAAGAAAGACAAGCCAATAACAATCGAAATACCCACGAAACCAAACTCTTCACCTAGCACTGCCAACATAAAGTCGGTATGTGCTTCAGGTAAATAAGATAGTTTTTGTACACTGTGGCCTAAGCCTGTACCAAACCATTCACCACGACCAAAAGCCATTAATGCATTTGATAACTGATAACCTACACCTAATGGATCTGCCCATGGGTCAGTAAACGAAATTAAACGCTGGAAACGGTAGGGTTCAAATAAGATCAAAAACACAATACCTGTGACAATCGCACCAAGCATGATTAAGAACTGAGTTGGCGGCGCGCCCGCTAAAAAGAACACCCCAACCATCATCATGACAATAACGACGGTTGCCCCTAAGTCAGGCTCAGCAATAATTAAACCGACCGTGATTGCCATTACCCCACTTAAACGCAATAAGCCTTTCCAATGAGTACGAACCTCTTTGGCACGGCGCACAACGTAGTCTGCGGTAAAGATTGCCATCATGACTTTGGCAACCTCGGTTGGCTGCAAGGTAAAGCCACCGATCTTAATCCAACGAGTAGAACCGTTGACTTCCGAACCCACCACCAAAGCAGCAAGCAACAGAACCATGGTTAATAACCACAGCGGGAAGGTATTTTTAAACCACGTATTCAGTGATATTCGATAGGTCAAATAAGCCACTACACCCGCAGCGACAATCGAAATACCATGACGAATCACATAGTGAAATGGGTTTTCATGCATATATTCAGCATAGGGCATCGAAGCGGACGCCACCATCACTGAACCGATACACAACAATGCAACGACACAGAAAATCAGGACATTACGTGGCGTCACTTCCGCTGGCCATTTAGG
The DNA here is from genome assembly GCF_059800965.1 of Acinetobacter sp. LT1. NCBI lineage: Bacteria > Pseudomonadati > Pseudomonadota > Gammaproteobacteria > Moraxellales > Moraxellaceae > Acinetobacter > Acinetobacter sp. LT1. The sequence goes on from NZ_JBBAXE010000017.1 coordinate 28,194, forward strand.
CAATATCCGTTCATACCAATGATTGATTTTCTGGATTGTGGTCTGAGCTAAGCCTGCCATACTACATTCCTAATCATGTTTTCTTTAAACCAACGAATTGACGCAGGCAACAAACTGCTGACCACGGTCATTATAACTTTTAAACATATCAAAACTTGCACATGCTGGTGATAACAACACCACATCTTCGGCCTGTGTTTCACGTTGAGACAGCTCTACAGCTTCTTTAAGCGTTGCTGCATGTAAAATTTTGGTTGCGCCTTGAATGGCTTGTTCAATCACCGAAGCATCCTCACCAATCAATACCACAACTTTGGCATATTTTTCGATAGAAGAACGTAATGGGCCAAAATCCTGACCTTTACCTTGCCCACCTAAAATCAAGGCAACCTTACCTTTTTTCACTTCAATGGCAGCGCCTAAACCATCAATCGCTGCAAGCGTAGCGCCAACGTTGGTGCCTTTGGAATCATTGTAATAACGTACATCATGCACAGTCTTTACATATTCACAGCGATGCTCTAACCCTTTAAATTGTTTTAAGGTTTCAAGCATAGATTCCATAGGCAGGCCTATTGCCTCACCTAATGCGAGACAAGCTAAAGCATTTGCTACGTTATGCATGCCTTGAATATATAAATCTGAGCTTTTAATTAAACGCTGTAAACCACGCGCAAGCCAAAGCGTGCCATCGCCATCTCTTAAAACACCATATTGATTTAAATCTGGTGCATTTAAACCAAAGCTTTGCATTGGTGTGGTATCTGGAACAAGAGGACGACTTAAAGCATCATCACGGTTAAATACTACTTTTTTAACGCCTTGGAAAATACGGTGTTTTGCTTGATGGTAACCCAACATATTGCCGTGACGATCTAAGTGGTCTTCACTCATATTGAGAACCACAGCAACTTCAGCATTTAAGTGAGACGTGGTTTCTAGCTGAAAACTTGATAGCTCAAGTACAATTAATTCAGGTTGATCTTTTAATAAATCTAGAGCTGGGCGTCCAAGATTGCCACCCACAGCAACTTTCTTACCCGCATCTTTAGCCATTAAACCAATTAAAGTCGTTACTGTACTTTTAGCATTAGAGCCAGTGATCGCTACAATAGGCACATCAGTTGCACGGCGTAATAATTGAATATCACCTACCACAGAAATACCTTTAGCAATAGCTGCCTGAATTTCCGGTAATTGCGGTGCAAGGCCTGGGCTTAAAATAATTTCTTCTGCTTGTAATAATAATTCTTGATCAAGTTGACCGAAACTGGTTTTAACGCCAGCTGGAATCTGATCATGCCCTGGTGGCGTGGGACGAGAGTCTGTTACTGCAACTTGGTAGCCTTGTTCATGCAGGAAATTTACAGCAGAAACGCCTGATATTCCCAAGCCTGCTACAACTTTTAACCCACCACGTTGTATTAACATTTTTGCCCCACAATTTATCAATCGACAGAATGGCAAAAATGTTAGCACTTTGCTGTTTTGAATGCTTTTTCAGTTTGAACTTTATTCATCTTTTTTTGTGTCAGTGCGTAAAAAAGCCATCAATATGATGGCTTTTTAAACGAAACAAGAAATACTAAATTTATTGCCATTTAATCGGCTTAATTTCTTGAACTGTATTGGTAGGTTTATCTTCGCTTGAACACCCACAACCGCCAGCACAACCAAAGGCCATTTTCGGTTTAAGCCATTTTGCCAAAGTTACCCAACCTTGCTTTTCGCAAAATGCTGAGAGTGAAGAAAAGACTGAATTTGCTGTTTTTGGAAATACTTTCTTAAAAACAACTACAGCACTCCAAATCACTAAAACCGCAATAATCAGATATTGAACCATATACAACCTCCTTTATTGCTTTAGCCCCAGTAGTGGGAAGCAATTTGATAGGTAACAAACGATGCAAAATAAGCTAAACCAAACAGATATGCAGTCATAGCTGCAACATGTTTCCATGAACCTGTTTCGCGACGTACCGTTGCCAGTGTTGCCAAACAATGTGGAGCATAAATGAACCACACTAAAAGTGATAAACCTGTTGCCAAAGACCAACCTGTTCCATCTGCACTAATCAGATGTGACAAACCTTGTGCCACAGCATCATCATCTGTTGCAGACAAGGCATAAACTGTACCTAATGCCGCGACAACTACTTCACGAGCAGCCATAGCTGGGATTAAGGCGATACAGATTTGCCAGTTAAAACCAACTGGAGCAAATAAAGGTTGGATAAGATGTCCGAGCATACCTGCAAAACTATAATCTATGGCAGGTAATGTCGCCCCTTCTGGTGGCTGCGGGAAAGTACACAAGAACCAGAGCAAAATAGAGAGCGCAAAAATGATTCCACCGACGCGTTTCAAGAAGATCTTTGCACGATCCAATAAACCGATTCCCACACTTTTTAAATCAGGGAAACGATAACTTGGTAGCTCTAGCAGTAAAGCATGCTGTGACTTATCTTTTTGCAAAAACTTCATTAAAAATGAAACACAAAGCGCACTCACAATACCAGCCATATACAGACCGAAAAGCACTAAACCTTGTAGGTTAAAAATACCCCAGACCATTTTCTCTGGAATGAAGGCAGCAATCAGCAAGGCATAGACGGGTAAACGTGCCGAACAAGTCATTAAAGGCGCAACCATAATGGTCGTAAAACGATCACGAGGGTCACTAATACTACGCGTTGCCATAATTCCCGGTACTGCACAAGCAAAGCTCGAAAGTAAAGGAATAAAGGCACGGCCACTTAAACCAGCTTGGAACATTAATTTATCAAGCAAGAATGCTGCACGCGGTAAATAGCCTGATTCTTCGAGTACTAAAATAAAGAAGAACAAGATCAAAATTTGTGGCAAGAACACAACTACGCCACCCGCGCCTGCAATAATTCCGTCAACAACCAAACTATGCAGTAGTGGTTGGGTAATCACAGTTCCCACTACCTCACCAAGCCAGCCGAAGAAGCCTTCAATACCATCCATGAATGGAGCTGCCCATGCAAAAACTGCTTGGAACACAATAAACATCATGAGCGCAAGGCTAAGTAGGCCCAAAACCGGATGTAAGAAAATTCGATCTAGAAAATCAGTACGCTTATCTCCCTGATCAACATAATGAACTACATCTTTAAAAATCATATCGATTTTTTGATGATGAGTTCCAGTTAAACCACTTAGTTCAGTTTGTGGCACACTATATTTTTCTTGATCAAGGGCATGTAATAAATTTTCAATACCCGCATTACGGACGGCAACTGTTTCAACAACTGGTACGCCCAAACGCTGAGATAACTTTTGAGTATTAATTTGGATGCCACGACGACGCGCTTCATCCATCATATTCAGTACAAGTAAAATCGGACGACCCAACTCGATCATTTCGAGTACTAGTCCTAAATGCAATTTTAAGTTAGTGGCATCAACCACACATAAAAAGGCATCTTGCTGCCCTTCTTCTGCAATTTTACCCAAACACACGTCACGGGTAATTACTTCATCAGGACTGGTGGCATTAAGGCTATATGTACCCGGCAAATCAAGTACACGCACTGCTCGGCCTGAAGGCAACTGAAAATGACCAACCTTACGCTCGACCGTTACGCCTGCATAGTTTGCAACTTTTTGTCGAGTTCCGGTTAAATGGTTAAAAAGAGAGGTTTTACCACAGTTAGGATTTCCCACAAGGGCAATACGTAACGCATCACTCATGCGGGTACTCCTTCTTCTACTTGAATTTCAATTTTTTCCGCTTCTGCTTTACGTAAAGCGAAACGAGTAAAGCCAATTTGGATTAAGATCGGATCACCACCAAAAATACCTTTGGTAATCACTTCCACTCGTGTGCCCGGTACAAAGCCCAGACTTTCCAAACGAATTGCGACCAAATCTTGCTGCTCGGACTCTAGTTCTATCCGATTCACTTTGGTGATGGTCGCCGCTTGCTTCACTTTTAAAGCTGATAAACGCACCGCATCCGATCCTAAACCTTTTTTAATAGTATACATATAAATGAGAATAATTACCAAATAAGGTTAAATTTCACTTCTTATCTAGTTTAATCGACAAACCTTAAAGTTTCTTTTACAGTACAGAAGTTTAGAGGATCTAGTGTATGTTGAATAAAAAACCGCGTATTCCAAGCCCTGTTCAAATTCCTGAACATTTGAGCTTTTTACAAGGTTTTCGTGACTATCTCGTTGCTCAGACGGTAAGTCCACATACACGTAATGCTTATTTATCCGACCTTATTCAATGCAGTGAACTTCATAAAAAATTAGCTCTTCCGGAGTGGACAAGTGATGATATCGCTGATGTTTTGATTGAGTTGACTAAAGCTGGAAAAAGCCCACGCTCGATTGCTCGTTGCTTATCTGCCCTACGCCAGTTTTACAAATTTTTACGTGAACAGAAATTACGAAGCGATAATCCTGTAGCAACCCATCATTCTCCCAAAATTGGCAGAGCCTTACCCAAAGATCTATCAGAAGAAGATGTCGAAGCACTGATTCAGGCTCCAGACATTAATACAGAACTGGGTTTACGCGATCGGGCAATGTTTGAAGTTCTTTACGCATGTGGTTTACGTGTTTCAGAACTGCTGAACTTGCGCCTAGAACTTATTAACTTAAAACAAGGCTATTTAAGAATTACTGGTAAAGGTAATAAAGAGCGTTTGGTCCCGCTAGGGCAATTTGCTTGTGAATGGGTAGAACGCTACTTGCAGGATGCTCGGCCTCAACTCTATAAAAGCTCTACTGACTATCTCTTTTTAACTCAACACGGCGGAATTATGAGCCGTCAGAACTTCTGGTATGCCATTAAGCGTTACGCCTTACAAGCCAATATTCAAGCTGAACTCTCACCTCACACCTTACGTCACGCCTTTGCAACACACCTGCTCAATCACGGCGCCGATTTACGCGTAGTACAAATGTTATTGGGTCATAGTGACTTATCAACTACTCAAATTTACACACATGTAGCACAAGTGAGAATGCAACAATTGCATGAAAAACATCATCCTAGAGGTTAAAAAATTTAAAACTTATTATTTGAAATACACCCAACAATCAATTGATTTCGTTCACAAAGGTTAAGAAAGTTTTAACAATACACACTAGATTTTTTGTTATGCTTAGCAGCTTCTGACTATAAATACTGATGAAATAAGGGTTATCTATGTCTTTTACCCGATCTCAACTGTTTCTTGCCTGTGCTTTGGCTTCTAGCCTGTTATTCAGTGCTTGTTCTAAAGAAAACAAACCACAAAAAGAAGATGCGCTCACTGCGACCGCACCTGCTACTGGGGAAGCTTCAACCATCATTGAACGCAATGCGAAACAGCGTTTAATTGAAACTTTGCAAAAACAATTTAAGAGTGCAAACATCAACGCCAAAATTTTAGATATCAAGCCTACTGAAGTGCCTAACTTATATTGGGTAAATCTCGAAGGAATGACGTCGATTTATACAACCAGTGATGGTAAATACCTGATTCAAGGTGATGTCATCCGTTTAGGCGGTAAAGAACTGCATAATATCGGCGATAATCTTCAAGCTTCAGAAAACAAGAAGCATCTGGCTGCTTTAAAAAATGAAGATTTGATCGTTTACCCAGCTAAAGGTGGTAAGGCTAAACATGTGATTTATGTGTTTACCGATGCAAGCTGTCCTTATTGCCACAAATTACATGAGCATTTACCTGAAATTAATGAAAAAGGTATTGAGGTACGCTATATCGCTTGGCCACGCGGTGAACAATTTATGCCAACTATGGAAGCTGTATGGTGTAGTGCAGATCGTAAAGCTGCCTTTAACCAAGCAGTACAAGGTATCAATATCCCACCTGCTCAATGTAAAAACCCTGTCCGTGAACAATATCAACTTGGCTTAAACATGGGTGTAAATGGAACACCGGCTATTTACAATGTTGATGGTGAGTACTTAGGTGGATACCTAACACCGGATGAATTAATTAAACGTCTGGATAAATAACATCCTTTAGGCTGATGAATGATTAATCATCTATCTCTTTTAAAAAGCGCTGCTCTGATCGCAGCGCTTTGTTTTTTCAACAATTAATATTTAAACAACCTCTGTTTAAAGACTGATCTACTCTTCTTTTCCAAACATCGCACTCTAATTCATTGAACAAGCACTAAAAGCGCTAGAGTCTGGCGTTTTTTTTAGCTATGATCTAGCTTCAACTAAATGATTAAATGATGAATGGAGTGTGACGTGAAACCAGTTCGCCTGGCAATACTCGGTCTAGGAACCGTAGGTGGAGGAGCCCTTAAACTACTACAAGAAAATGCCGCTGAAATTAAACGTCGCACCGGTCGAGAAATTCAAATTACCCACGTTGGAACACGCCGCCCTCGTCCAGATCTTGAATTGGAAGGGATTAAACAAAGCGCCGATTTACTTGACATCGTTCGTCAACCAGACGTTGATGTAGTTGTAGAAGTTATGGGTGGGATCCACCCTGCTTACGAAGTTATCATGGAAGCGATCAAACACGGCAAACAAGTCGTGACTGCAAATAAAGCGCTACTCGCTGAACATGGCAATGAATTATTTAAAGCAGCAGAAGACAATGCTGTGCAAATTGCTTATGAAGCAGCAGTTGCTGGCGGTATTCCAATTATTAAAGTGATCCGTGAAGGTCTTGCTGCAAACCATATCGAATGGTTGGCAGGTATTATTAATGGTACAGGTAACTTTATTCTGACTGAAATGCGTGAGAAAGGTCGTGCATTTGATGATGTATTAAAAGAAGCTCAAGAACTCGGTTATGCAGAAGCAGATCCAACGTTTGACGTTGAAGGTATTGATGCTGCGCATAAACTTACCATTTTAGCGTCTTGTGCGTTTGGTATTCCTCTTCAATTTGATAAGGTTTATACCGAAGGTATCAGCAAAATCACTGCGCAAGATGTGAAATATGCCGAAGATCTTGGTTTCCGCATTAAACATCTTGGTATTGCACGTCGTGCTGAAAAAGGTATTGAATTACGTGTTCACCCAACACTTATTCCAGATGAACAGCTGATTGCGAATGTAAACGGCGTTAAAAATGCTGTTTTAGTTCAAGCTAATGCCGTAGGTCCAACACTCTATTACGGCGCGGGTGCAGGCGCAGGTCCTACAGCTTCTGCGGTTGTTGCCGACGTTATTGATATTGTTCGTGACATCTCTTATACCGAAGACGGCGCAGGAACAATTCCTCAGTTGGCTTTTGAAGCATTAACCAATGTGCCAATTTTAAGCCGTGAAGAAATGACCACAGGTTACTACATCCGCTTAAATGCAGAAGATCAAACTGGCGTACTTGCAGATGTGACTACCATCTTAAGTCGCGCTGGAATTAGTATTGATGCGATCATGCAACAATCTCGTTTAAAAGACCTTATTCCAATCGTGATTCTGACTGATCCAATCGTTGAATCAAAAATGGATGATGCTCTTGCACAAATCCAAGCATTACCTGCAATTCGTGGCGAAATCGTAAGAATTCGTTTAGAATCGCTCGATAGTTAATCAGGTTGAGGGAAAGATTCCCTCTCCCGCTTCACCTCTAATTGGAACACCATCATGTCTAATGCCAATCGTTATACTGGTCTTGTAGATCGTTATCGTGACCGTTTGCCAGTTTCGGCAACTACTCGTGCTATCTCTTTGGGTGAAGGCAACACCCCACTCATTAAACTTGAGAATATTCCACGTATTATTGGCAAAGATGTTGAAATTTATGTGAAATATGAGGGTTTAAACCCAACTGGTTCATTTAAAGACCGTGGTATGACCATGGCTGTAACCAAAGCGGTTGAAGAAGGCTCTAAAGCGATTATCTGTGCATCTACTGGTAACACTTCTGCTGCTGCTGCTGCCTATGCTGCACGTGCAGGTATCAAAGCATTTGTTTTGATTCCAGAAGGCAAAATTGCGATGGGTAAAATGGCACAAGCGATGATGTATGGTGCGATCACTATGCAAATTCGTGGTAACTTCGATGATGGTATGCGTCTTGTAAAAGAAGTCGCTGATCAAGCGCCTGTAACGATTGTAAACTCAATCAACCCTTACCGTTTGCAAGGTCAAAAGACTATTGCTTATGAAATCGTTGAAGCTTTAGGCCGTGCACCTGATTACCACTGCTTACCTGTAGGTAACGCAGGTAACATCACCGCTCACTGGATGGGTTATACCGAAGCTGTAGCAAACCAACCTGCTGATCAGTTTGAACAAGTGATTTATGATGCTGCTACTGATCAATTCACTGGTCCAAAACCAGAAGGTTTACCGACTATGGTGGGTTACCAAGCTTCTGGCGCAGCTCCATTCTTACGTGGCGCTCCAGTTGAAAGCCCTGAAACTGTTGCAACTGCAATCCGTATTGGTAATCCACAAAGCTGGAACCATGCAAAAGCTGTAGTACGTGACTCTAAAGGCTGGTTTGATGAACTTCAAGACAGCGAAATTTTAGAAGCTCAACGCTTACTTTCTATGTATGAAGGCGTATTTGTTGAGCCAGCGTCTGCTGCTTCTATCGGCGGTGCGATCCGTGATATTAAAGCGGGTAAAATTGCTGAAGGTTCTGTAATTGTATGTACAGTAACTGGTAATGGCTTGAAAGATCCTAACACTGCAATCAAACAATGTGCTGATGCAGTGATGTTGTCAATTGATGCAACAATGGACCAAGTAAAAGATTCGATTTTATCTAATATGTAAGATCTGATTTTTCAAAAAAACGGCTGTATTAAACAGCCGTTTTTTTATGTCTTTTTTATAGCCATAAAAAAACGCTTCTTGATAGAAGCGTTTTTAGAATATTGAACTTAAATACGTTTTGGTAAATTACTTAACCAACCCAATAAGTTAGTTGCATCATTATTACGTGCCTGTGTACTTGGTTCACCAAGTAATACAATGACTGCTGGACGTGAATTTACAGTCGTGTGCATTACAACACAGCGACCTGCTTCATTAATATATCCAGTTTTAGACAAGTTAATATTCCAACCACCATTACGCACTAGAGCATTGGTATTATTAGATTTCAACACGCGATAACCCAAGTTAAAATCATAAGTCGGTGTGGTTGAGAATTGACGAATCAAGCCATATTGAGAAGCTGTACTTACCAAAATTCCTAAGTCACGTGCTGAAGACACATTACGCGGATCTAAACCAGTTGACTCATAATAGTGAGTCGAACTCATACCCAAGGCACGAGCTTTAGCATTCATTGCAGCTACGAATGCAGGACGCCCACCCGGATAAGTACGTGCTAAAGCTGCTGCTGCTGGGTTTTCTGACTTCATTAGAGCGAACAGAAGAACTTCTGCACGGTTCATCTTGTCACCAACACGTAAGGTTGAACTTGAGTTTTTACCACCTGCACCAGCAAAATCAATTTGCTCAAGTGTAATTTCTTCTGACATGTTTAAACGGGCATCTGCCGTTACAACCGCTGTCATCACCTTTGTAATAGATGCAATTGGCACAGAAGCGTTAGTATTTTTACTGTAGAGCACTTCACCAGTTTGCGCGTCCATCACAAGTGCAGCTCGAGCACTTACACTCGGCTGGGCATTGTAACCAGACGTATCACGGATTGGAGCAATCTTCGGTGCAGATGCTACAATTTTAGGTGCGCTACCACCACGCAAAGTTGTGGTTACCGATGTTGAACCTTGCGGAGTAGGTTCGTCATCTTCATCATTTAAAAATTGGCTAGCATCAGCTGAAGACCAATTTAAGCTTGCAGTACCACTATTCCCTGAGGACGGGTTATTGACGAGTTCTGCAAAGCTTGTTGAACTCAAACTAAGCAAAATAGACATGCTTAGCACATGCATTAAAGACTTTTTAGAATTTTTCACGGCACAATACTCGACTCAGGGTGATACACATTTGCGCTTACTATAATTATGCCTTACATTTGAGGTATAAGGTATAACGCTTTTACCGACACAATTGTGCACAACTATTCGCTCACTATATAAGAATAGGATTGCTAATTTTGTCATTCCATTGCAAGCTAATTTTGCTTTATGTAACAAAAAACTTGTTTTTTGAAAGAAAGGAGGTCTTCTTGATTACAGTTTTAGTTGTGGATGACCATGAACTTGTACGTACAGGTATCTGCCGTATGTTAGAAGATCATGCCGATGTAGAGGTCATTGGACAAGCCGAATCGGGTGAAGAAGCAATTGCTATTGTTCGTCAGAAACATCCTCAAGTTGTGCTACTTGATGTCAATATGCCTGGCATCGGCGGCGTAGAAACAACACGTCGTTTACTGCAAACCGCACCAGATACAAAAGTGATTGCAGTCAGTGGCTTAGCAGAAGAACCTTACCCTTCTCTTTTGCTTAAAGCAGGAGCTAAAGGTTACATCACCAAAGGTGCTCCAATTACCGAAATGGTTCGGGCTATCAATAAAGTGATGCAAGGCGGCAAATACTTTAGTGCCGATATTGCGGAGCAATTAGCAAGTTCTTATTTATCCGATACACAGCAATCACCTTTTGATTCTCTCTCTGAACGAGAAATGCAAGTTGCAATGATGGTTGTAAATTGTATTAGCGCTCAAGAAATTGCAGACAAACTTTTTGTAAGTGTTAAAACAGTGAATACTTACCGCTACCGTATTTTTGAAAAGCTAGCCATTGATAGTGATGTTAAACTGACTCATCTCGCGATTCGTTACGGTCTGATCAAGCCTTAATCAGACTTACATGCAATTTCCCGTAAACTCATCCTTGTCCCATACGATATTTCGTTTGGGCACGTGGTATGGTTTATATCGCCTTATTATTGCGGTTAGCCTGAATATTATTTTGGTTTTAACCGATGCTCAAATCGACAATAGTCTACAACAACCCACTTTATATTCTTATACACTACTCGGCTATTCGCTCTTAAGCCTTCTTCAACTTTTATGCTTCAAGTTTATTGCCACTCAGGCAACAAGGCAGCTCATTTTATTTTTTGTAGTTGATATTATCTGTCTGAGTTTACTTACATTTTCAGTAGGCGAACCCAATCTTCAACTCAGCTTGCTCTATGTTATTGCCATATTTACTTCGGCCATTTTACTTAGCGCAAGAATGTCGTTGCTCATTACATTACTTGCAGTCATTGCGGTTATTTACCAACGCTTCGTTGGCAGTTTATTTGACTACAATAATTTAAATACGATTGGTAATAGCGCCTTATTGGCATTCTTGTTTTTTGTAGTACATGGAATCGGACAAATTGCGGTCCAGCGCTTTAAATTACTTGAAGCGCTAACTTTCCATCAATCAATAGAACTCTATCAACTACAAAATATTAACCGCTATATCTTGGAACAAATTGAAGAGGGCTATTTAGTTCTAGATGAAAACTACGACATTGTTTTAAGTAACCCAGCCGCCTGCTCTCTTTTAGGAATTCCACCTCAATTTGCCAGTGAAAAATATCCCTTAGCAAAATGGCATGCTGACTTATTTGAAATTCTTAAGTTTGATAACTTAAAAGAAGGTGATCGATTTATTTTTGAGTCTCGACTGTCGGCTTACTCTATTAATATTAAAGTGCAACATCTTTTGGTGCCGCAGCAAGCATTAACACTACTCATCTTACAAGATGCGCAGCAGATTAATCAGCAAGCTCAACAACTCAAACTTGCTGCTTTAGGACAACTCTCAGCAAGTATTGCACATGAGATCCGTAATCCTCTTGCAGCCATTGTTCAAGCAAATGAATTACTCAAAGATAGTGACGCGGAACAGCAAAATACTTTACGCAATATGATTGGCAAGCAAACGAAACGCATTGATAGTATTGTTCAAGATACGTTAGGACTTGCCCGCAGTGAAAGAACGTATCCCATCCAGATTGAATTAAATGACTTCTTAAAAACGTTATTAGATGAAGATTTATCTGATGTTAAACATGCGATCCAGCTTAAAAGTTCTGATTTATCCTTAAAGCTATTGTTTGATGAAAAGCAACTCAGACAAGTGCTCATTAACCTTGTTAGGAATGCTCTACGCCACAATGCACCCCACTCTCCCGATGTTCTGATCAATATCCATTCACAAACAAATAAAATTTATATTGATGTGATCGATTACGGTGAAGGGGTTTCAAAACGTGATATATCTCAATTATTTAAACCATTTTTTAGTACCGAAATTAATGGAACTGGTTTAGGATTATATTTGTCTCATAGTTTTTGTGAGGCAAACCATGCAAAGCTCACTTATGTAGAGCAAAAACAAGGGGCATGCTTCAGAATAGAATGCCCAATAATATATTGATTTTTTTATTAGGTTTTTGGGGAAATGGCAGAACAGCAACCACTCGTTTTGCTTGTAGACGATGAAGAAGATTTGTGCCTGTTAATGCAAATGACTCTTGCACGAATGGGGATTAAGACACATCTTGCTTATCGGGTTGAACAGGCCAAACAGCTCTTTACTCAGTTTCATTACGATGCGTGCTTGACCGATTTAAATCTACCTGATGGTAGTGGTTTAGAATTGGTTCAACATGTTTCTCAAACTTACCCACACACACCCATTGCAGTCTTAACTGCATACGGCAATATGGATATTGCAATTGCAGCACTAAAAGCGGGAGCTTTTGATTTTGTCAGCAAACCGATTAACCAAATTCATTTAGATCAATTGTTAAAAAAGGCGCTTAACCAGCCAAAACCAGAGCATGAGTTCGGTGAAACAACATTAGAAAATGACTTATTAATTGGGCGTTCACCACCTATACAAAACTTACGGACAGCTATTAAAAAAATAGCCCGCTCCCAAGCTCCTGTATTTGTTACAGGCGAGTCTGGTACGGGTAAAGAAGTTGTTGCGAATCTGATTCACCGATTAAGCAACCGCAGTGAAGGACCATTTATTGCAATTAACTGTGGAGCAATCCCAACTGAGCTCATGGAAAGTGAACTTTTCGGGCATAAAAAAGGGAGCTTTACTGGCGCGACTCAAGACAAACAAGGTCTGATTTTATCGGCACACGGCGGCAGTTTATTTTTAGATGAAATTGCCGAATTGCCTTTAAGTATGCAAGTTAAATTGCTTCGGGCAGTACAAGAGAAAAAGATTCGCCCTGTAGGTTCAGATCAGGAAATTGATGTCGATTTTCGAGTAATCAGTGCCAGTCACCAAGACTTAGATTTATTAGTTCAACAAGGTAAATTCCGTCAGGACTTATTTTTCCGTATTCATGTTATGGATATTATGTTGCCGCCACTACGTGACCGTGGTGGAGATATTTTGCTATTGGCCAATCATTTTATTCAAAAGGTTTGTACGGAATGGGGAGTTTCAAGCAAGCAATTAACGGCGAGCGCTGAAACTTACTTATTGCAGCAAGACTTTCCGGGTAATGTTCGTGAATTAAGAAATATGATTGAGCGAGCTATTACTTTAAGTGATGATGAGCCCATTGATTTAACACACTTAGCACCTCCTCCTAGAGGCAGTAGCGTGAGCCCGCAAATCGTAACGAAACAACTAAATCAAACACCGGCTGTTCAGACTCACCCAAAATTTCCAATGGAAGGTTTAGAACGCTACTTAGAAAATATCGAAAAAGATATTTTACTGAATGCGCTAAATATGACTCATTGGAATCGAACTTTGGCAGCTAAAAAGCTAGGAATGACATTCCGTTCTTTGCGCTATCGGCTCAAAAAGTTTGGCTTAGATACTGAAATGGGAGAGGAAGTATAAAAATTACTTCCTCTTTAGGAATAAATCTGCAACGCGCTCTAAATATACGTCTTCTTTCATTTCTGCAGGTAATGGATAGGTCTGGTTAGGCTGAATACCCTGTCCTTCAATCATATTGCCATTTGGCGTGTAGTAGTGAGAGACTGTCATTTGTAGAGCTGCTCCACTCGGTAAAGGAAATAGCTTTTGCACTACACCTTTTCCATAACTTTTTTCACCCATCACCCAAGCACGCTGGTGTTCTTTCATGGCCGCAGTAAAAACTTCTGCTGCCGATGCAGAGCGGTGATTAATTAATATACCCAGTTTTATATTCTGAAATTCATTACCGGGCAAAGCCTGAAACTGCTGGTTACCTTCCGAACGGCTTTTGGTTGAAACAATAATTCCGTTATTTAAAAATAAATCTGCTGACTCAACTGCTGCCGATAACAACCCACCCGGATTGTTTCGCAAATCGATTAAAACAGCTTTTAAACGTGGAGAACTGTTTTCTTCAATTAATCTTTTAATTTCATTAGCAGTGTCTTGTTGGAATACTCTAATTTTTAGTACGAGCACCTGATTATGTAGCATTACAGGTTCTATATCGGTTTCTATTTTTTTATTACGAACTAAGTTGATATTTCCGTTTAGCTCTTCTGCTTGTACTTGAAGTGTACTTCCAATAGAACCGTAAAGTAGGCCAAGCACCTGATCTTGGTTTAAATTTTTTAAATCTTGGTTATCAATTTTGAGAATCGTCTGACCATTTCTCAAACCTAATTTATAGGAATCAGAACCGGTTTTAAGATCACGAATCATCCATTTATGAGCATGTGATTCAGGGCTTAATGCAAAATCAACTGATGCAAGATCACCCTCTGTGTATTGAATCAGTTGGCGATATTCTTCTGCCGATAAATAACGCGAATAACGATCTAACCCGCTCACTAACCCTTTTATGGCTTGTTGAAATAAGGCATCGTCAGATTTCACATCAACGTAGTTATCTCGAACAATTCCATAGATTTGCACAAACTGTTGAATCGACTCGATCGGCACCTCTGCATAGCTATGTTCCGGTTCTTCCGAATCCGAATGCAAAGGTGACATTTTTTCTTTTACAACTGGCGCTGCAAAGGTAAATTGGCTGCAACACAGCAACATACTTACAATAAGTTTTTTATATTTAATGTGTTGCAGCATCCAATCACCTTTAACTTATGCAGATAGTGTAATCAGATTACGTCCTTGCATTTCGGCAGGAACAGGAATCTTCATTAAATTGAGAATTGTCGGTGCTACGTCTGCAAGCACACCACCTTCTGCAATTGTTGCTTGTGTTGGGCCAACATAGATAAACGGCACAAGCTCGGTTGTATGTTGAGTGTGCACTTGCCCACTTTCGTAGTCTTGCATTTGTTCAACGTTACCATGGTCAGCAGTAATGAGCATATGGCCTTTTTTCGCCATAACTGCCTCATAGACACGACCTAAACAAGTATCAACCGCTTCAACTGCTTTAACCGCAGCATCAAACACACCTGTATGACCGACCATATCACCATTTGCATAGTTCACAACTAATAAGTCGTATTCACCCGAATTAATCGCTTTAACCAACTCATCAGTGACTTCATAAGCACTCATTTCTGGCTTAAGGTCATATGTCGCAACGTTTGGAGATGGAATTAAAATACGTTTTTCACCCGGATATTCATCTTCACGACCACCACTAAAGAAGAATGTCACATGCGCATACTTTTCAGTTTCAGCAATACGTAACTGGGTTTTACCCAAAGAAGATAAATACTCACCCAATGAATTTTTAAGGGCTTCTGGCATGTAGGCAACTGGTGCATCAATGCTTGCCTGATAACGCGTTAACATCACAAATTTAGAAAGATTTGGTACAACTTTGCGTTCAAAACCAGCAAAGTCTTTCTCTACAAATGCGCGAGTAATTTCACGAGCTCGGTCAGCACGGAAATTCATAAATACAACGCTATCACCATCTTGAACTTTAGCAATATCACCAATACGAGTCGCTTTTACAAACTCATCATTTTCGTTGGCTGCATAAGCTAATTCCAACCCTTCAACCGCTGTTTGCGCAGTACGAAGTGCTTCACCTTCTGTTAACAAGCGATAAGCTTGCTCAACACGATCCCAACGGTTGTCACGGTCCATTGCAAAGTAGCGACCAATCATGGTTGCGATACGGCCTTGGCCCGGATATTGAGCAAATAATGCATCTAATTTTTCTAAAGACGGCTGAGCACTGCGTGGAGGTGTATCACGACCATCAAGGAAAGCGTGCAAATAAACTTTTGCACCGCGTTTTAATGCAAGTTCACACATCGCCACAATATGATCTTCATGTGAATGGACGCCACCTTCTGAAAGTAGCCCCATGATATGGACAGCACCGCCAGCAGCTTTGGCTTTTTCAACAGCGTCGATCAACACTTCATGTTTAAAGAAGTCACCAGTACGGATATCTTTAGTAATACGGGTAAAGTCTTGATATAACACACGGCCAGCGCCAAGATTCATATGGCCAACTTCAGAGTTCCCCATTTGCCCATCAGGCAATCCAACATCTTCACCTGAACCAGAAATTAGACTATTCGGATGCTTGGCTTTCATTGCCGCCAAATTTGGTGTTTTTGCTGCAAGAAAAGCATTATCTTCAATCGCTTCACGGTGTCCAACACCATCCATAATGACCAGAACGTGAGGGATCTTGCCAGCAGTTGCATCCGTCATAATCAATTTCTCTTTTGTCTACAATTTCGTCACAATATCTTACCGAATTTTCGGTCAAGACTCTATTTATTCCTATGGCTTTCACCAATATCCGCGATTGATGAAAACCATAAATATCACTTATTTCTAACGAGCGCGGTAAAGCAAATAACTTCCGGCACCAAACATTAGCAAGATAGGTACAAGTACGAACCATGCTGGAGATGGGGAATAAACCAAGCTCGCATAACCCAAGAAATCTTGCAAATAATAGAAACTCAAACCAATAAACAATGCGATCACCAAACGGAAACCCATTGATTGTTGGCGTAACGGTCCAAAAATAAAAGAACACGCCACTAGAACTAATGCAATGAGTGAAAATGGCGAAGCAACTTTTTGCCAGAAAGCTAATTGGTAAGTCTTTGGTACCTGACTATATTCATCCATATAACGCATAAAGCTAATCAGTTGGCTTGGCGATAAATCTTCAGGATCTAAAGTCACCATATGCACATATTTAGGCTGTAATGCTAAAGCAAGTGATTGTTCTTCATGGTCAGTTTTGATGGCATTGCCTGCCGCCAAAATGTCCATTTGTTCAGCTTTTTTCAAAGCCCATTGACCATTTTTAATAAACTGTCCTTGCTGAGCATTAATTAATGATTGCAAGTAATAGTTCTGGTCAAAGTCGACCACTTGAATGTCTCTTAAATTGCCTTGAGAGTTAGCATAGTCGATATAGATAAATCGCTGCCCTTCACGTGACCAATAGCCTTTAACTTCACCTAAAGCAGCTACTGAACGATGGCTTTTAACACTTTGTGCTTTTTCATTGGTATAAGGAATAACCCATTCACTTAAAGCAAACGACAAAATAATAAGCAGTAAAGCTGAGCGCATAACCCAACCAACAATACGCCATAAGCTAACACCGACTGAACGCATAACAATGAGTTCACTACTCGTTGCCAATGAGCCCAGTCCAATCACAGCACCAATCAAGGCAGAGATAGGTAAAATTTCATAGAGATAGCGAGGAGCTCCCCACAAGACATAGACGAGAGCTTGCCATGCGTTATAGTCTGGTTTGAGCTCACCCAACTCGCCAAGATATGTAAATAAGACCTGAAGAATGGACAAAACAACTGTGGTGCCAAACATCGCAAGCGCAGTGGTTTTCGTCACATATTTGGCGACTATTCGACGTGCTAACATTATAATTTCACTCGCTTGATCTGTTTCTTGATTTTTGGTCCTAACTTCTGCTTACGTGAGAATAAGGCGGCAGCAACGCCATACACAACTAACACGGCAGGATAAGCCCAAATATCGAGTTCTTCTTTACTAATACGAGTCTTGATTGCAATCATTAATACGATCAGACTGGAAAAAATAAAAATCGCCGGAATAAGACGGTAATAACGGCCTTGTCGTGGACTCACCTCAGACAATGCCACTGATAGCATTAACGCAATAACAATGGTGAATGGCCCAAATAAACGCCATCCCAACTCACTTCTTATGACTGGATCATTTGTTTTTGAAAAGAGTTTAGTCGTTGATAATGCTTCTACATCGCCACTTTCAAACTTAACATCTTTATCATTTTCTAAACGTAGACGATAAGACTGAAACTCTGCTTGTGTATATTTTGGTTGTCCCGGGAATATTTCATAGCGACGACCTTGTACCAGATCAACGACATTGGCGGTGTCATTTGCAACTTCTACACGAGTCGCTTCTTTTGCCAAAATCATAACATCTGGCTTATCTTCTTTAGCAGCGCGCTGATAAAAGAAAATATCCTTCAAATTCTTTCGGTCTTCTGACAATGAACCTGCATAGATCGTATATGGCCCAGAGGAAATAAACTCTCTTGGTCGAACCAAATCGAAACCTGTCCGGACAGCTTGTGTAGTTGTCAGTTTTTCAAACTCACGTAGTCCCCATGGCGTCATCCAGAGCATAAGCACAGACTGAAACACCATATAAACAAGCGTCATTGGAATGAGTAATCGTGCTAATTGATGACGGCTTACACCACTACCATTCAATACAGCCATTTCATGGTCAACATATAAACGACCAAACACCAACATTAAACCAATGAAAAAACCCAATGGTAAAATGAGTGTTAGAAATTCAGGTAAACGATATCCAATGATGCTAAACAAGATACTGGCATCTAAACGCCCCTGCGCCGCCACACCAAAGTATTTGATCAGACGACCACCCATCATGATTAAGGTCAGTAAAGAAATGACCACCAATGAGGTAGAGACAACTTGCTTGACGAGATAACGCCGAATAATCAAAGTAATACTTCCAAAAGGCTAATCGGGACGTGTGCTAGTTTACCCGAATGTTAAAAATATAAAACCGCACATTGCAACGCTATGCTTGAAAGTGTTTCAATGTTTTAATCCAACATAACTTTCTATAGGCAATCACGGCAGCCATGAAATTTACAACTTATACAACTTTTCCCGAACAGACATCTAATGAATCTTTGTGGGTTTTAGTTGATTCAGAACAGCTACAAAGCAACATCAACACATATCAAATCAATAACCTAGAAAGCGTTCTTACTGCCACCCAATTCAAAGGCAACTTCAATGAAACTCTGCCTTTATTCGGTCAGGTTTCAAATCAATCTCATAGCCAATTACTTGGCTTAGGAAAAACAGCCGAACTTCAGGCGGTTAAGCTCGCTAAACTTGCCCAAACCATTATCAAATCGACACAAAATAAATTTAAGCATATCGCAATTGATATTGCTGCGTTACCTGTCGAATACCATTATTTATTCGCTTTAAGCTTAACTCAAGCAGCTTATGGTTATGATGAGTTTAAATCGAAAAAAAATGAATTTGTGTTACAACAGGTTGATTTAATTAGTTCAACGACGAGCCTCGATGAAAAACAACTGGCTTTAGTGCATGCCGTACAGTCTGGTCAGTCGTATGCACGTGACCTTGGCAACCGTCCAGGCAACATTTGCTTCCCTGAATATTTGGCAGAACAAGCATTAGCTTTAGCTGCAGAATTCCCTGACTTACTCAAAGTAACTGTCTTAAATGAACAGCAAATGGCTGATTTAGGTATGTATGCTTTTCTTGCAGTCAGCAAAGGATCTGAACGTCCGGGTCGTATCGTAACACTCGAATACCAAGCTGGAATCGATCAAGCGCCTGTTGTGCTTGTTGGTAAAGGCGTTACTTTTGATACAGGCGGTATTTCTTTAAAACCAGGCCTAGGCATGGATGAAATGAAGTTCGATATGTGCGGTGCAGCCTCTGTATTAGGTACTATTCGTGCGCTATGCGAAGCAAAACTCCCTATTCATGTCGTTGGAGCAATTGCAGCTGCAGAAAATATGCCTTCAGGTAAAGCAACTCGCCCAGGTGATATTGTGACAACCATGAGCGGACAAACTGTTGAAATTTTAAATACCGATGCGGAAGGTCGTTTGGTACTGTGCGACACATTGACCTATATCAAACGTTTCAATCCAGCAGTCGTGGTTGATATCGCAACATTAACTGGTGCATGCGTAGTTGCTTTAGGTAAAGTACTGAGTGGTTTGTTCTCGCCAGATGATGCTTTAGCAGCTGAACTTCAACAAGCGGGTGAGCAATCATTTGACCGTGTATGGCGTATGCCAGTGATTGAGGATTATCAAGAATTACTTGATTCACCATTTGCTGACATTGCGAACATCGGCGGTCCATACGGCGGTGCAATTACGGCAGCATGTTTCCTTGAGCGCTTTACACGTGAGTACCGTTGGGCTCATTTAGATGTAGCAGGAACAGCATGGTTATCTGGTCCGGCTAAAGGTGCAACAGGTCGCCCAGTACCATTACTCATGCAATTTTTAGCGAATCGTGTAAATACGAATGGCTAAAGTTAGTTTTTATCTGTTTGAAACCAGTGAAGAACGGCAAGTCGATAGTGCTTGCCGTTTATGCCGAAAGATTTTACAGAAGCATCCTAAAATCTGGTGGTATTGCCCAGATGTGCAGCTACAACAAACTCTTGATGAAAGATTATGGGATTTCGACCCTGTCAGTTTCATTCCACATGGAGTTGATCAAACTGAGGCTGCTGTATGTATTTCGGCTAAACAACCACTTGAACAAGGCTTGTTAGTATTTAATTTTAACAATCATGCACTTGAACAAGTTGATCATTTTAGCCACATTATAGAAATTGTTGAAAATAATGAAACAGCCAAGCAAATTGGTCGAGAAAAATTTAAAATGTATCGCCGTTTGGGTATAGAACCGCGAACCTTTAAATTATAACGCGCTAAAATGTAAATACTGTTGAACAAAGGAGAAGCATGGTGGCATTAAATGTCGGGCAAGATTTTAAAAAAAGATGGTTAAATGCGCCTGAAGCTGTCCGTCATGCCTATCAACAGGATCTGGCACGTATTTGTGACTTATTAGAACCACAAACCCCTATTCAGCTTTGGGTTTTAAATGACGAAAAAGCGCAGTTAGAATCACAGCAAAAAATTGAACAAGCTTACGCGGACCTTAAGGCAGAGCTTATTGAGCAAGCACGTATCCGTCGTCAACTCGCTTTAGAAAAAGCACTTGCTGATAAACGTGCATCAGAAGCTGCTTATGCTGCGGAGTTGCAAGCAGACGAAATTCGCAAGTTTAATGAACAGACTGAAACATTACAGACATTACGTAGCCATTTAGAACAAGAAGTTGCAGAACAAACTGCACGTTATCAGAAAAACCCTGAAACCCCATCCGTCAATTACTCTGCTGGTGTAAAACTCAGTATCACCGATGATCAAATCTTATCTGAGCTTGAAAGTTTACGCATTCGTTTAGAACTTGAAGCTGAAAACTTAATTGAAGAGTCTGTAACGGCTTTCCGAGCCAAACTACATTCGGCAGCTCAAGAAGAAATTGAATACATTTTAAAGAACTCTAAGTTTTCTGATGAAAAAATAGAGAAGTAAAGTTTTAAAACTTCTTCTGTCATAAAACTGACACCTATATGTCACAAAATAGACATAAATATTATTCTTGTAGATCAATTGATTATGAGAATAGAAAGTAGTGATTTTAAGATAATTAATGAGGGTAAGAAATGGACATTCCGCATCAGATTTCAAAGCAACTTGAGCAGCTTAATCAGGGTGAGCAATGGACATTTTCAGCACAAGAACTTTATATGAGTCATAACGACTTTAATTCGCTTTCAATCTTGTTGACACGAGCGTCGGAAAAAGGTGAGTTTTCAATTACACGTACTCAGCATACTAAACCATGGGTCGGCACACATTCGGTTACTCTCACCAAGCATTAATTTTTAAAAATAAAAAAACCGGAACATATGTCCGGTTTTTTTATTTTGATGATCTGGCTTTTATTTTAAAAAACCATTTTCAGCTAAAAAAGCCATACTAATATTTGACTCAGTTTTTTGTTCAGCTGCTTTATCACCTAGCAATAAACGCTCGATATAACGCGCCAACACGTCGACTTCAAGGTTGACCTTACTGCCTACTTGCCATGTTCCAATATTGGTACGTTCTGCGGTATGCGGAATCAAATTCAAGCTTAAAATATTTCCACGTAAGTGGTTAATCGTTAAGCTAATTCCATCAACGGTTACAGAGCCTTTTTCCGCCAAATATTTAGCAAGTTCTGTCGGTGCTGTAACTTCATAATAGATTGATCGAGCATCTTCACGCACTACGGTAATTTCACCTACGCCATCAACATGACCACTTACAATGTGCCCACCAAAGCGCGTTGTCGGTAACATTGCCTTTTCAACATTGACACGTTGACCAACTTTCCAGTTACCTAAAGTCGTTCGATTTAAACTTTCACGGGAAACATCTGCTGCGTACCAGTTATCGCCCCATTCAATCACTGTAAGACAAATACCATTGGTTGCAATCGAATCACCCAAATGTACATCAGACATATCCAGATCAGTCTGAATACGTAGACGCACATCACCACCTACACTTTGCAGGCTTTCAACTTTACCTAAACTTTCAATAATGCCTGTAAACATGGCTCAATCTCCAAATCTTTTTACACTGCTTAAATTGCAGCGCTTACCAAAGTGCGAGCTGTGTACTATTGCCTGAGGTATCTACACCACCTAGCTCGGCGAAGTGGTAAAGCTGGCCTAATAACTGACGTAATGGTGGTCCTGACTTGGCATGAGTATCAGTAATCACAATAAACTCAAGCACGCGTGCACGTTCAGACTGTCGTTGTTTACTCACTCGATAACGCGGAACATCTTGTGTTAACAAGGTCACTTTGCCTCGTTCCAGATTGGCCATAAGTAAATCTTTCGGCTCGATATTACCATCAGTTGAATAGCTGGTCAGAATATAGCGTGCATTGATCGTTGAAAGTAATTTCTCATACGCATCTTTTGCATGTTTAGAAGAGTTATATGGACTTGGGCGTTCTTTACGCCATGCTCTATCAATACCACTCTTATAACCTTTGGTATCCGGTGAAGGTAAATCCACCTGATCCCATAAAGTTAATGCATTTAAGACGTGGTAATTACTACTATATGCGTGTTGGTTATATGGTGGATCGAGATAGGCAACATCAACCTCAAAACCACTCATTTGATTTGCTAGATGTTGTGAATCTACACACCACATTTCAGCAGCCGGACGTTTGCGATCACCAATCTCACAAAAACGGCTCGGTGTTAACCAAAGTAATGACTCAATTCGTTCTAGCGCAGTTTGAGTACGTCCGCCCCACCCTTGGTGGAAGCTTTTAAATACGCCACTGGTGTTACTGACAAAACTAGCTGAATAGAGCAATGGCGCAAGTAAAGCACTCATCTCTACATCATTAATTGCACCTTGTGCCTGCCATGTTGCAATCTGCTGACGAATTGCATCGATACGCATACCGTTACGGCGTTTAAAGAATAAACGGTCACGAGTTGGATCGTATACATCATCGTTACGTGGACAAAGGTTATGCGTTACCCAACCTTTAACTTCAGGTAAGCGATTTAAATAATCGATTGCCTTTTGATAGCCACCCAGCTCTTTAAAAGCAGGTGCATCTACACAGGCTAAAATCGCATGATTTAAAGCATGACTATAAGGTTCCCAGTCATTCGCAATCACACGGTAACCATTTTGACGTGCTAAACGAGATACGACGCCACTGCCGGCAAAGAAATCGGCAAAAATCGGTGGATTCTTTTTTTTGCTATTCAGCGTCCCTGTAATTTCAAGGGCTTCTAAAATTAGATGGAGCAATCGGCGCTTGTTACCCAAGTACGGCACAAGCTGATGGAAAAGATATTCGTCTGTCGTACGGGCTGCATGACGACGTTTGTGATAAACCGAAGGCTCTGAATTCATACTTTCTCTTGCGTAGGGATTAACCTTAAGCGTATATCTTGATCAATTTGTGTCACATCAAGAAGTGTAAAACGAAGTTGCTCTGCCATATATTCAAATTCTGCATTGAACATGGCCCTTGCACTTTTCCCCAATAAGGTCGGGGCAATATAACTGATCAATTCGTCCACCAAACCTTCTTGCAAAAAGGCAGTAGACAATGTTGCGCCAGCTTCAACCAACACATCATAAATTTGATGTTGCTTAGATAGGGTCTGTAACAGCATTTTTAAAGGCTGAATTTCTAATTGTATCACGCCTAAATCAGTAAGTTCTTGACGATACGGCCCCATCACCATCACAGTTTCAGGATTCTCTAAGATCTTAGCGTTAAGTGGTAAACGTCCTTGGCGATCTAAAACAACACGTTTTGGCTGAGCAACTGTCTCGATATCAAAATTATTGAGTGAACGCACATTAAGCTGACAATCATCTGCAATCACAGTTTCAATACCTGTAATCACTGCTCCAGAAATGGCACGCCAATGTTGTACATCTTGGCGTGCAGCCGAACCAGTAATCCACTTCGACTCACCTGATGCCATTGCAGTACGCCCATCTAAACTTGAGGCTACCTTTAAACGTACATAAGGCATACCTGTAGACATTGCCTTTAAAAAACCTTGATTAAGTTTTGATGCTAAATCTTCGCAAATGCCAACTTCAACTTCAATTCCAGCATTTTTTAAAATCCGAACACCTTTCCCCGCCACCAATGGATTTGGATCAGGACAAGCAACCACTACTTTTTTAACTTGAGCTTTCACCAATGCTTCGGCACAAGGAGGGGTTCTGCCATAATGCGCACATGGTTCAAGCGTGACATAAGCCGTTGCACCTTCTGCATGTTCACCCGCCTCACGTAAGGCAAAAACTTCAGCGTGTGGCTGACCTGCTTTTGGATGAAAGCCTTGTCCAATTAACTGATCATCTTTGACAATCACACAACCAACATTTGGATTAGGCTTGGTCGAATATAGTCCTCGTTTGGCCAGTTCAATAGCTTGCTGCATCCAATACTGATCTTGTTTCAACTCAGACATAAAAATCTCAAATGACTAGTGTTCACGTTGCTGCATTTGCTCTATTTGACGGCGAAACGCTTCAACATCCTGAAAATCTTGATAGACAGAAGCAAATCGGACGTAAGCAACATGGTCAAGGGCAAATAAAGATTGCATGACAATTTCGCCAATTGTTCTAGATTTCACATCACGCTCACCTAAACGGCGAATCTGCAACTGAATATCACTTAAAACTGTTTCGATCTGCTCTTGTGTGACCGGACGTTTTTGCAAAGCATGCATTAACGAACGGCGTAATTTGGCCTCATCGAAAGGTTCATTTTTTCCATTCGATTTGATCACACGGGGCATTACCACTTCATAGCTTTCAAAAGTGGTAAAACGTTCACCGCAACTTACACACTCACGACGTCGACGAATCTGACAGCCTTCGGCGGCTAAACGTGAATCGATGACTTTACTATCTGCGGCGTTGCAAAATGGACAATGCATAGCGGATTTATAGGGTCGATTACTTTGACCTAGTGTAGCAAAATTTCTACACTTACAGAACCAGCATTCTTCAAGACAAAAAAACAGTCCTGAGCAAGATCAAAGCATCGCTTTGATCACAGCGCAAGACTGTTCTTTTAAGACAGATATATTAATGATTATTCAATACGTTCGCCATGTTGGCTTAAATCCAGACCCATGCGTTCATCATCAGCATTAACACGAATACCAATCACAAGATCAATCACTTTAAGAATAACGAAAGTCGCGATACCGCTGTAAACCATGGTTGCCAATACGCCTTCAACTTGTACCCATAATTGGCCAGCGAATGTTGGAGCTAATGCAACGTTCGCTGCTTTAATAATTTCGTCACTGTAGAATACGCCAGTTAAAATCGCACCAACAATACCACCTACCGCATGCAAACCAAACGCATCCAAAGCATCATCGGCTTTAAGTAAGCGTTTAAGTGCTGTAATACCCCAGAAGCATACTACGCCACCAATAAGGCCCATCACTAAAGCACCGCCTACTCCAACAAAACCTGCTGCTGGTGTAATCACAACTAAGCCAGCTACCGCACCAGAAGCACCACCTAATACAGATGCTTTACCACGGATCATACGTTCAACAACTAACCAAGAGAATGCAGCAGCGGCAGCGGCAACTTGAGTCACTAAAATTGCCATACTTGCACGAGCACCAGCGCCTAGAGCACTACCACCGTTAAAGCCGAACCAACCCACCCAAAGTAAGCTTGCACCCACTACAGTTAAAGTCAGGTTATGCGGAGCCATAGATTCGCGGCCAAGGCCAATACGTTTTCCAAGCATGTAAGCAGCAACTAGACCTGCAACACCTGAGTTGATATGTACAACTGTACCACCAGCAAAATCTAATGCGCCTGCTTTAAATAACCAGCCATCTGCAGCCCACACCCAGTGGGTAATTGGTGCGTAAACAACGAGCACCCAAACTGCAATAAACACCATGAAAGCTGAATATTTCATACGGTCTGCAATAGAACCGCTAAGGATCGCCACTGTAATAATGGCAAAAGTCATTTGGAAAATAACAAAGAGACTTTCAGGAATTGTCCCACTTAATGCATCAAACGCTACCCCGTTTAGCATTGCTTTAGACAAATCACCAAAAAATGCACCTGTGCCAGAGAACGCGATTGAATAACCAGCAATCACCCACAGCAAACTTACCAAGATTGCAGCTGAAAGGCTGAACATCATCGTACTGAGTACATTTTTTTTACGTACCATACCGCCGTAGAATAATGCCAATCCCGGAATGGTCATTAATAGAACCAATGCGGTTGAAACTAAAATCCAAGAGGTATCACCCGTATCAAGCGTAGGTGTCGGTGCTGGAGCTGCTGGAGTTTCAGCAACTGGTGCTTCTGCAGTAGTTGCAGTAGCTGGAGATGTTGATGCAGCCGCAACTTCCGATGTTGGTGTTGTTACAGCTTCTTCTGCCCAAACGGCAGTACCACCCAAAAGAGCGCCTGATAGACTGAGCGCCATAAGCATTTTTTTCATTCGTGTCCCCCAACCTCATTTGCGAGTTATTTTCTACTCAGCAAGCTTTGTGCCAATTTAGACAGCATCCGGTCCAGTTTCACCCGTACGGATACGGATTACTTGTTCCAGGTTAGTCACAAAAATCTTACCATCGCCGATTTTTCCAGTGCTTGCGACACGTGTAATTGATTCAATTACTGCGTCGACCATTTCATCACTAATCGCAATCTCGATTTTTACTTTAGGTAAGAAATCAACCACATACTCCGCGCCACGGTAGAGTTCAGTATGCCCTTTTTGACGACCAAAACCTTTAACTTCAGTTACGGTAATCCCTTGTACACCAATGTCAGAGAGTGCTTCACGCACGTCATCCAATTTAAACGGTTTTACAATTGCAGTTACAAGCTTCATGTTTGTTTCCTTCGGCTTCTTTTCACCAGTAAGGTTTTATGTTCAATTTTCATGCCAATATTTCAAAGGTTGAGGGAAATGAATCTTTTGCATGAACTTTCTTTATAACCTATTTAGTGAGCAAGATGTAGATGAGCTATCAAAAATAAAATGAATTTTCAGTAGTGTTGTATGCTGATTTAATGATCTATTTGCACTAAAAAAATTGAAACCTATATCCAGCGCTTAAGCAGTGTTAAACTGTAAAGCATAAGGTAATACAACACTTTGGATATTTCATGCTAGAAACTTTGCTACAGGCCATTCTGGAACAAATTGATGAGCCTAAAAAAGATTTGGAAAAAAATTTACGTGCATTATTAAATGAAGCGGTCGAAAAGTTGGATCTTGTTTCCAAACAAGAGATCGACCGTCAAAAGACTGCACTTCAATCAGCCAATCAACGTTTAGAAGAGCTACAAAAACAAGTAAGTTTGTTAGAAGAAACTTTAAAGAATAAAAAATAAGCACCAACGTAGCGCATTTATACTTTACAACGATTAAAAATGAAGCACCATAATGGAACAATAAGATGTCTTTTTCTAAAATTTATACACGGGGACTTTTAGGTTTACATGCACCTTTGATTGAAGTTGAGGTACATGTGAGTCAAGGCTTACCTTCTCTTACTATTGTCGGCCTAGCAGAGGCGGCGGTAAGAGAAAGTAAAGACCGAGTTCGCTCAGCCATTATTAATAGTGGATTTCAATTTCCAACAAAACGGCTGACCATTAATCTTGCACCAGCAGATTTGCCCAAAGATGGATCACGTCTAGATTTACCTATTGCTATAGGTATTTTAATTGCATCTGGCCAGCTCCCAGAAAACTGTGCCGAAGATTTTGAATTAATTGGTGAATTAGCTTTAGATGGTCATGTAAGGCCAGTGTCAGGCACTTTAACTTTGGCAATGGCGTGTCAACAGGCCAAGCATAAAATGCTTTTACCTCTCGATAACAGTCAGGATATTAGCCATTTACCGAATCTTGAATGTTATCCAGTGAGCCATTTAAAAGAAGTTTGTGATCATTTCTTGGGCATAAAATCACTATCTTCGATTGAACCTGCAACGACCTCAAACCAAATGCCTTATAAATTTGATCTGGCAGATGTAAAAGGTCAGCTACGTCCACGTCGCGCACTAGAAATTGCCGCCGCAGGCGGGCACTCGCTGCTCTTTAAAGGACCACCAGGTACAGGTAAGACTTTACTCGCTTCACGTCTTCCTTCAATTTTGCCACCCCTTTCTAATCAAGAAACGCTTGAAGTCGCGAGTATTTATTCTATTTCAAATACACCGCATACCTTTGGTCAGCGTCCATTTCGCGCGCCCCACCATACAGCATCAGCGATTGCACTAGTTGGGGGCGGTTCACATCCTAAACCGGGTGAAATTACCTTATCTCATTTAGGGGTTTTGTTTTTAGATGAACTCCCCGAGTTTGACAGAAAAGTTCTAGAAGTCTTACGTCAGCCGCTTGAGTCAAAAGAAATCATTATTTCACGTGCAGCTCGGCAAATTACCTATCCTGCAAACTTTCAGCTCATTGCAGCAATGAACCCTTGTCCATGTGGTTATGCGTTTAATCAAGACAGCCGTTGCCAATGTTCGCCAGAGAGTATTAAGCGCTATCAAAACCGTATATCAGGACCATTACTTGACCGTATCGATTTACATATTGATGTACCGCCTTTAAAAGCTCAAGAACTGCAAGATCCAACGCCTGCTGAAGACTCTACGGCTGTAAGACAGCGTGTGATTTATGCTTATAAACAACAAATGCAAAGACAAGATTGTTTAAATCAAGCACTTTCACCGAAACAACTTGAGCAATATGCTGTACTTGATAGTACTTCTCAACGAATGATTGAAATGGCTCAACAACGTTTGAATCTGTCGGCTCGTGCTTATCATCGTGTTTTACGGGTTGCTCGTACCATTGCCGATTTGGCGCAAAGTGAGATGATCCAAAGTCCTCATCTTACAGAAGCGCTCTCTTATCGAGGCAATCATTCTTAAAATAAAAACAGCGGATGATGAGTCCGCTTTTTTAATATTTATAGAAGTTATTAATAAGAGAATTTATTACTCCCTATGTATTAATACAAGTAAAGAGGATGCTATGAAAATTTTGGCTATCTCAGGTAGTGCAAGAAAAGAATCTACAAATACTGCTCTATTAAGAGCAATGAAGGATATAGCACCGTCCGACATTGAATTGACAGTTTTTGATCATATTAATAATCTGCCTGTCTTTTCTCCAGATAATGAAGGAGAAAAAACGCCTACTGTAGTGGAAGATTTCATCAAATCTGTTTCTGATGCAGATGGCATTATCATCTCAAGTCCAGAATATATCCGTTGTATTCCAGGTGGTCTCAAGAATGCAATTGATTGGATGGTTTCCCGTACCGAAATTATAGATATACCTATTGTCCTGGTTCATGCATCTAGCCGCGGCGACGACATGCTAGTTTCTTTAAGAAGAGTATTGTCGACTGTTAGTAGCAATTTCTTTGAAGATTTATTTTTAAGGATTTCTCTCATCGGCAAATCTCCTGAACAAATTAGCGAGATGCTACAAACCGAAAAATATAAGTCACAAATTACTCCCTTTCTGCTTACCTTTGTCTCAGAGATTCAAAAATGTAGAAATGAATTAGAGTGAACTTTCTTAAAATAAAAGAGCGGATTATGAGTTCACTGTTCTTTTATTAAGAATCTCATTTAGCTTCTCGATTAAAGCAGTGATTTCCTTTTCTGATAAAGCAGCAAAGCCAAAACGAACACAATGGTTAGAAGGCTCCCCCTGTTTAAACTTCTGCTCTGTATCAATGTTGAGTTCTTTTAATTTCATAAGCTGATCTTGAGTAAATGGTTTCTGGAATTTCACCCACAAAGCCATTCCACCTGCGGGTGGCTGTATCTGAACACTCTCTGCAAAAATTCGATTGAACTCAGTTAATGCATGGTCTCGGCGTAGTTGATATATTTTTTTCATTTTACGGATATGTCGCTTGATCTCCCCTCGCTGCATTAAATCTGCTAAAGCAAGTTCCGTAATGTTATTGCCTTGCCGATCAATCAATAAAATATCTTCAGTAATGGATTGAATGATTGTTGGGGACGCTACCATATATCCCAATCGGACACCGGGTGCAAAGACCTTAGACAATGAACCTACATGAATGACCAACTCAGAATGAGGCAAACTTGCTAAGGGTGGCATAGGCCGGCTGTCATAGTGGAATTCGTGGTCATAGTCGTCTTCAATAATGTGAAACCCCCATTTTTTTGAAAGCTCTAAGAGTTGAAGACGGCGAGACATGGTCATGGTGACAGTTGTAGGATATTGATGATGTGGAGTTGTATAAATAGCAGCAACCGAATGTTCTTGTAAAATCCGTTTTAGGTCGTCAATGACGATACCTTGTTCATCTAATTTGACAGAAACCACTTGAAAGCCATTTGATTGAAATGCTTTAAAAGCAGATGGATAATACAATTCCTCAATAACGATAACGCCCTGCCGATTGGGTAATGCTCGAGAGGCAAGAAAAATTCCCATCTGGCTACCACGTACAATACAAATCTCATCTTCAGCAACATTCATAAAACGTTCCATTGACAACATTTGTTGTAAAGCCTGTCTTAGCTCAACCATCCCTCGTGGGTCACCATATCCCATGTACTGGTTTTGCGTAATTTTAATCAGTGCATGCCGGTATGCCCGCGAAAATAGTTCGTAGGGAATAAGCCTCGGATCTGGCACACCATCGTTATGTGGGCGTTGAATCACTTCTTGAGTGATTGGTTTATCATTAACTGTTCGCTCAGATACTGGCTCTATTTGAAGCTGTTTTTCCGGCAAAACATCCGCCACAAATGTGCCTTTTCGGGGACGGGTCACAAGCCATCCTTGTGCCTCTAACTCTTCATAGACTGCTTGTACGGTTTTTCGATTAATTCCTAGTTCTTTTGACAAGCTACGAGACCCCGGCAGCATCGTCCCCTGCACTAAACGGCCACATAAAATTTCCTGACTAATCAAGTTAGTCAGTTTTAGAAAAACCGTTTTTTCTTCTCTTTCATCGATACGAAAATTTACTTGCCAAGGTCTTAGCATATTTGCTCCATCTGGACCATACAACTTATATAAACTGGATGTATTTATTAATCCAGTTGTTTTCTATTCTGCCTTCACCTACTTAATTTGGTCAACTGGACTGGAGAAGAGATGAAAACTGCTGCTGTAAACAAACAAGACCTGATGCAACATGCACAGCAAGACATGCAAAAGTGGATTAGCGACTCAGATTTAACTGATCGTCAAAAGCTTGCACTCACTTGTCGTATTTTATTTGACCATGGCCATGATGCTGGTTTAGCAGGCCAAATTACCTGCCGTAGTGAAAATAAAGAGTCCTTTATTACCCAACGTTTTGGTTTAGGTTTTGATGAAATTACTGCCTCAAATTTACTTGAGGTGAATCAAGATTTAGAACCTATCAACCAAGAAGGAATGGCAAACCCAGCCAATCGTTTTCACACATGGATTTATAAAGAACATCCAGAAGTGAACTGCATTATCCATACTCATCCTACCCATGTAGCAGCCCTATCGATGCTACAGGTTCCACTTATGATTTCCCAAATGGACGTTTGTGCACTTTACGAAGACTGCTCATTTGTAGGTCATTGGCCAGGTGTCCCTGTAGGTAATGAAGAAGGTATTTTGATTTCTTCTGCGCTTGGTAAAAACCGTGCTGTTTTGTTGTCTCATCATGGCCAACTGGTTACAGGAAAAACCATTGAAGAAGCCTGCAACTTGGCTCTTTTAATTGAACGAGCAGCTCAACTGCAACTGCTAGCCATGTCTGCCGGACAAATCCAGCCCATCCCCCATGCTTTAGCAAAAGAAGCTCATGACTGGGTTTCTACCGATAAACGCAACAAAGTGAACTTTACCTACTACGCACGTAAAGCTTTGAAAAAACATTCTGACTGTATTTAAAAAGAGATTTCCACCATGAAACTAAACGGCATTATTGGCTATCCTGTTACCCCATTTTCTGATGAAAACACCATTAATCTTCCTGTTTTAAAACAGATGCTGGATTTGCTTATTGAAAACGGTTGCGACGCGATTGCGCCTTTAGGCAGTACAGGCGAAAGCGCTTATCTTGAATGGGATGAATGGTGCTTAGTCGCGAAAACTTCAATTGAAAGTATTAATAAACGCGTGCCTGTCATTATTGGAATTTCAGAACTCACGACGGATCAAGCCATCAAAAAGGCGCAAATCGCGCAAAGCTATGGTGCAGATGCACTTATGGTGATTCCTATATCTTATTGGAAGCTAACAGACCAAGAGGTTTTTGAATATTATCAAGCAATTGCCAAAGAAACTACTCTACCAATTATGATTTATAACAACCCCGCGACTAGCGGTGTTGATATGTCTCCAGAGTTAATTGTGCGTATGTTTAATAGCATTGCAAATATTACGATGGTGAAAGAAAGTAGCGGTGATATTCAGCGCATGCATAAAATTTATGAGCTATCAAAAGGAGAACTCCCTTTTTATAACGGGTGTAACCCTCTAGCTTTAGAAGCTTTATGTGCGGGAGCAAGCGGTTGGTGTACAGCAGCACCGAACCTGTTAGGTCAGCGACCTCAACAGCTTATTGAACATGTGAAAAATGGTGAATTGGAACACGCCCAAAATTCATTTTATCAGCAACTTCCTCTACTACGCTTTATTGTAAATGGTGGTTTACCTAAAACGATTAAAGCTGGTTTACAACTAAAAGGTGTCTCTGCGGGCTTACCACGCAAGCCATTATCTAAAGGTACGGATATTGAGCTTAACCAGTTAAAACAGCTATTTTCTGAAATAGAAAACTAATAAAAAAGCGGGTTACTCACCCGCTTTTTTAAAACTCAAACTTAGAATGTTTTAGTTAAACTAAACACTAAACCTGTGTCATAAGGTTTTTTCTGAGCATCAGTCATACCAGAAGTACTAATGTCTGTACCAACAACATCTAGCTCAGCAACAATACCTAAAATGTTATAGTTGACGCCAACTTTATAATCGATATAGCTATCGTCTTCACCTGGCCCACCTGCAACTACAAGTAAAGAATCTTTGTTTTTGAGTTTGTTATAACCAACTGAAGCAAGTCCAGTAAATCCTGTATCTGCAATTGGTGCTGAATAACCAACGTTGAAATACCAGAACTCATCAGAGTGGCCCCAGTAATCATCTGAATAGCTTACGCCCACACTAAGTGCATCACCTTTAAACAAAGAGTCTGCAAACGTTAATTTTCCGTAAAATTCGGTGAAGTCGAAGCCAGTATCACCATTGTATGGGTTAGTAAATTTTGAGTCAGAACCAATATAGCCATAATGAATTACACCCACATCATACGTTGGTGCAAGCGTATCAGACAATTTTAATGTATTTGTATAACCTAAAGAGATATCGGTTTCAGTTGAAACGCCAGGTGTATTAAAGTCTACGCTTGACCCCCAAAGCGCAACATAAGCACCTGACTTATGAGAAAAGGTGAACCCACCTTGAATAGCTGGGTTATTTGACGATTGGGTAACACCACGGAAACGGTAGTCTGTGGTCGCTGCCACACTACCTGTTGCCGTGATTCCATAAAAAGATGGAGCATCTTCAGCCATAGCCATAGTTGACCCTGCTGCAAAGATACCAAGAGTTAC
This sequence comes from Acinetobacter sp. LT1, assembly GCF_059800965.1. Classification (NCBI taxonomy): domain Bacteria; kingdom Pseudomonadati; phylum Pseudomonadota; class Gammaproteobacteria; order Moraxellales; family Moraxellaceae; genus Acinetobacter; species Acinetobacter sp. LT1. The sequence continues at coordinate 62,360 of NZ_JBBAXE010000017.1, forward strand.
TGCCTTAAGTGCAAATTTCATCATTTTGATCTCCCCCACAATGAACGCACGATTTATAGGAATTAAACAAATTGTGTTACTTGAGCTTTAGCAATTGCTGTGCCAAGTACGAATTTGCTATCAGTGCTCTTCATTAATTTTGAGATCAAACTCACTTTATTATAAAATTTCTGGGTAATTTTTATAAAAATATATCCATAAAAAACATAGCGATAAAATAAAATTCTTATGCGATAAAAAATACTAAACATACGAAAACCCCTTATCGGAAATTAATGAGCGAGGCGTGAAGTATTCATTTGTTGCACATAAATTTTCTATTTAATCTTAGAGGCGAGATATAAAAAGTATGTAAATTTCTGGAAGACAATGCTTGTAATGATCTGTGATTGCGCATTTCTACTCATTGGATTTGTTTATTTATTACTTGTTTAAAGTAGATGTACTATTTTGGGTCTTTTTTAAGCAATAATATGGATAAAAAGAGTAGTGCACAAAATACAAGCAATTTATTGCACTAAATTTGATCAATCTAAACATATTTTGTTATCCGCCAGTAGTGATCTATTTTTGTACATTCCATTTTTAAAATAACGTTATATAGTAACAATTTAAAGGGTATAAAAATAAAAGTGATGAAAAAAGAAACTTAAAATAAGATTAAAAAGTAAACATATCCAACAAAAAAGAGTAAAAAATGAACACAAGAATCAACTATTTTTTGAACTTTAAATACAAAATAAATGGTAAAAATCCACTAAAAATTAAATTACTTTTTTTATTTTAAACAATAGATTAAGTATAAAAGACGAATTATAAATTTATTAAACAACCCCTACCACATTAATCAAATCCTGCATAGCATATATAAAATAAAATGAACAAAAATATATCTTTTTTACAGATTACTTATACAATTGATGGAAATCCTAGGCCCTGAACAATAACAAGGCACAGGATTTATCGTTTTTATGAGGTTCTTTAAATATGCTAAAAGCACAAAAACTTACATTAGCAGTTCTCATTTCTGCGGCAATAATTTCCTCAGCTCAGGCAAGCGAGCAAAGTGAGGCAAAAGGATTTGTTGAAGATGCGAACGGTTCTATTCTCTTCCGTACAGGTTACATCAACCGTGACAAAAAACAGGGCGCAAAAGATACTAGCTCATTTGCTCAATCAGCAATTGTAAGTATTGATTCTGGCTTTACCCCTGGTATTATTGGTTTCGGTGTTGGCGCTGTGGGTGATGGTTCATTTAAGATCGGTGAAAATAAAAATGCCGGTAACCAAATGATCCCATTACATAATGATGGCTCCGCTTATGATCACTGGGCTCGTGGTGGTGGTAGCGTTAAAGCACGTTTCTCGAATACAACAGTACGTTACGGTACTCAAGTACTCGACCTACCTGTTCTTGCAAGTAATACTGGACGTATGGTTCCTGAATATTTTACAGGTACTTTATTAACTAGCCATGAAATCAAGAATCTTGAAGTTGTTGCTGGTAAATTTACTAAAAACCAAATGTCTGATCAAATCAATACCGATGCTGACGTAAATGGTAAGGGTCTTGATCGTGCAATTGTGTGGGGTGCTAAATACAAGTTTGATGATAATTTAAATGCATCTTACTATGGTTTAGACAGCAAGAATAAGCTTGATCGCCATTATGTAAATGTGAACTTTAAACAGCCATTGGCGAATGACAGTTCATTAACATATGATTTCAGCGGTTATCATACTAAGTTTGATGAAGGTGCTTTTACTTATTCTCAAACTACTGATGATCTATCTAATCGTCAAAATAACATTTGGGCTATCTCTACGGCTTATAATACGGGCCCACATAACATCATGGTTGCTTACCAACAAAACAGCGGTAATGTTGGTTATGACTATGGTCAAAATGCTGACGGCTTCCAAAGTATCTATTTGCCAAACTCTTACATGTCTGACTTCATCGGTAATGATGAAAAATCTGCACAAATCCAGTACAGTCTCGATTTTGGTAAATTAGGTGTATTACCTGGTCTAAACTGGACAACTGCATTTGTATATGGTTGGGACATCAAAGTTAAAAATGTAACTGATGATGCTCAAGAACGTGAGTTCTTTAACCAAGTGAAATACACAGTTCAAAGTGGTTTCGCTAAAGATGCAAGCCTCCGTATCCGTAACTCGTATTATCGTGCAAGCGACTCATACCAAGGTGCGTACATTGGTGATACCAATGAATGGCGTTTATTCCTTGATATTCCTGTGAAATTATTCTAATTCACAAATCTATCAAGCATAAAAAAACCTACGTCTGGTAACAGATGTAGGTTTTTTATTAAGCTCAAAATATCAATTGAGACATTCTGAGCTTATAAATTAAAGCTTATTTAGCAGCTTCAATTGCTTTTAATACTTCGGCTTTAGCAACATCAGCACCTTCCCAACCACTGATTTTTACCCACTTACCTGGTTCTAAATCTTTATAGTGACTGAAGAAATGCTCAACTTGGCTAATCAATAACGGAGGAAGATCTGTATATTCCTTCACGTCTTTATAAAGTGGAGATAATTTTTCGTGTGGAACAGCGATTAATTTCGCATCAATACCACCGTCATCTTCCATATTTAATTTGCCCACTGGACGGCAACGAATGACTGAACCAGCAGCAACAGGATGAGGAGTTACAACAAGTACGTCTAATGGGTCGCCATCTTCAGACAAAGTATTTGGAACATAACCATAGTTCGCTGGATAGAACATTGCTGTACCCATGAAACGGTCTACGAACAATGCATCAGAATCTTTATCGATTTCATATTTAATTGGTGCTGCATTTGCAGGAATTTCAATAATGACATAGATGTCATTTGGCGCATCTTTACCTGCTGGGATATTGCTGTAACTCATATCAATACTCTTTCGTTATGAAGTCAGATGTAAAATCCACTCGATTATAGCGTGGATATCATCAAAATGATGCCGATTATACAATGGGCACACGCGAAAGTTGATATGAATGATGACAGAATGACACTCAAGTCAGTTTAATCGTGACCACAAGTAATAAGATTGGACACAATATAGATAAGAACCAAACAATCGAGCGCAAAGTTGCCCAATTACTTAAATAGCAAATACCATAAATAACTCTTAAAATAATATATGCCCAACCTAATCTCAGAATAAAATATTCCGGAACAACCATATATTCAGCCATTAAAATAGCAGTTAAGAATAAAGGTAGGCTTTCAAAGCTATTTTGTTGTACGGCATTAGCGCGAGCAGCAAGACCTGTTGTTTTAGCCAAAAAAGCTCTTGGGTTTTGATTATCGACGGGCTGAAAACCACCTGTAAATTTTGCAATTACGGTAAATGCGTATGGCAGCAAACATGCCACTAAAATAATATAGATAATGCCGCTGATGCCCTGCATAGTGCCATCCATCACTGAAAATACTGTTGATCATGCTATCATAACATTGCGTTTTTACCTGAAATTTTATGCAATCACTTGTCATCACTGATTAATAGGGCCATGTATGCAACAACCTGATCAAAAAGAATTGTTTGACGTCTTAGACAAGCAAAAACAAAATCAGCTTCAGGTAGACCGTATATTAAAAATCGTATTTCCTATTGTCGCTTTTTTATTGAGTGTGATTTGTGCAAATCTAAATTGGCAATCGACATTGGGCACCTTTGTTATTTTAACAATTACTTTTATTGCAGTCGGTATTAAACGGCTTCCTTTATGGCATTGGTTAATTGTGATTACCCTATATTGCCTAGTAGATAATTATTTAAGTTATGGTCAGCTCGATTTAACTCATTTGCGTTTGCAATTGGGCACAATGCTAGTTTTTGTTGGGATGGTAGGAATTGGTCGTCCTTACATAGACCGCTGGTTTATGAAAAGCCACAACAAAATGTAAAAACAAAAAAAGCGCCCTAAGGCGCTTTTTTATTAACTTTTTAGGCTGGCTTACGTAAGTCCTTACGTAAGATTTTGCCTACGTTTGATTTAGGTAATTCATCCATAAACTCAACATAACGAGGGCGTTTATAACCTGTTAAGTTTTCTTTAGCAAAGTTCAAAATTTCTTCAGTCGTTAAGCTTTGATCTTTTTTCACGATAAAGAGTTTTGGCACTTCACCTGATTTTTCATCAGGAACACCAATTGCTGCAACTTCCAATACTTTTGGATGTTTAGCAATAACTTCTTCGATTTCGCTTGGATAAACGTTAAAGCCAGAAACCAAAATCATATCTTTTTTACGGTCTACAATTTTAGTATATCCACGGCTATCCATAACGCCGATATCACCAGTACGGAAGAAACCGTCTGCAGTCATGACTTTCGCAGTCTCATCAGGACGCTTCCAATAGCCTTTCATGACTTGAGGACCACGAATAGAGATTTCACCTTGCTCACCTAAGGCAACTTCTTTACCGTCATCATCTAAAATAGCAACTTCAGTTAAAGGTAACGGAATACCAATAGTGCCGCTAAATTCAGTAGATGCAGGAGGGTTTGCAGTCGCTACCGGAGAAGTCTCAGACAAACCATAACCTTCAATAATGGTTGTACCAGTAATCTTCTTCCACGCTTCTGCTGTAGAAGGTAGAACTGCCATACCACCGCCCATCGCCATTTTTAAATTGCTATGGTCAAGTTGTTTAAATTCTTCATTGTTTACTAAAGCATTAAATAATGTATTTACTGCTGGGAAGAATGATGGCTGATATTTACGTAATTCATTAATTACCGCTGGTAAATCACGTGGGTTCGGAATCAAGATATTTGCCTGACCTTTATACATACCGTACATCGCGCAAACCATGAACGCAAAAATATGATAAAGCGGTAATGCGCAAACAATACGGTCGCCTTTAGCACCATCATTTGCACCAAATTTACTTTGGAAGATACCATCACACTGTAAAAGGTTGGCAACCAAATTAAGATGTGTTAATTCCGCACCTTTTGAAACACCTGTAGTACCACCCGTATATTGAAGCACGGCAGTATCACTTAAAGTTAAATTTGGACGCTTATAATTACTCGGACTTACTTTATTTAATGCTGTATTAAATTTAACGTACCCTGGAATATTCCAAGCAGGAATTTGCTTACGTACTTTACGTAATACAAAATTTACTAATGTACCTTTAAGCGTACCAAGCATATCTCCTACTGTCGCAACTACAACATGCTTCACAGGAGTTTTACCTAAAATGCTTTGGTAAACACTGGCAAAGTTTTCGATAATCACGAGTACTTCTGAACCCGAGTCATTTAATTGATGCTCAAGCTCACGCGCAGTATAAAGTGGGTTTACATTCACTAATACTAAGCCTGCACGTAACACAGCTAATGCAACTACAGGATATTGCAATACGTTTGGCATCATCACTGCCACACGAGTTCCCTTTGCTAACCCCAAATTTTGCAAATAGGTCGCGAACTTACGGCTTGCAAGTTCCAACTCGTTAAATGACATCGCTTTATCCATAAAGATAAAGGCATCACGAGAACCAAATTTTTGGAAATTACTCTCAAAAATATCAACAAGAGAGGTATTTTCCGCAGGCAATGTTACTGTTTCTGGAATCCCTGTTTTTTGGTATTCTGCAAACCAAATCTTTTCCATAATGCCATTATCTCCGATTCGTAATCCTTAGTAATAACTGTTATTCAATGCCCCAGCTATTCTTTAGCTTCTTGGTGCCAGAACATATTTAAAACTTATTGGCACATTCATGACACTTTCGAACAAGATTATGAGACAGAAGTTTTGACAATTTGACCCTGTCAAATTTTTTGCATGGAGTACAAATTGCGTACTCCAAATTGCTGTCCTTTTAATCATTATCCAATACCAATAAGTTCAGTTCATTGCTTGAACTTATTGCCATATATAGCGTATTTATGTTGCTCGACGCTAGCTTTATCTCTGAATCAACAGTTTATTTGCTTTTTGATATCCACGTGGTAAGAGGTGCCCTTTTGAAGCTCGTTTACCCATGTATTTCTGTAGATCATCACCTTTTAGTTTTAGATGTTGTTGACCTGCAACCACCTGAATTATTTCATCTAAGTTCAGGGTTGTCATGGATAAAATCTGCTCTTCCGCTTCAAGTTGTATCAACTTATTACCTTTACCCTTATTTAAATTTGGCAGTTCTGACAAATCAATAATCAAGAGTCGACCTGCTGAGCTGAGTACAGCCAAATGTGTCATGTTTTGGGCAGATATTAACGGTAGCGCTTTTGACTTTTCAGGTACCGACAAGAAGCTTTTTCCTGCCTTGGCATTAGTATCTAACTGTTTGACTTGAGTTTTAAAGCCATAACCTGATGAGCTAGCAGCAATAAGTTCTGACTCTTCATCATCTAAATAGACCTGAATAAACGCGACTCCACTTGCAGGAGCAAGTTTCGAACTTAATGGCTCGCCTAAACCTCTTGCTGATGGCAAACTACTAATAGGCAAGGCATAACTACGCCCTGTCTCATCAAGGAAATAAATTCGTTGATTGGTTTTACCCACCGCATGACTTAAATATTGGTCACCAGCACGATAGTTTAAATTCTCTGCATCAACATCCGCACCTTTTGCAGCACGAATCCATCCCGCCTCAGATAAAACTACCGTTACTGCTTCAGCCGGCATTAAATCTTGTTCTCTAATTTGAACAGCTTCAGCACGTGCAACAATTGGAGAACGGCGTTCGTCACCAAACTTTTTCGCATCTTCTTTTAATTCGCCAATAATCAGGTTTTTTAAAGATTCTGGGTTTTCTAATTGTTCACGAATAATCGCTGCTTTTGCTGAGAGCTCATCCTGTTCTTGACGGATTTCCATCTCCTCAAGTTTTGCTAAATGACGTAACTTGAGTTCTAAAATTGCTTCTGCCTGTATCTCATCAATTTTGAAATGGTCCATCAATACAGGTTTAGGCTGATCTTCTTCACGAATAATACGGATAACCGTATCAATATCGAGATAAGCAATTAAAAGGCCTGCCAAAATATGTAGACGTTTTTCAATTCGGTTTAAATGATATTCCAAACGGCGAGTAACCGTTTTTTTACGGATCTCAATCCACTCAAGCAAGATACGTCGAATCGACTTAACCTGAGGACGACCATCCTCACCAATCATGTTTAAATTAACACGGTAGCTTGATTCTAAATCGGTAGTCGCAAATAAGTGGCTCATCACCGCTTCAGCATCAATACGGTTAGAACGAAGTACAATCACGAGTCGTGTTGGGTTTTCATGATCCGACTCGTCACGCACATCCACCACTAATGGTAGCTTTTTGGCCTGCATTTGGTCGGCAATTTGAGTGATCACCTTAGAACCCGATACTTGATACGGCAATTCGGTAATCACGATTTCATTTTTTTCGATGGTATAAACCGCTCGCATGCGGTAACTACCACGTCCAGTCGTCTGGATTTTGAGTAATTCTTCAGGCGGAGTAATAATTTCAGCTTTGGTTGGTAAATCTGGCGCTGGAATATATTCAGCCAATTTCTCGTCTGATGTTTGCGGATTACGAATTAAGGCAATTGTTCCTTTAATCACTTCACGCAAATTATGTGGCGGAATATCAGTCGCCATACCAACCGCAATACCAGTTGTACCATTCAGCAGAATATTAGGAACTCGTGCTGGCAAAGTAATCGGTTCTTTTAATGAACCATCAAAGTTATCTTGCCATTCACTCGTGCCTTGTCCTAACTCACTTAGTAATAACTCACTGTAGGCAGAAAGTTTTGCCTCGGTATAACGCATCGCTGCAAAGGATTTAGGGTCATCTGGTGAACCCCAGTTCCCTTGACCTTCAATCAAAGGATAGCGATAACTAAACGGCTGAGCCATCAACACCATGGCTTCATAACATGCCGAATCACCATGAGGATGATATTTACCTAGTACGTCACCTACAGTACGGGCCGATTTTTTTGGCTTACCACTGCTTTTTAAGCCCAACTCGCTCATGGCGTAGACAATACGGCGCTGTACAGGTTTTAAGCCATCACTGATATGCGGCAATGCACGGTCCATAATGACGTACATGGCATAATTCAGGTAAGCCTGTTCAGTAAATTCGGCCACAGAGCGGTTTTCTGTCGCTTGATGCGCAAGGCTGGTCATAGTCAGCTTATCTTCCAAATCAGTCGTTATTTTAAGTGAGTCTTATGCTAAGTGGGCTATGTTACAGACACAAGAGGGACTCTGTCACCTGAGCGTCAAATTATGTCTCATCTCTCTATATTTTTAGTTACTTGCTATAAAGTTAGGCAAACTAGAGACCTATCGACTCTAGTCTTTTACCTTGGGTTTCTTCACCTAATATTAAAATTACAGCTGCAACCAAAAGTAAAACAATAGTAAACATCATAAAAACATGGCTAAATCCATTTTTGGAAACCATCATATGAGTGACGACTATCGGCGCCAAAATTCCACCTAAACGGCCCATTGCCGATGCCCAGCCCGAACCAAAAGCCCGAATGTTGGCTGGATATTGCTCTGGTGTATAGGTATATAACACTCCCCATGCACCCAAATTAAAGAAGGACATGAGACAACCCCAAAATATAATGCTATTTACACTATCGGCTTGTCCAAAGAAATATGCAGACAACGCACAAAACCCGATAAATGCAGCGAGTGTAATTTTTCTACCTAACTGCTCTACAAACCATGCCGCTGCCAAGTAGCCTGGTAGCTGCGCCAAAATCATAAGCAAAACATATTCAAAAGATTTAACGATGTCATAGCCCTGTTTCACTAATAAACTTGGCAGCCATGTAAAGATCCCGTAGTAGGAATACACAATTCCAAACCAGATGAGCCAAAGCATTAAGCTTCTGCGAGCAAATTGACCACTCCAAAGTTGTTTAAAAGAGACTTTTTGTCGCATGGCTACAGGCACGACTTCAATATGGTGAACAATTTGAACGCCTGCTTGAGCTTCTAATTTTTGAACCAATGCATGTGCTTCTTCAACACGTCCACGGTTAATCAGGTAAGGTATGGATTCAGGGAGTTTTTTCCAAATTACTAAAATATAAATCAGTGGGAGGCCACCCATAAGAAATGCAATGTGCCAACCAAATTTAGGAATAATAAAATAAGAAATGAGTGCGGCAACTAACCAGCCCAAACCCCAAAAACTTTCGAGTAGGACGATAAAACGACCACGTACATGGGCAGGTATATATTCACTCACCAATGTCACTGCAACGGGTAACTGTCCACCAAGCCCAAGACCAACAATAAAACGGAAAATTAATAACCACTTCAAATCTGGAGCAAAAGCACATAAGGCAGTCGCAATACTATAGATGGCCATGGTCACTGCAAATATTGTCTTGCGGCCAAAGCGATCTGCTAAAGCTCCTGAGCAAACAGCTCCAATAGCCATTCCTACAAAACCAATACTCACAATCCAACCGCTTTCGGCTGGTGTTAATGCCCAGTCTTTAACAAGCGTTGTCATGATAAAAGCAATGATACCGGTGTCCATCGCATCAAACATCCAACCTAAACCAACCACCCACAGTAATGTGTAGTGAAATTTGCCAATTGGAAGATTTTGTATACGTGAAACCAGATCCATAGGAAAAACTCTACTGGAAAAAATAAGTGAGCAAGACAATATATTTAATTGTTATATCATGCTCACATCGAATTCTGCATGATTAATGTTCGTCAGTTGAAGAAGCCGATTCTGCATCATCATCTTTATAAATAAATTTAGGCATTTCTAAGCCAAAATAGATTGCAATCAGACGTAAGGTAAAGCCAAAAATTAAAGTTGAAATAACGGTTAACTCTAGGCTTAATCCTAAATCCTGACAAACCCAGTAACAGATGACTGCCACAAAAGAGATACTCGCATAGAGTTCACGGCGGAAAACGAACGGGACATCGTTACATAAAATATCACGTAAAATACCACCAGATACTCCAGTCAACACTCCAGCTACTGCTGAGACGACAAAACCATGTCCCATTTGTAAGGCAATCTGGCAACCAATGATCGTAAAACCAATCAAGCCTAAAGCATCGAGCACCAAAAAGATGTTATGTAAATGACGCATCCATTTGGCAATAATAATCGTGACAAATGCAGCACAGCAGGTCAGAACTAAGTATTCAGGATGTTTTACCCAAGTTAAAGGATAGTGACCAAGCAATACATCTCGCACCGAACCACCACCTAAAGCAGTCACACAGGCAATCAGTACGACACCGAACCAGTCCATACTCCGTCGACCAGCAGATAATGCTCCTGTCATGGCTTCCGCAGTAATCGCAATAATATAAATAACGGTGAGTAACATCGCCCTTTCCCTCAGGCCAAACAGTGGGCGTATTTTAAGATAAACTTACAGAAATTGTGCACAGCATTGCTTAAATTTTTTTCCTGAACCACATATACAAGGTTGTTTCATGGTGACCTGCATATCGACCGTTGGGTCGAGGAAAAACCATTTTTGCTGGTGATAAACAAAATGTGAAACCTCGTGGTGAATTTGAGCTTTTTGCCCATCATGATAATGAGCCTTGAACTCAACCTGTGCATGAGTTTTATCTAATTTTTCGTTGGCGTTAACCACCTCTAAACCCAACCATTGATTTTGTTTGCTCCACTCTGCGATAGCATCTTTATCAAGAGCTGTTTGCTGACCTAAAGCAGTCGTTTGCACAATATAATCAATTTGCTGTAATGCAAAAGCGCTATAACGTGAACGCATAAGCTGCTCTGCCGTTAGTGCTTTGGCTGTGCCTAAATGTAAAGGCTCACAACATTCTATATAGCGGCCTTTTCCACATGGACAAGTTTGTTGGGTCATTTGGTGTGTCTCAAATAAAAAAATAGCTCAGAGTTGAGCTATTTTATGATGTTTCTAGACTTAAAACGTCATTTAATCTTTTGATTCATCTTGTTCGATAGAAACAATATGAACTTTCTCAATTTTATGACCTTCCATCGTAATCACTTCAAAGCGATAACCGTCTGCCTCAACAGCTTCACCATTTTCCGGTAAACGGCCTAAATGGAATAACAAGTAGCCCGATAAAGTTGAATACTGTTCACTTTCGTCAACGAGATCACGACCTAATAAAAGTGATACATGGCGAATATCAGTTGAACCTTCAAGCATTAATGAACCGTCTGCCAAGCTTTCAGCAGCAGCGTCTAACTCATCTTCATCAGGGAATTCACCAGCAATCGCTTCTAAGATATCAATTGGTGTTGCGATACCTTCGATGGAACCATATTCATTTAATACGATAGCCATTTGTAAAGGTGCTTGACGCAATTGCTCCATCACCATAAGCACTTGAGCATTTTCATGCACAATCACAGGTTCACGTAGATGCTTTTGGAAATCAACTACACCTGTTTCAATAAAGTTGTTTAAAACTTTATGCGTAAGTGCAATACCCTCAATATTATCAAGTTCACCGCGTGCAACGATCAAACGAGAATGTGTCATCGACATTAAACGTTCTTTTAAAACTTCAGGTTCATCGTCTAAGTCAATCCACTCAAGTTCAGGGCGTGGAGTCATAACAGATTTTACAGGACGCTCTGATAAACCAAGCACACCTTGTACAAGCACACTGTGATAAGCACCATTTTCTTCGTCAAAAACTTCATCAGCAAAAGCTTGCGTCGCTAATACATCTTCTTTATCAGAAGATTGAGTATCTGAAGAACTACTATTTTTACTGCCTAACATACGTAAAACCGCAGAGGCAGTGCGATAACGTAAATCTGTAGTGGTAACTAGCTTTTCCTGATTGCGACGCATGCTCTGATTGATAACTTCTACCAAAACCGAGAAGCCAATTGCAGCATATAAATAGCCCTTCGGAATATGGAAACCAAAGCCTTCCACCACCAAAGAGAAACCGATCATCATCAAGAAGCCAAGACACAGAATGACAACTGTTGGATGTTTATTGACGAAGTCCATGAGTGGTTTTGATGCCCACAACATGATTCCGACAGCAATAACAACCGCAACCATCATCACTGACAGCTCTTTCACCATACCTACAGCTGTAATCACACTGTCTAACGAGAATACAGCATCAAGCACAACAATCTGGACAATAACCATCCAGAATGCAGCATGAACAGGATTATCTTCTTTATGAAGTTGTTTTCCTTCCATCCGTTCATGCAATTCCATGGTGCCTTTAAATAATAAGAACACACCACCGAATAACAAAATCAAATCACGACCAGAAAATGGATGATCAAAAATATGGAAGAGTGGCTCAGTCAGTGTCACGACCCAAGCAATCGAGGCTAAGAGTACAAGGCGCATTCCTAATGCGAGTACCAAACCGACTATACGTGCTTTAGCTCGTTGCTCTGGCGGCAATTTCTCAGCCAAAATCGCGATAAAAACGAGGTTATCGATCCCCAATACAATTTCAAGAACGATTAAAGTTGCTAAACCCACCCAAGCAGAGGGATCAGACATCCATTCAAAGATCATTGATCCTGCTCCTGTGTTGTTTGGATTTTATCTTTATTTGGCAACACAACAGGCGCGCCTATACAAAGGGGGGAAAATGTTTTTTTAAGACAAGAAATTAAAACGGAGCGACTACAACCACTACCCATATTTGTTCATATGTTGTTAAACGAATTTTTAGTATAGGCAAGATTTAACATAAATTCATCATTTTTATTTGTTCATGACCAGCATTCACCAAACCCATACAAAACATGAATCTTTCTTATAAATCTGCTTATAAAGTTGTCATATCTTTTGCTTACTGTAGACAAGAAATATGAACGTGATAAGGTAAAAATAAAACAATGAATAGCGTATTAACAATGGCAGTAAATGATTCACCAATAACAGCTGTAAAAACAAAACAACCTCTTATTGCATTATATTGTGGTTCACGTGCAGGAAATAACCCAATCTACCGAGAAAAAGCAATTGAACTTGCTCATGGAATCGCTGAACAAGGCTTTGGATTAGTCTATGGCGGTGCCAGTATCGGTTTAATGGGACAAGTCGCAGAGAGCGTTCTCGCAAACGGCGGAGAAGCTGTCGGTGTGATCCCTGAATTTATGCTTGATTATGAAGTCGCACATGCAGGCCTAACTGAATTACATGTCGTAGAAACCATGCATGAACGTAAAGCCATGATGGCAGAGCGCGCAAGTGCATTTATTGCGTTACCGGGTGGCTTAGGAACATTTGAAGAAATATTGGAAATAGCCACTTGGGGCCAACTCAACCAACATCAAAAGCCTATGATTTTATATAACGTAAATGGCTTTTATAGCGCACTTATTGCCCAATTAGACCATGCAGTTCAAGAAGGTTTCCTTCCCCTTCAGCACCGAGCTAAATTAATTGTATGTGATGATGTTGATCAAATTTATAACGTCATTAAAAACTTAAAAATGCCAAAAAGATTTGTTGTCTAGTTGTTCCCCTACTCTATTTAAAAAAGCGGTTCTGCCGCTTTTTTTGTTTTAACTATTTTCACCTCTGCCTTCAAAAGAACTTGGATTTAGTAAAGGGGTATTCAACATTGGCTTACTTCTTTTAAATTCAATTTGTTTTACACTAGACCAAAACGTTAATTTTCAAATGTTATGAATGCCACGCCGACTCACCAAGCCTTGCAACCCGAATATCGCTTACTCGTTCTTTTGGTTTCTATTGGCTTTTTTATGCAGGCCTTGGACACAACCATTGTAAATACTGCTATTCCTGCAATGGCTCATCATCTAAATGAAGACCCTTTACGCATGCACAGTGTAGTGGTGGCCTATGTATTATCGGTTGCTGCCTGTATTCCTCTAAGTGGATGGTTAGCAGACCGCTTTGGTGTTAGAAATATTTTCTTGTCGGCAATCGTAATTTTTACTCTGGCTTCTTTAGGTTGTGGTCTTTCTCAGAGTCTCAATGAGCTGTTATTTTTCCGAGTCATCCAAGGCATAGGCGGCGCCTTACTACTTCCTGTTGGCCGATTATCACTTTTAAAAATTATTCCTCGAACTCAGTTCTTAGCTGCGATGAGCTTAATGAGCCTTGCAGGTTTACTCGGACCTTTGGCTGGTCCAACTTTGGGCGGATGGTTGGTTGAAGTTGCAACTTGGCACTGGATTTTTCTTATCAATATTCCTATGGGCATACTTGGTATACTAATGACACTAAAAGTCATGCCAAATGTAAAAGAACCCTCAGTCAAAACATTCGATTTGGGGGGCTTTATCTTATTAGTCGTGGCCATGATTGGCTGGTCTTTAGGGATCGAACATCTAGCCTCACCTGAATATTCAAAATGGTTTAGTATTTCGCTATTAGTCGTCGGAATAATCGCAACACTATGGTATGCCTACCATTCACATACTCATCAAAATGCATTATTCCGCAGCCGACTCTTTAGAAACAAAATTTATGCGATTGGTATTTTAGGTAATTTCTTTGCTCGCTTTGGTGGTAATGCCTTACCTTTTGTTTTACCACTCATGCTACAAGTCGCTTTTGGTTTTGAACCATTTATTGCAGGTTTAATGATGATTCCATTGGTCTTGGGCTCATTATTTTCAAAGCCAATTGTCAGGCCTATTATTCAAAAAATTGGCTATCGACGTTTTTTACTCATCAACACAACATTAGTTGGGCTATGTATTGCCTCTTTTGCAATCATGACCGTCGATACTCCAACTTGGTTTAGAGCCTTGCACTTTTTCTTATTTGGCACATTAAATTCACTGCAATTTGTTGGCATGAATACATTAACCTTGAAAGACTTGCCTCAACAAGATGCAAGTAGCGGTAATAGTTTCCTATCAATGATCATGATGCTATCAATGAGTATTGGTGTAGCACTGGCAGGTACCCTCATTAATATTTTTACTAATTATTATGGTGCAGACCACGTGACAACAGCGTTTCATGTCACTCTCATTTGTCTCGGTTGTATCAATGTCATTACTGCTTTTATTTTCTGGCAAATTCCAAAGGATACGTCTGTATAAGCGGTTGCATTTTTAGCATGGTTTCTCGCTCGCGAATCACGCTATGATGTCGACTTCAAATTTTAACGAGTTTTGAATGAGCAAACTGGCTAAAACTTTTTTCACATCACGGCACAATACTCTAATCGGAATTGGCTTAGCTTGTGTTATGGGAGTCTTAGCTTATTTTGGTCTGTTCTATCAACAAAAAGCTGTTGCGCAGGATTATCCGGTGCAAGGGTTCGATGTTTCTCATCATCAAGGTGATATTAACTGGAAAAAAATATCACCGGAAAAATTCCAATTCGTCTATTTAAAAGCGACTGAAGGCGGCGATTACAAAGATTCAAAATTTCAGGAAAACTGGCTCAAGGCACGTGAACATGGTTTTCATGTAGGCGCTTATCACTTTTATCGTCTATGCCGTGATGGTAAAACGCAAGCGGATAACTTTATTGCGACTGTACCCAACAAAGCCGATGCCCTTCCTCCTGTTATCGACCTAGAATATGACGGTAACTGTATTAATGCTCACACCAAAGAACAATTACTTAAAGAAATAGGCATCATGCATGCCCGCTTAAAACAGCACTATGGCAAACAGCCTATCTTTTATATTTCCAAAACTTTTTACCACATTGTATTAATAGGAAGTTTCCCTAATACACCACTTTGGGTCAGAGATTACGAAGGAAAACCTGAGCTAAAAGACAAAAGAAAATGGCTCTTTTGGCAGCATAGTAATCAAGGTAAAATTGAAGGCATGACAAAACCAGTAGACTTAAATGTTTATGAGGGTTCAGTCAAAGAATGGCATCATTTTTTACAGCAGCAAGGCATCGTGAAAGCACAATAATATGCGCAAAATCATTCATATCGATATGGATGCCTTCTATGCATCGGTCGAATTGCGAGAGCGTCCTGATCTAAAGCATCTTCCCGTCGTTATTTCTTCGCATCATCCGCGAGCTGTGATTGCTGCTGCCTCCTATCCTGCCCGTGAATTTGGTTTGCGTTCTGCCATATCGATGAGTCAGGCAAGAAAACTATGTCCTCAAGTTGTCATTATTGAACCAAATTTTGAAAAATACCGTACGGTTTCCGCTCAAATTCACTCAATCTTTCAGCAATATACACTACTTATTGAACCTTTATCTTTAGATGAAGCTTATTTAGATGTCACTGAAAACCTAAAACAGATTGCGAGTGCAACTGAAGTTGCCATGCATATTCGGGAAGATATTTTTAGATTAACCGGATTGACCGCATCAGCTGGTGTGGCACCAAATAAGTTTTTGGCAAAAATTGCTTCGGATTGGAACAAACCTAATGGCTTATGTGTAATCAAACCTTCGCAAGTTGCTACTTTTATTCAAGACCTTCCGCTTAAAAAGATTCCAGGCGTGGGTAAAGTCACTCAGGAAAAATTACAACAGCTTCAGCTATATACGTTAGGTGATTTACAGAAAATTGAAGAAGCTGTTTTGGTTCACCACTTCGGTAAATATGGACAACAACTCTATCTATATGCTCAGGGCATTGACCATAGACCTGTTCAAGCTGAAAGAGCTCGCCAACAAATTTCGAAAGAGACAACTTTTGACAGTGATTTTACTTTGGCTCAATGTCAGCCCTATTGGCAGGGATTAGCCGAAAAAGTGTGGCAAACACTAGAGAAAAAACAGCTTAATGCACGTGGTGTCAATATCAAACTTAAACTCAAGAATTTTCAGACTCTACAACATAGTAAAAGCTTTAAAAGGCCGATCCAGTCGCTACAGGACCTAATCCAAGTTTTATTTTTATTGTTAAATGAAATGCAGATACCCGAACATTTCCAGTTTCGCCTGATTGGTATAGGCGTTTATCAATTACAAACCCAAGCGGATGACTTCCAGCTTAACCTCTGGTAATTGACTACTTTTCACTCAAAAGAGCAACTTTTAAACAAAATAGACTCCCTTTTACTGAAACTTTAGA
Organism: Acinetobacter sp. LT1; assembly: GCF_059800965.1. Lineage (NCBI taxonomy): Bacteria > Pseudomonadati > Pseudomonadota > Gammaproteobacteria > Moraxellales > Moraxellaceae > Acinetobacter > Acinetobacter sp. LT1. The sequence continues at coordinate 79,372 of NZ_JBBAXE010000017.1, forward strand.
GTAACCTAATCCACGCATATTCATTACCCATGTATTTGCAACATGCCAAAGCAACCTTTACTTTCGGCATATCGTCCTGTGATTGGCGTGACGACCAAATCCGAATATTGCAGGGCTCTTCTGATACATGGCTTAGATATCCCTTCCTCACAATAATCTACTGAAATTCTTTTCTACTTGCTTGCACCGACCTAGCAACTCTTCATAAAATCAAAACTATTAAATAAAGCCACTTTAGAGCATTTTTATGACGGTAAAGCGTTTACACGTTACTTCACGCTATTGCGAAGTTGCGATTTCAGGTAATTTAGTACACCTAGCTGGGCAACTCGCCGATGATACAAGCGCAGATGTCACAGGGCAGACTCAACAAACTTTAGATAATATTGATCGTCTATTAGCAGAAGCTGGAACAGATAAAACCCATATCCTTTCTGTCATGATTTTCCTAAAAGATATTGAAAAAGATTATGCAGCTATGAATGCGGTTTGGGATGCATGGATTAGCGAAGGGAACCCACCAGCACGTACATGTGTAGAATCAAAACTCTATGCACCAGATGTACTTGTAGAAATGACGGTTGTTGCGGTACTTCCATAATTTTTATAATTATAAATCTATGTAAAATTGAGCAATATCTTGGGTGATATTGCTCAATTTTTTAATAATTTTAAAATTTTGAATTTCAGCATTTTATTCAAATCTTCTTAAATGAGCTCTCAAATCAATTCTGCTAATGTCGAATTTTTAAGGCTTCACAAAAGCGTTTGACATTCTTTCTAGCTGGGGTGTCGCATGCAAAGTTGCTAATTCTGATTCAGGACTCAATAAGTCTCTTCTTAAGTCATGATAATCAGGCACACTACTATAATGAAGCACACGATAGCCAGCCAATTGTAATAGGCGACGCTCATATTGTTGATGCGCTCGGCGTAAACCGTTTTCCCCTAGAACAACGACTACAATTACCTGATAATTTTGATCAAGCACAACAAAATCAGCTGACATATTTTGATATTTACGACGTGTATGCGCGTATTTTGTTGTTAGAAGTGCATCAAAAGATACATGCGCTAATACGGTAAATTTGGGCAAAACAGTTTGTAGTCTGGTTAAGGTCATTTGCTCATGGCTAGTTAACACTGCACGGCGCTTTAAAGCACTATCATGTTGATGCCTTCGTGACAGACTTTTCACTGCCATAACAACAACCAGAAATAATAATAAGATCGTGATTAAATAATACATGGGCCTAATCCTTTAAGTTTTTTATAATGATTTTGCTAGATCACACTTTGTTTTAATTGATAACGACACAGCCGTTTTTTAAAAGGTTCACTTAGTAATTTCACTTGTAGTTATCAAGCTTGGCTTAAATTTAGCCACCCTCACATTATTTATAATCATAGAATCAATAACAATCAAGTGCAGCTCGTCAGATTTTGGCTATTTATCATTATTCGTTACGTTTTTTGTACTTTAAATCCTCAAAAATCTCATTATACGATTTAAATAGAGTTATAAAAAACAAAACAGGCTCTATTTAAGAGCCTGTTTTATCATTATCCACGAACTTTAGATTTAGGTTTACTTTTCCCGCCAAACGGTCTTTTTTCTCCTGTTTCACGGGGAGGTAAACCATTATGTTGCGTTAGAACCTGTCCTTTTTGTGGACGCTTTTGATTCGAATGATTATTCGTTTGCTGGTTATTTCGTTTAACCGAATCACCTGCTGTAGACGCATTTTTCTTGCGAGCAGACTTATATTCCCCTTCTGTGCCTTTTGGCTGATAAGTCGGAATTAAATGCTGCTTCGAATTACCAATTAAATCTGCGCGACCCATCTCTTTTAGGGCCTCACGAAGTAATGGCCAGTTGTTTGGATCATGATAACGCAAGAATGCTTTATGCAGACGACGGCGTTTTTCACCTTTTACAATATCAACTTTTTCAGTATAGCGAGCGACTTTAGCAAGTGGGTTTTTGCCCGAATAATACATGGTTGTTGCAGTTGCCATTGGCGATGGATAGAAAGTCTGTACCTGATCGGCACGGAAACCATTCTTTTTCAACCAAATTGCAAGATGCATCATGTCATAATCTGAAGTACCCGGATGTGCTGCAATAAAGTAAGGAATTAAATATTGCTCTTTTCCTGCTTCTTTACTGAAACGGTCAAACATTTGTTTGAAACGATCATACGTACCAATACCCGGTTTCATCATTTTAGATAACGGGCCTTGCTCGGTATGTTCAGGAGCAATTTTTAAATAACCACCTACGTGGTGCTGTACTAATTCTTTGACATATTCAGGGTTGAGTACCGCAAGGTCATAACGTAAACCTGAACCAATCAGAATCTTCTTTACACCTTTAATGGCACGCGCTTTACGATAAAGCTGCACTAAAGGTGCATGATCCGTATGCAAGTTTTGACAAACACCCGGATATACACAAGAAGGTTTACGACAGTTTTTCTCAATTTCAGGATCTTTACAGTGCAAACGGTACATGTTTGCTGTTGGGCCACCTAAATCTGAAATAATACCGGTGAAGTTTGGTGCAGTATCACGGATTTTTTCAATCTCACGTAAGATCGAGTCTTCCGAACGGTTTTGAATAATACGCCCTTCATGTTCTGTAATTGAACAGAATGTACAGCCGCCAAAACAGCCACGCATAATGTTGACCGAGAATTTGATCATATCAAATGCAGGGAAACGAGCATCACCATAAGTAGGATGTGGCAAACGTGCATAAGGTAAATCAAACACATAATCCATTTCCTCTGTAGTTAGAGGAATTGGAGGCGGGTTAATCCACACATCTCGTTCACCATGGCGTTGAACGAGTGCACGAGCATTACCTGGATTAGTTTCAAGGTGCAAAATACGGTTTGCATGCGCATAAAGCACTTGATCATTTGCCACTTCTTCAAAAGAAGGCAAGCGAATAACCGCCAACTCTCGTGGTGGCAATTTGTGTTTAATCGCTTTTGACGGTGCCGGCTTTAATTGAACGATTTGAGTGTCGTCATCAAGTTTGTCGCCTTCACGCACAATCGGATTTGCAACAATCTCTTTTTGGAAATTTTGATACTGAGCTAAAGAGTTACCCTTTTCTTTTTCAACCTCACAGCCATCAATATCTTCTGTCATGACATATGGGTTAATAATTGGATCAACACGCCCAACCGTATCTACATCATTACTCGCAACTTCAACAAACTTTGCTTTTGATGCTTTGTTATGTTTATTAATAATAAATGCCGTACCACGAACATCTGTAATCTCGTGGATTTTCTCACCTTTAGCCAAACGATGCATTACATCAATAATGGCGCGCTCACCATTACCATACATCAGCAAATCAGCTTTTGAGTCCATCAAAATCGAACGACGGACTTTATCTGACCAATAATCGTAGTGTGCGATACGGCGTAAACTGCCTTCAATACCACCTAATAACACAGGTACATCAGGGAATGCTTCTCGACAACGTTGGCAATAAACTGTTGCTGCGCGGTCTGGACGTTTATTTGGTTCATTATTTGGAGAATATGCATCATCCGAACGGATTTTACGATCTGCCGTATAACGGTTAATCATCGAATCCATATTACCTGCGGTTACACCCCAAGCAATTGTTGGCTTACCTAAAACTCGGAAGCTTTCAACATTGGTCCAGTCTGGCTGCGCAATAATTCCGACACGGAAACCTTGTGCCTCAAGCACACGTCCAATCACACCTGATACAAATGATGGATGGTCAATATAAGCATCACCACAGACTAAAATAAAGTCACACGCATCCCAGCCGAGTTGGTCCATTTCTTCTCGTGACATCGGCAAAAATGGTGCGGGTTCAAAACACGACGCCCAATATTTGTCGTAATCAAACAGCGCTTTGGGCGCAGTCTGCATGGTGTAGGCAGTAGACATGGCTTGCGAATCTCGGCTAGCAGATGAAGGAGAGACATCTAAAGATGAAAGCCGATCATTTTAACATGAATTTCATTCATTTTCCCTGTTTATAAAACATGCGAAAACAACAATATAGAAATTAATTTGATTAAAGTTTATTCAATATTTTTTCTTGGAATAAATACGGCGGACCAAAATCCGCCGCAGTTTTAATTTTTATTTATAGAACTTAGAACAAAGCTTTTGGCAAACGGATCTGAATAATCTCGTTATCGTCAGCCAGTTTTGCGTTACGTCCTGTCGAACCAGGGAAGTTATTATCATTGAAAACCGTCAGCGTTGTGCCATTTTCAATAATCACATCTTCAATGGTTTCAAATGGAAAAGCAAAAACCTGTCCCGTACCAATATCCCCTGCTCTAGCTGTGCCATACAACATATTCTGGTTAGCAATTTTAATTAAATCGACTAAGTCTTCGCGGCTGACTAGCTGGCCTGACTCATTTAATTTAATACGAATTAATTTTTTATAACCTCCTAAATTATTCTGCGTGGCATCACGTTCAATAATAATACCCTCATTATTATTAAAGAGTTGGAAATCCCCAATATTGGTTGCCTTACTGTCTAACTGGAACCAATAATATTTTCCTGTATACGCTTTTTTCTTCACATCAAATTGAGAAATCAATAATTGTCTTTCCGTTTCTCGAATTGATTTAATTGGCTTTTCTATAAGAGGGTAAAGATACTGCCCATCTGGCGAAATCGCCATTCCTTCAAAACCGCCACTTTGTTGAACTAGAGGTTCTACAAAATTAATTTGTGCTTTATTAAACTGATTTTGTGGTGAACGTAATTCTTGAGTCGGATTTAACGGATTTGGCAGAGCAATCGGTGCATCTAATAACACGCCATCTGCTGAGAAATGGAGTAAATATGGACCAAATTCATCTCCAATCCAGTAGGTCCCGTCACTAGTACGCTGCATCGACTCTGGGTCAAAATCAGCACCCGTTAATAAACGCTCAGGTGTATTACCATTGATGATATTAAATGGAATTAATTTATTCGGATCACGCAGTTGGATAAAGCTTTGTACAGTAACTTGGCTCGTGCCTTTAGCTTTAGTTTTGAAATCAGGCTTTATTTTATAAATACGAAGTAAAAAGTCTGATGAATTATCTTGAGTGCCAAAACCGTTATCGGCCATTGCCATATAACTGCCATCTTCATTTTTTAATGCAGCAGAAAAGCCTTGTACAGGTTGACCTTTAAATGGAGGATAAATTCCATTTGCACCTTTCACATATGCGCCAGAGTCTGGACCAGCAGCATAAGTTTCTACAGGTAACTTAGCAAAAGAAATTAAGGTTGGTTCGGTAACGTTTTCAGTAGGTGAAGTTTGTTCGTGGTCGTTATCATCATTACATGCCGCCAATCCTAAACTGGCACAGCATAATAATACCGCTAATGTTTTTTTGCTCATGGTTTTATACATTTGGTAAAAAATTAAGCAAATTTAATCAAGCTTATATGAAATTTTTACTTCAAAAAGATGAAATCTTTATGGCAAAAATATGACAAGACTAACTATTTAATACAACCTTAAAAATTCGACTTCTTTGCTGAAAACTGATTAAAGTTTTGTTGGCTGATATTCTCCAGCAATTGCTGCTTTTAAAAATTTTTGGAAAGTTGGACATTCCATATGATTTTCAGCAGGACATACAGCAGCATGTTCTAATCCTTGGCTGATAAAATGCAATCGTTTTGCCATTTGCTCTAATTGTTCAGCTTTATCTTTTAATTTTTGCCGATCAAGCTCAGGCTTACCATCTTGTCCAAACATTGCAGCGATCTCATTTAAAGAAAAACCCGCAGCGCGACCTAAAGAGATTAATGCCAATTGATCAATTACCTTCTTGCCATATTGTCGACGTAAGCCTTGCCGCCCTATCGATTTAATTAGTCCTTTCTCTTCATAAAAGCGTAGCGTTGCAGTTGTGACTTTTGCCTTCTTAGAAACTTCACCAATATCCATAATAACCTCTTGACTTCAAGTGAACTTGAACTTGCACAATAAATTTATCACGTTTCATACGTATAAAAGCAAGGTGTAAAAATGAATACCTCTACGTTGTTCTTTCAAGCTTTATGTCTTGGTATTGGTGCAACTATATTTATGGATATCTGGCTGTTCATATTAAAGATATTCAAAATTCCGACCTTAAATTTTGCCTTCCTCGGTCGCTGGGTTGGTTGGATATTTCAAGGGAAACTTATTCATCAATCTATTGCAAAAAGCCCCTCAATTAAGCATGAGTATTTATTGGGTTGGATTGCTCACTATAGTGTTGGGATTATCTTTGCATTGAGTTTTCTTTTCATTATTGGTTCAACTTGGCTTAGCCAACCTCAGTTTTATTCAGCACTTCTATTTGGTGTAGTCACCGTCCTCATTCCATTTTTTATTATGCAACCTGCGATGGGTGGTGGCTTTGCTTCATCAAAAACACCTCATCCTTTTTTAAACTGTCTAAAAAGTTTGATGAACCATATTGTTTTTGGTTGTGGCTTATATCTCACTGCAAAACTATTTCAAATTTAAATAAAGAGGAGACTACTCATGAAAACTATTGCCATCATTTACCATAGCCGCCAAGGCCACACCCAATTTATTGCTCAGCAAATTCAAACTGGTATTTTGAGCCATAAAAATATGAAAGCAGATTTACTCAATACTGAAGATATTATCAACAGCCCAGAAATTCTCATCCAATATGACGGCTTAATTTGGGGATCCCCCACTTATTTAGGTGGTGTATCTTCCAAATTAAAACAACTCATGGATGCAACTGGTCCATTATGGAAAAAACAAAGTTTTAAAGGAAAATTAGCGGCTGGATTTACCGTTTCCTCCCTTCCTGCTGGTGATAAACAATCGACGTTAATTTCGATTTTCACCTTTTGTATGCAACACGGCATGTTATGGGTCGGTAATCCAATCATGCCTGAACAGCACAAAGGCATTCCTTATACGCAAGCAGCCAACCGTCTCGGTTCATGGTCAGGCTTAATGGCTCAAGCTGAACATGGCAGTAATGCAGATGGTTTTGATGAAGGAGATATTAAAACTGCTCAACAATTTGGAGAAAATTTTGCATTGACCTTAAATGCTTATCAAGGAATATAAGGCCATGAAAGCACAGAAACTTTTATTCCTCTTAATTTTATCAGGAATGATGTCTTTTATAGTTTCAGGTATTTCAACTTTCAAGGCTGTAGGGCTAAATCATCACTTCGTTTCATTATGGTTATCGGCTTGGATCATTGCATGGATATTAGCTTTCCCAAGTGTATTGATTTGTGCTCCTATAGCCCAGAAATTAGTCGACATCATATCTAAGAAAGTTGAAAAAAAACGACTGTAAGTTAAAACGTACAAAACTTGCGGTGATTTGCGGATATTCAGCTTTAGTATTTTTTCATAGTATATAAATCATAGAGAGACAGGATGTCTCATTGAAGAAGAATAAGAACGCAGGAAGCGGTAGTTGACAGGAGTTAACTACATAAAGCTGAATACGAAGAAACCTCGACAGGATGTCGGGGTTTTTTCATTTTAATTATACAAAATTCTTACTTTATAGATGTGCTGAGCAACAGAACTTATATTGATCCGATAAGTACGGCTGAATACCATCATTTTATTTGAAATTTGATTATTGGTTTTGTATTTTGCTTACCTCATCTTTAGCTCAAGATCATTTTGAACCATCAGAATTACACCGCCTTAGCTTCAAATTTTTTATTATTGCATTGATGACAATAATGACAGGGTGTACAAGCTTAGGACCTAACAGTGGCTCATTTTCTTGGCGCTCCAATAAACTCTCGTCTGGCTTACAAAAAGCTTATTCTGTTCCAGCGAGTACAGCCAATCGGCTATCTCCAATGATTATTCAAAGTGCTGACCAATATAATGTCCCCCCTCTTTTACTCGCAGCAGTCATCAGGCAAGAGTCTAGTTACAATAGTAATGCTCGCTCTCCTACTGGTGCTGTCGGTTTAACTCAAATTATTCCGAGTTATTGGCAACAAACTTGTGCTGGGAATTTGTATGATGAAACTACTAATATCCAATGTGGGGCTTATATCTTAAATCACTATTATCAGTCAGCTGATAGTTGGTTCAAAGCAACAGCTTATTATAATGTGGGACCGACTGGATATGAGCGAAGCTTCTGGACACGACACAAAGCAAAAAAATATGCTCGATCTGTGAAACGTCATCAGAAAAATTTAAAAAGTGCATTATAAATTCAGATCAAATAAAAAAGCCCATCTATTAATGGGCTTTTTTACATAGTTAATTTTATTCGTCAAATAAACCTTCAAATAAAACAGAAGATAAATAACGTTCTCCGCTATCAGGAAGAATAACAACTATTGTTTTACCAGCATTTTCACGACGCTCTGCAATTTTAGCTGCAGCAGCCAAGGCAGCTCCACTTGAGATACCTACCAAAATACCTTCTTGAGTTGCACAGTTTCTCGCCCATTGAATTGCTTCTTCACTACTCACTGGTAAGACTTCATCAACCAAATCTAAATCAAGATTTTTTGGAATAAAGTTTGCACCAATCCCCTGAATTTTATGGGGTGCAGGCGTAATACTTTCACCATTTTTAGTTTGAGTAATAATTGGAGACTCAGCAGGTTCAACTGCTACTGAGTACAATGGCTTATTTTGGACCTGTTCAAAATAACGAGAAATACCCGTTATCGTACCTCCAGTACCTACGCCAGCAACTAAAATATCAACCTGCCCACCTGTTGCTTGCCAAATTTCTGGGCCAGTTGTGTCCACATGAATTTGTGGATTGGCTGGATTTTCAAATTGTTGTGGCAAAAAATAAACATCTGGCTGTTCAGTTGCTAATCGTACCGCTTCATCAACCGCCCCTTTCATCCCTTTCGCCGGTTCAGTTAGAACTAAATTAGCACCTAAAGCTTTTAATACTTTTCTACGTTCAAGACTCATGCTGGCTGGCATAGTCAAAGTAATTGCATACCCCTTCGCTGCCGCAACAAAAGCCAATGCAATCCCTGTATTACCACTAGTTGGTTCAACTATATGCATGCCTTCTTTCAACACACCTCTTTTTTCTGCATCTGCAATAAGTGCAGCCCCAATACGGCATTTCACAGAAAAGGCAGGATTACGACTTTCTACTTTCGCTAATACAGTTGCACCAGTTTTAATTAAACGGTTGATGCGAACTAAAGGAGTATTACCAATAGCTTCTGCATTATTTGTATAAACTGCAATACCTAAATTATTGGGTGTTGGGAATTGTTGATCGGTAGACATGTTATATCCTTATTAGACTTGATATGAATTTCTTCCATTATAATCATATAAAGAATTGACGATACAAATTCCCCCAATAAAAAAACACCCCCATTCATTGGAACGGGGGTGTTTAGAATAATGAGCTGGCGATGACTTACTCTCACATGGGTAACCCCACACTACCATCAGCGCTAAGAGGTTTCACTTCTGAGTTCGGGAAGGGATCAGG
>NZ_JBBAXE010000018.1:0-74009 GCF_059800965.1 Acinetobacter sp. LT1
TTACTGCTTCAATTTTGAATTCTTCAGGGTATCGTTTACTGCTCATAAGCACCTCGTTAATTAGCCATTTTATCTAACTAAAAGGTGTCTACAAAATCGGTGGCTATTCAGGTGAAGTTAATCTTAACACTCAACAAGTCACCAAATGGAATGTACTTAAAGACACTCATGGAATGGTGCTGCTCGATAATTTTGAAGCCGTACAGCGTGTAATTGAGACAAGTAAAGAATATCAGGAAGCTTTACGGAAACGCGGCATTACCGATGTGAAGAAAGTGATTGCTACACCGCTAACTGTTGGATATTTTGGCGGTAAAGATGGTTTGGACAAACAACTCAATATATTAAAAGTTGTTGCTTACCTTGATGTCGGTGATGGTAACTACTGGGCGCATCCGATTGAAAATTTAGTTGCCGTAGTCGATTTAGATAAAGAAAAAATTATTAAGATTGAAGAAGGTTCAATCATTCCTGTACCAATGGCAAATCGACCTTATATGTCGAATAAGCCAGTACCAAGTAAGCTAAAACCACTCAATATTACTGAACCTGAGGGTAAGAACTTTAGCATTACAGGTCAAACCATACATTGGGGCAACTGGTGTTTGCATGTGGCCTTAGACTCTCGTGTTGGCTTACAGCTTTCAACCGTGACCTATAAAGATAAAGGCGTTAAGCGTAAAGTCATGTATGAAGGGAACTTGGGTGGAATGGTGGTTCCATATGGCGACCCGGATATCGGTTGGTACTTCAAATCCTATTTAGATTCTGGCGAATATGGTATGGGAACACTTACCTCATCTATTCTTCCGGGAACAGATGCACCAGACAACGCTGTTTTACTTGATGCTGTGATTGCAGACTATAAAGGCCAACCACAAGTAATTCCAAATGCGATTGCTGTATTTGAACGTTATGTTGGGCCTGAATATAAACATTACGAAATTTTTGGCAACCAAGATGCGAGTGAAGCCCGCCGTGAACTTGTTGTGCGCTGGATTAGTACAGTGGGGAACTACGATTACATGTTTGACTGGGTATTTGCCCAAAATGGTGTAATTGGGATTAATGCGGGTGCAACAGGTATTGAAGCTGTTAAAGGTGTTAAATCACGCACCATGCATGACAGTACCGCAAAAGAAGACACTAAATATGGAACTTTAATTGACCATAATATTGTGGGTACAACGCATCAGCACATCTATAACTTCCGCTTAGACATGGATGTAGATGGGGAAAACAACAGCTTTATGCATATGGACCCTGTGGTGAAAGCCAATAACAAAGGTGGTGTCCGTACAAGCTCAATGCAAATTGATAGTAAAGTCATTACGAATGAGCAAAATGCAGCTGAAAAATTTGATCCATCTACCATTCGCTTACTCACGAATTTCAACAAGGAAAATAAATTAGGTAATCCAGTTTCTTACCAATTAATTCCTTTTGCAGGTGGAACACACCCTGTGGCGAAAGGAGCTAATTTTTCTAAAGATGAATGGTTATTTAAACGTTTGAACTTTATGGATAAGCAAATTTGGGTGACTCAGTACAATCCAGACGAACGCTACCCTGAAGGGAAATATTCAAACCGTTCGACTCATGACACAGGATTAGGACAATTCATTGGCAACAATGAAAATATTGAAAATAAAGACCTTGTGGTGTGGATGACAACAGGTACAACCCATGTGGCACGTGCTGAAGAATGGCCAATCATGCCAACAGAATGGGTGAATACGCTTATCAAACCTTGGAACTTCTTTGACAACACCCCGACTTTAAACTTGGGTGAAGAAGAGCAAAACACACAGCACGACCATCACTAAACGGATGCGTGATCTAGAGTGGGTAACGAATCGGTTACCCACACCTGAGTACGGTTAGGCTGTTCGCAAAAAAGGAATTTCTCAATGAAAAATTTATTTTCTCAGGTTGTGAGAGGGACTCTCTTTGTCTCATTTTTTTCAACTGTGCATGCTGGTGAGCTTGAAATTAACCCAACTTTTGAAGCAACTTTTGGGGCTTTTAGTAGTGGTAAAAGCTATAACGGCGAAAACTTAGATGATGAAAGAATCAATTGGCAAGAAGGCCATCTTAAATATGGTGCTAAAGGGCAATATACCTTTAAAAACAATCAACTCTATGCAAGCTTGAGCGGTATTAGCTCGGCAACATTTGGTGATGGTGACGCAGGCCAAAATAGTAATGGCAAAGAACGTAAAACAGATGTGAATGAATGGATCATTGGTTTTAAAGACGGTACCAATAAAGATGAGTTGATGACTTATGATTTAAGTATTGGTCGACAAAATATCATGATTGGTGATGGGTTCTTTATTGCGGGTGATGCGTTAAACCTAGGAAAAGTGCCTGCGGACGGCACACTAGATCGGGGCGGAGCATATTATCTGGCAGCTCGTCGAAGCTTTGATTTTACAAGTTTGCTTCAATACAAACCGCAAGAGAATACAACGCTAAAGCTGGCTTATTTAAAATCGGACAATAAAGCACAATTTTCCCCAGAACTCTTTGTGACTGATCTGATGTATCAGCTTAAAAATAAGGGCGTTGGGTTTACCTATTTAAATGTATTGGATCTTGAAGATGCTGAACACGTTTCAGGGCGCGAAGATCTTAAAAATTATGCTTTACGTTTAAATTATCAACCTTTGCCAGAGCTGCAAGTTAAGACTGAGTTTGTAGTTCAAGATAAAAAAGATAGCCACGAAAATGCTGGCTACTTAGCGCTGAACTATAACTTTTTATCTTCAAAATATACACCCTCATTAGGCTACCGTTTTAGCCATTTTTCAGACCAATATGACACTATGTTTTATGGAAATACAGTCGGCTTTGGTACATGGTTTCAGGGCGAAGTTGCCGGAAATTATGCTGGTCCATTCAATAAAAATGCCGATATTCATCAAGTTTCTTACATGATGAATTTGAAAGAAAATTTTATGTTGGGTGCTTTGGCCTATAAGTTCAAAACAGTAAATAAATCTTTAACTAATGTAGATGGACATGAGTTAGATGTCTTTTCAGTCTGGTCGGTCAATAAAAAATTCAATGTTATTCCTTTAGTTGGGCTCTATAAACCGAAACACGATATCCATAGTGGTGGTACTCAAAACTACGATGATAAGACCAATGTGTATGCGCAGTTAATTTTGCAATACATCTATTAATAAATCCTTTTAAATGAATTGAGAGAAATAAAAATGAGTGAAGTTCAGATTTTAGAAAGCGTACAGCAATTTATGGCGCGTCAACATGGACATTTTATTGATGGAAAATTAGTTGCTGCCGAGCTTTTAGATAAAGTGGATATTGTGAATCCATCGACTGAAGAAGTGGTTGCTCAAATTAGTATTGGTAGTCAACAAGATGTAGATAGTGCGGTAAAAAGTGCTGAACATGCTTTTCAAAATGCTTGGGCTGAAACAACGCCGTATGAACGTGGCGTTAAACTGAACAAGCTAGCAGACTTAATTGAGCAATATGGTGAAGAACTTGCACAGCTTGAAACTTTGTCTACCGGAAAACTTATCAATATTTCCCGTCATCTTGAGGTCGCACAATCCGTTATTTTCTTAAGATATTTTGCGGGTTGGGCAACTAAAATTAATGGTCAAACCATGCAACCGTCTATTCCTTCTATGCAAGGTGAAAAATATACAGCCTTTACTTTAAGACAGCCTATTGGCGTGGTTGCAGGGATTGTGCCTTGGAATTTTTCACTGATGATTGGTGTTTGGAAAATTGGTTCAGCTTTAACCACTGGTTGTACGATTGTGCTTAAACCAAGTGAGTTTGCCAGCTTATCTTTATTACGCTTAGCTGAACTTGCCATTGAGGCAGGTATTCCAGTGGGTGTAATTAATGTGGTTACGGGTAAGGGGGAGACAGGACAATATTTAATTGAGTCGCCGCTCGTTAAGAAAGTCTCGTTTACAGGTTCAGTACCAACAGGTATTGCGATTGGTAAACTTGCGATGAGCAGTGATTTAACCCGTGTAAGTCTGGAGCTGGGTGGTAAAAATGCCATAGCTGTTTTGGCCGATGCAAATATTGATGAGATTTTACCGACTTTGTTGCAAGCAACTTTTGTACATCAAGGTCAAGTTTGCGCATCCCCAGAGCGTTTTTTTGTACACCGTGCAAAATATGATGAACTGGTCGAGAAACTCTCGAAAGCACTTTCTAGTTTCAAAATTGGATCGGCTATGGATGAAGGAAGTATGTTTGGTCCACTTTCTAATCAGCCACATTTTCATAAAGTGAAACATTATTTAGATATGGCTAAAGCCAAAAACCAGATTATTGCCGGTGGTGAGACTCTAGATCGATCAGGATATTTTGTACAGCCGACTTTGATTTCCTTCAAAAATACGGATGATCCTTTATTTTCAGAGGAAACTTTTGGTCCGGTGGTCGGGATAATGCCATTCGAAACTGATGAAGAACTCGTTCAACTGATGAACCACTCACGCTTTGGTTTAACCGCAAGTATCTGGACAAATGATTTGTCTAAAGCTTTGCGATTAATTCCTAAAATTGAAGCAGGCACCTTGTGGGTCAATATGCATACTTTCTTAGATCCTTCAGTTCCATTTGGCGGCGTGAAAGCTTCAGGAATTGGCAGAGAGTTTTCAGATGCATTTATTGAAGATTACACCGAATTAAAATCGGTGATGATTCGGTATTAAGTTTCTACGAGATATAAAAAAATGGCCTTTATAGGCCATTTTTTTTGAATCATTAAATTAACCTAATAAAAAATCCTTTAGGATTTTATTAAAAGCTTCTGGTTGCTCTACATTGGAAATATGAGAGGCATCTATTTCTGCAAGTTTTGATTGTGGAATGCGTTGCTGAATAAACTCACCATCTGCAACAGTCGTTACAGGGTCTTGAGTTCCAGCGATCACCAATACAGAAATTTTAATGTCTTTTAACTGCTCACGGACATCCGCTTTAGCCAAAGCCTCACAACAATTGGCATAACCCATTGCGCTGCCAGCACTTAAGTCGTTACATAGGTTGTTGACGATTGAAGCATGACTTTGGATAAAGGGATCTGTAAACCATCGCGAGGCTGCTGTAGCTGCGATCGGTTGTAAACCTTGCTCACGTACTAATTTTGCACGGTCAAGCCATGCTTGTTCTTGTCCAATTTTAGCGGCAGTATTTGCCACAACCACATGACTAAACCGGTCAGGGTAGTGAATTGCCAGCCATTGACCGGTTAAACCACCCATAGAAATTCCACAAAAAGCAGCTTTGCTAATATTTAGATGATCCAGTAAACGGACAACATCTTCACCTAATTGCTCTACAGTATATGGACCGTCAGGCGTAGATGATGAACCGTGACCACGTGTGTCATAGCAGATCACAAAAAATTGATCTTTTAACTCATTAAACTGTTTTTGCCACATGCCATAGTTGGTGCCCAAAGAATTGGAAAATACCAGAGCAGGGAAAGATGGCTCGCCAAAAGTTTGATAGTTAATTTGTGCATCGGCAGATTGAAAAGATGGCATTTGTTTCTCCTTAAAGTGCTTCAACACATTCAATAATCAAAGCAATGCCTTGTCCCACACCAATACACATTGAACACAAGGCATAACGGCCACCTGTTTGTTCAAGCTGGTTTAAGGCTGTAGTGACTAAGCGTGCACCTGATGCACCAAGTGGATGACCTAAAGCAATGGCACCACCGTTTGGATTTACCTTGTCAGAATCATCTGGCAAACCTAAATCACGGGTCACGGCCAAAGCCTGTGCAGCAAAGGCTTCATTGAGCTCAATTACATCCATCTGCTCTAAAGTCAGGTTGGCTTGTTTAAGTAATTTTTTAATGGCTGGTGCCGGAGCAAAACCCATAATGCGGGGTTCTACACCCACTGCTGTTGAAGCAATGATCTTGGCACGTGGTTTTAGATTGTAAGCTTGAACTGCCTCATCAGAAGCAATCAGTAGAGCTGCTGCACCATCATTAATGCCTGAAGCATTTCCTGCTGTTACTGTGCCATCTGCTTTAACCACAGGTTTAAGTTTGCTTAAACCTTCAAGCGTGGTTGATGCACGTGGATGCTCATCGATATCAATCACCACAGCATCACCCTTACGCTGAGGGATTTCAACTGCCACGATTTCTTTAGAAAAAAAGCCTTTGGCTTGCGCGCTTGCGGTGCGTTGTTGGCTCACCAAGGCAAACTGGTCCTGATCTGCACGATTAACGTTGAACTGTTCAGCGACGTTTTCGGCAGTCTGGGGCATGGTATCTACACCATACAATTCTTTAAGTTTAGGGTTAATGAAACGCCAGCCCATGGTGGTATCTTCAATCTTCTGGCTACGGCCAAAGGCACTGTCTGACTTACCCATCACATAGGGTGCACGGCTCATACTTTCCACACCACCTGCAATCACCAAATTCGCTTCACCTGCTTTAATGGCGCGGGCAGCAATGGCAATCGCATCGAGTGAAGAACCGCACAAACGGTTAATGGTCGTTGCCGGTACTTGATACGGTAAACCTGCAAGCAGTGCTGACATACGGCCGACATTACGGTTATCTTCACCGGCTTGGTTAGCACAACCATAGATCACATCATCGATCTGTTCCCAATCTACACTTGGGTTACGCTGCATGAGGGCTTTAATCGGCACAGCACCAAGGTCATCGGCACGGACAGGTGCAAGGCCACCGGCATAACGGCCGAATGGAGTACGGATGGCATCGATGATATAAGCGTTTTTCATTCTTACATTTCCATTTTGAAATCTATTGCTGTCATTGCCACATCGTTAGACTTTTCCAGAGTTTGCTGGCGATCATCATGGTTACTAAGTTAAAAGTAGACATGACAGAGTCTTATCGTGTTGAGTCAAATGCCAGTAGCTAATTCTTGTCACTTTTTTAAAAAAGTAACCAAAAACCTTTGTTGAACAGAGGAGGCTTCCATGCCTCCCTGTCCAACGGGCGACATCCATGTCGCCTGTCACAATAGCGAATTACGGTAAAAACCAAATTAATAAGCAAGAACCGTATTCAATGAGTTCCATTCTGTGTTTCGCGATGGCGACATGGATGTCGCCTCGTTGCTCAGCACAACAGGGATGTTGTGTCTGAGTAACAAAGGATTTTTGTTACTTTTTATCCTTAAAAAGTAAGGCATTACTTATACAAAAAACTTTTGCTTTCACTAGTAATTGGGGGCTGTATAAACCTTACCCTTGAGTTGCATCAATCAAAGTTGCACCCGTTAAAGCCTGTAACTCATCAAAGCTAAGACCTTCAACTTTCTCAATCACCTTTAAACCATCTTTGGTCACGTCAATCACACAAAGATCCGTGTAAATACGGTCAACACATTTTTTACCTGTAACCGGATAGCTCAGCTCAGCCACAATCTTCGGCTCACCTTGCTTGGTCACATGATCTGTGGTGATAAATACTTTCTTGGCACCCACAGCTAAATCCATCGCACCACCTACAGCAGGAATCGCATCGGGTGCACCCGTGTGCCAGTTCGCCAAGTCGCCATTCGCAGCAACCTGAAATGCACCAAGTACCGCAATATCAAGGTGACCACCACGCATCATCGCAAACGAGTCGCCATGGTGGAAAAAGCTACCACCTTCAAGCATGGTCACAAACTCTTTACCCGCATTAATCAGTTCTGGGTCTTCTTCACCTGCCGCTGGTGGTGGGCCAAAAGCCAATAGGCCATTTTCAGAGTGAAGAAAAATATCTTTATCGTTAGGTAAGTAGCTGGCAATCTTGGTTGGTAAGCCAATGCCTAGGTTCACATAGGCACCATCGGGAATATCTTGCGCCACACGTTGTGCAATCTGGTCACGGCTGAGTTTCTGGTAGCTCATGTTATTTCTCCTTATTGCTTACTGTGCTGGCGCTACTTGTACAACATGCTGTACAAAGATACCTGGGGTGATGATGTGCTCCGGGTCTAAACCACCTAGCTCAACCACTTCAGAAACCTGAGCAATAGTGACATCCGCAGCCATCGCCATGATTGGGCCAAAGTTACGTGCAGATTTACGGTAAACCAGATTGCCCCAGCGGTCACCCTTGTAGGCTTTAATCAAGGCAAAGTCCGCCTTGATCGGATACTCAAGTACGTAATCTTTCCCATCAATCTCACGGGTTTCTTTGCCTTCAGCCAAAAGTGTTCCAAAGCCTGTTGGGGTAAACACAGCGCCTAGGCCCATACCAGCTGCCTGAATACGACACGCCAGATTACCTTGCGGTACCACTTCAAGTTCAACCTTTCCGGCACGATACAATTCATCAAATACATAAGAATCTGACTGACGTGGGAAAGAACAGATGACTTTTTTAACTGAACCTGCTTTAAGCAGTTTCGCCAGACCATAGTCACCATTACCGGCATTGTTGCTGACAATGGTTAAGCCTTTAACACCGAGTTCAATAAGACCATCAATGAGTTCAGCGGGTTGTCCTGCGGTACCGAAACCACCAATCAGAATGGTTGCACCATCTTTAATCTGCGATAGAACCTCGCTTAGTGAGGACTTACTTTTGTCAATCATGTGAGAAACCTTAGAGCATGAGGTAACGTGATGTACTACTACCGCTAAAAATTTATTTAAATTCTTAATGGTAGTAATAAATGGAATAAATTTTGTGAGTCAAAAGCGAACTTTTAACTCACATATACTTTCAATTAAGCACTAGCACGACGACGTTCAACTTCAGTTGAAGGAGCAGCAGCGGCATCTTTAACAAGTTCGATGTTAAATGTGATGTGTTTGAAAGCGTGATCTAAACCACGGCGTTGAATTTCAGCTGGGTCAGTTACATCAACTGCTGTTGCAACTAAGCCATCACGGGTTGCGAAAGCAAAGTCGTCCCATAAGTACTCATCACCCTCAATGTTGAATTGAGTAGTCAGTTTGCGATAACCCAGTGCAGAAACGAAGTAATGAACGTGAGATGGACGGTTACCATGACGGCCTAATTTGTTAAGAAGGGCCTGAGTCGTACCTTCTGGCGGGCATCCATAGCCCACTGGCATAGTGGTTAATGCAACATACTTACCATCGGCATCAGTCAAGATAGTACGACGTAAGTTAAAGTCAGATTGAGACTTATCAAAGAATGAATAGTTACCTAAACTGTTGGCATGCCATACTTCAACTTTGGCATTTTCAATGATATTGCCATCAGTATCAGTTACGGTACCTTCAATAATTAAGGTATCGATTTTGCCTGTTTCAGTACCATCATCCATACGCGCAAAACCAACTGATTCAGGTGCGCCAGCAACATAAAGTGGACCTTCGATGGTACGAGGTGTGCCACCCGTAACGCCAGCTTTTGCATCAGCTTCATCTGCACGTAAATCAAGATAGTGCTCTAAACCTAAACCAGCTGCCAAAAGACCAAGTTCGTTTGCTTGACCAGCATCTGTGAAATATTCCAAACCTTTCCATACTTCTGAAGGTTGGATGTCTAAATCTTCGATGGCTTGAAATAAATCCCCGAGAAGGCGCACTACAATTTGTTGAACACGTGCATCAACTTCGCCTTTTGCAGTGTCGACATTCATTTGTTTTACAAGCGCATCAATTTGTTGACGGTTCATACTAAAACTCCTTAAGTATGCAATACGGTTTTGGGTGGCAGCGCTGCGGGCATTTTGTTTTGCTAGCGAATAAGTGCCGCCACGTTCCTTGTTACCTTCTGAATAATCTGCTTGGTTTTTAAATGGACTTCAGAGATCACATTTAAAAAATTCTTTTGGTTTACGAATCATCATCACGAACAGAAGACGGGTGACGATTAAGCGCCATCACTTCGATGTTCATATAAGGATAAAGTGGTAACCCCTGTAAAATATTGTGCAACTCTTCATTGCTCTCGACATCAAAAATGCTGATGTTTGAGTACTGGCCTGTAATTCGCCAGATGTGACGCCATTTGCCTTGACGCTGTAATTCTTGCGAATAGGCTTTTTCAACAGCCTTAATTTCATTTGCTTTGTCGGCTGGCATATCAAGTGGAATATGCACATCCATACGTACATGAAATAACATGGGAAACTCCTTATCCTATTGCCTCAACGACGTAACTTCTCGACTTTATCTTCATCAATTTCAATGCCTAAGCCGGGAGCCGTTGGCAAGTGCAATTCAAAGTTTTCGTAACGTAGCGGTTCTTTCAGAATTTCTTCGGTAAGCAATAACGGACCAAATAATTCAGTACCAAACGCTAATGTTTCAAAGGTTGCAAACGCATGAGCAGAAGCCATGCTACCTACAGGGCCTTCAAGCATAGTGCCGCCATAAAGATCAATTCCAGCCAAACCTGCAACCTTGGCAACTTCACACGCTTCGATCAGACCACCAGATTGTTCAATCTTCACGGCAAATACGTCTGCACCATGACTTTTTGCAATACGATATGCGCTGTCAGGACCAGTTAAAGCTTCATCCGCCATGATTGCGACATCAAAACGATGGGTGAGGCGAGCAAGTGCTTCAGTATTTTGAATAGCACAAGGCTGTTCAATTAAATCAATCCCGCCATCTTGTAGCTGTTGAATACCTTGAATACATTCCAGCTCTGACCATGCACGATTTACGTCAACGCGTACACTAATATCTGCACCGAGTGCTTTTTTAATTGCAATCACATGATCAACATCGTGTTGCAAAGGGCGTGAACCAATTTTGAGTTTGAACGTGTTATGACGTTTTAACTCAATCATTTTTCGAGCTTCAGCAATATCTTTTTCTGTGTCACCAGACGCGAGCGTCCAAAGTACAGGTAAACTATTGCGCAGACGGCCACCTAAAACTTCACTTAATGGCACGCCTAAACGTTTTGCCTGAATATCAAGTAGAGCAGTCTGAATGGCACATTTCGCGAAACGGTTACCATTAATATTCTTACGAATCAGTTTTAGTGTTTGAGCAACATTTAAATCTTTAACTGATGCGAGTAATGGTGCAAAGTAAGTATCAATATTGGCTTTGACGCTTTCAGGACTTTCTTCACCATAGTTCAGTCCACCAATGGTGGTCGCTTCACCCCAACCTACAATACCATCCGTGGTCGTAATTTTAACGAGCACCAAAGTCTGAGTACGCATGGTAGTTACAGACAACTGGTGAGGACGGATAGTTGGAATATCCACAAGTATGGTTTCTATGGTTCTATACATGAAGTTTCAACTATTTCAAACTTGTTTACATACCATAGAAGAATGTAATAGCCTAAAATAGATATAGAACGGTATTTTAAGATACTAAAAAGGTATATTAATGGAATTAAGACATCTACGTTATTTTGTTACCGTTGTTGAAGAACAAAGTCTGACAAAAGCCGCTGAGAAACTTTTTATTGCCCAGCCACCGCTCACGCGTCAAATCAAAAAACTAGAAGAAGAATTAGGTATTGATTTGTTTGTGAAAGGGTCGCGTCCATTAAAAGTGACAGAAGCAGGGCTGTTTTTTTACCAACATGCAGTACAAATTCTAACGCATACGGCTCAAGCAGCTTCTATGGCTAAAAAAATGAAGCTGGTCGAGAATGTTGTTAAAGTTGGCTATGTGAGTTCGCTTCTTTACGGGCGATTACCGCAGGTCATTTATCTATTTAGACAAAAAAATCCTGACATTCATGTCGAGCTTATTGAATGTGGTACACGAGATCAGGTCGAAGCTTTAAAGTTAGGCAAAATCGATTTAGGTTTTGGTCGATTACCTATTAGCGATCCTGCCATTAAGCGACTTCTACTTCGAAAAGAAAAATTAAAACTCGCGATTCATAAAAAACATCCTTTAAGTGAGCTCCAAGAATCAGGAATTTATTTATCTCAAATTATCAATGAGACAATTTTTTCTTATCCCACAACACCTAAGCCGAATTTTTCGACCACTATTCAAGCTTTATTTACCAAATTAGGTCTTGTTCCCGCCAAACTGACTGAAGTCCGCGAAATTCATATGGCTCTTGGCTTAGTGGCATCTGGAGAGGGTATTTGTATTATTCCAGAAAGCGCCTGTGATATTGGAATGAAGAATCTAACTTATTTAAATATCTTAGACTTAGAAGCCTATAGTCCCATTTCTCTATCGATGCGCAATATGGACCAAAGTTCATATATTCCTAAAATCTTAGATTGTATTGAAGAGATCTATAGCGAAGAAGAAGTATCCAGAAATTTAAATTTATAACTTTTTAATAAGTTTTAAATTGAATTATCATGTTATTTTAAAACTTTAAACCTATAGGTAATATTTAAAAGGATTATTAGATGAGAAAAATTTTAGGGATAGCTTCTCTTATTATGTCTACTGGTGTTGTACATGCTGAACAATTAAATGAACAAGAACAAATTTCTCCATACAGTGCTAATGTAACCTTCGCAAGTCAATATATTTCACGTGGTTTTCAACAAACTTGGGGCAAGCCTGCTTTACAAATTGGTCTAGATTATGCAAATCCGAATGGATTATTTGTGGGGACTTGGGCATCGAATGTAAGCTCTAACTATCTTCGTGATGCTTCAGTTGAGTGGGATTTTTACACAGGTTATATAAAAACTTTTGATAAGTTTTCAGCTGGAATGACGGTTTTTTATTACTATTATCCAGGAGCTAAAAGTACACCTGAAACAGGGAGTACCAGTTATAACTATGGCGAAATTGTGCCTCAAATTGGTTATGGGCCTTTGACTCTTAAATATTTCATTACCTACACTCCAGATTATGCAGGCTATAACTCAGATACGATGGGTGGCCCAGCAGGTAAACGTTCACGAGGAACAACTTATCTAGATCTAACTTTTACTCAGCCTATCAATGAGTCTTGGACTTTTGGTGCTCACTATGGCTATGAAAGAATTAAAAATTTCTCGGAAGCTAACTTTCAAGATATGAAAATCGAGCTGATTAAGGATTTAGGGGATGGCTGGACTACTGGTTTAGCGTATGCCAAAGCTTGGGACAAAGATGGTTTCTATAAAAAGTATAGTAATGGTGAACATGATGCGCCAATTTCAAATCCGATTGATTCGACATTTACTGTCTCAGTTAAAAAGGTATTCTAATTTATAAATAAAAAAGCCTGATGACTTTATTTTGAGCATCAGGCTTTAAATAGTGAATATATAAAGATTATTTTTTAATTAAATCGTAAGCCATTTTGGTGTCATCAAGCTGAACAAGTGAAGCATGGCGAGCCGAGAGCGGATCTTTATTTTCAATTGCGGTTAAAATCGCTTTATGTCTAGGTAGTGAATGGCCTTGTAAATTTGGGCGCAGACTAGTGACTTGAATGGATTGCTGCAAAGGTAAAACCAACATTTTTGACATATAAGCCAGCAAGTCATTATGAGTTGCTTTGGCAATTGCCAAATGAAATTGAATATCTGGCTCTATAAATTCTTCAACTGTTGTCGCTTTTTCCATCCCTTCATAGGCATGTTTAATACGTTCAATATCTTCTTCGTTTGCCGTACTTGCCGCAATATAAGCAAGCTCTGGTTCCAAAACGCGTCGTACGGTAGAAAGTGTTTTAAAAAATTCGTGTTCAGGCGTGGTTTGAATCAACCAAAACAATACATCTGGATCGAGTAAATGCCATTCTTCTTTCGGTCTCACCACAGTTCCAATTTTGGGTCTTGAGTAAGTTAAGCCTTTAGCGTTTAAAACACGGATTGCTTCGCGAAAGACAGGGCGGCTGACTTTATATTCCTCACATAAATCAACTTCACTCGGGAGCTTTTCATTTTCTGAAATTTCTCCAGAAACAATTTTTAATCCCAATTGTTGAACAATTAATGCATGTTGGCTTTTGCTTGGAATAGGATTTTTATAGTCAGCTTTACTCATATTTCACTATTACGACATGTTGAATATCCTATGGTATAGATGACCTTGTGTTTTAACAAGATCATCTTTTTCAAGAATAAATATTAATGAGAATGACGTGGAACTTCTGAGCCACGGCAACCGATCAAGAAATCAAAATCACAGCCCTCATCGGCTTGTAAAACATGTTCTACATAGAGCTTACGGTAACCGCCAATAAAACTTGGTGGAGCTGATGGTGCTAAATTTTCAAGACGTTGCTTAAGTTCTTCATCACTTACTTCTAGGTGAAGTTTACCTGCATAGGCATCGAGTTCAATAAAGTCACCATTTTGAACTACAGCTAAAGGTCCGCCAGCCATGGCTTCAGGGGCAACATGTAAAACCACCGTGCCATACGCTGTTCCGCTCATACGTGCGTCGGAAATACGAACCATATCGGTAATGCCTTTGGCTAAAATTTTTGGTGGTAGGCCCATATTTCCAACCTCGGCCATGCCCGGATAGCCTTTAGGGCCGGCATTTTTCATGACTAGAATACAAGTTTCATCGACATCAAGGTCTGGGTCATTAATACGGGTTTTATAATCATCAAAGTTTTCAAATACGACTGCACGACCACGGTGTTTCATCAGTTCAGGTGTGGCAGCAGATGGTTTAAGTACCGCACCTTTAGGCGCTAAATTACCGCGCAAAATACACATACCGCCATCTTGTCGAATTGGATTATCTATTTTCCGAATCACTTCATCGTTATAAATAGGTGATTGCTGACAATTTTCCCAAATGCCTTGACCATTTACGGTTAAAGCCTGTGGATGTGGCAAAAGATTGGCTTCACCCATACGACGAATCACGGCTGGCAAACCGCCGCTATAATAAAACTCTTCCATTAAAAAACGACCCGAAGGCTGTAAGTCAACAATGGTTGGCATGCCACGGCCAACACGGTTCCAATCATCAAGTTGTAAATCAACCCCAATGCGTCCAGCAATTGCTTTTAAATGAATCACGGCGTTGGTTGAACCACCAATAGCCGCATTGACTTTAATGGCATTTTCGAAAGCTTCTTTGGTTAAGATTTTGGAAAGACGTAAATCTTCATGAACCATGTCAACAATGCGCATGCCAGAAAGATGAGCCAACACATAACGTCGAGAATCTACAGCTGGAATGGCCGCATTGTGGGGTAAGGAAGTGCCTAGGGCTTCAGCCATACAAGCCATTGTAGAAGCCGTGCCCATGGTATTACATGTACCAGCTGAGCGTGACATACCAGATTCGGCAGATAAAAATTCATTTAAATCAATTTTGCCTGCTTTTAACTCTTCATGCATTTGCCAAACGATGGTACCTGCACCAATGTCTTTACCTTTGTGCTTACCATTCAGCATTGGTCCACCAGTCACTACAATGGCAGGAATATCACAACTTGCAGCTCCCATTAATAATGCAGGGGTGGTTTTGTCACAACCTGTCAGTAACACCACACCGTCAATAGGGTTACCACGAACCGCTTCTTCAACATCCATACTGGCTAAGTTACGGGTAAACATGGCGGTAGGACGTAAATTCGACTCACCATTTGAAAATACAGGAAACTCAACAGGGTAGCCGCCCGCTTCTAAAATCCCTTTTTTTACGTGTTCGGCAATTTTTCGAAAATGCGCATTACATGGGGTGAGTTCAGACCACGTATTACAAATTCCAATGATGGGTTTGCCTTGAAACTCATGATCTGGAATTCCTTGGTTCTTCATCCAGCTACGATACATAAAGCCATTTTTATCCGTTGTACCAAACCAGGCAGCCGAACGAAGAGCTTGTTTGTTATTCATACAAATTTCCCTATATAGTATTACTATTAGAATTAATTAATTTAAAAATACACCATAAATTTTATTTTTAAAAGGTTTGAAATTTAAATAGTATTACTATATTTTAAATTGAAAGGATAATTTACGAGCAAGATGCTCTATAAGTAAATAATAGGAAATGGAGTCGAACATGGATTTCGAAAAGGATGTAATACGGACGGTCACGTTTAAGCTGATACCTGCATTAGTCATACTATATCTGGTGGCATACATTGATCGGGCCGCTGTTGGGTTTGCCCATCTGCATATGGGTGCAGATGTAGGAATTGGTGATGCTGCCTATGGCCTAGGAGCTGGCTTATTTTTTATTGGATATTTTCTTTTTGAAGTTCCAAGTAATTTGCTTTTAGACAAATTTGGTGCTCGTAAATGGTTTACCCGCATTTTATTAACATGGGGCCTCATCACCATGGCCATGGCGCTTATTCAAGGCCCTAAAAGTTTTTATCTATTACGGTTTTTACTCGGTGTAGCAGAGGCAGGTTTTTTCCCTGGTGTTTTATATTTAATTACACAGTGGTATCCGGTGCGGCATCGCGGAAAAATCATGGGAATGTTTGTGCTTTCACAACCGATTGCCATGATGATTGCAGGGCCTTTAGCTGGTCTATTACTTGGAATGGATGGCATTGCAAATTTGCACGGCTGGCAATGGTTGTTTGTTGCAGTTGGCTTGCCCGCGGTTTTATTGGCTTTACCGACATTCCTGTGGTTGCCAGATAATATTGATAAAGTGAAATGGTTAAGTATTGAACAAAAACAATGGCTTACAAATGAACTTGTTAAAGATGAAGCCGAATATGACCAAACCCGACATGCCAATCCACTGCATGCCTTAAAAGACAAACGCGTACTTTTATTAGCATTGTATTACTTACCAGTGACTTTAAGTATTTACGGTTTAAATCTGTGGTTGCCTTCTATTATCAAGCAATTTGGAGGCGGTACTGATCTTCAAATTGGCTTCCTATCTAGCATTCCCTACGTTTTTGGAATTATTGGTTTGTTAATTATTCCACGTAGTACCGATCGTCTAAATGACCGCTACGGACATTTAAGTTTTCTCTACGCACTAGGCGCTTGTGCAATGTTTTTAAGTGGTTGGTTAAATTCTCCAGTCATGCAATTGGCTGCTTTGGCTGTGGTTGCGTTCTGCCTATTTTCATCTACTGCCGTGTTTTGGACATTACCGGGCCGATTCTTAACAGGCGCAAGTGCAGCGGCTGGTATTGCCTTAATCAATTCTGTCGGAAATTTAGGTGGCTATGTCGGGCCATTTGGTATCGGACTTTTAAAAGAATACACGGGAAATATGGCTGCTGGTTTGTATTTCTTATCTATCGTCATGCTTTTTGGTCTGATTTTGACTTACATCGTCTATGCCAAGCTCGAACGTCAAAAAACACAAACAGTGAATATTCAAAAGTCTTTGTAAGGAATAAAACATGCAAATTATTCAATTTGAAAATCGTGCAAATCAACGTGCTGTCGCTAAAGTAGAAGGCAACATGGCATATCCGGTTAAAGATATTCAATCGGTTCGTGATTTAGCACTTTTAGCAATCCGCAATCAAGTTTCACTGGAACAGCAAGTTGAGGCGTTAGGCTTTGAAGTGGAAACCTATGATTATTCATCTTTATTAGCAGATTTAAAGGTATTGCCGCCTTTAGATCATCCAGACCCAACGCACTGTCTGGTGTCCGGTACAGGCTTAACCCATTTAGGTTCTGCATCTGCACGCGACAAAATGCATCAACAAAATTTAAGTGATGACAGCTCGGTGACCGACACTATGCGAATATTTCAATGGGGGCTACAAAAGGGCCGTCCAGCAGAAGGTCAGATCGGTGCACAACCGGAATGGTTTTATAAAGGTGACGGTTCAATCGTGGTAAGGCCGGGAGCTGAATTACCTTTACCACCATTTGCCGAAGATGGCGGCGAAGAACCTGAAATCGCAGGCCTCTATGTTATTGGCGAAGACTTAAAGCCTTACCGAATCGGGTTTGCGCTGGGCAATGAATATTCTGACCATGTGATGGAGCGTCGTAATTATTTATATCTGGCCCATTCTAAATTGCGTTTTTGTAGTTTTGGTCCAGCTTTACGAACAGGCGAATTACCAAAACATTTAGTTGGAACCAGTCGCTTGCGTCGTGATGGACAAATCATTTGGGAAAAAGAGTTTTTGTCTGGTGAAGACAATATGTGCCATAGCTTGGCAAATCTGGAATATCACCACTTTAAGTATCAACAATTCTTAAAAGCAGGGGATGTTCATATCCATTATTTCGGTACAGCCACTCTATCTTTTGCCGATGGTATTCAAGCGCAGGTTAATGATGAGTTTGAAATAGAAATGAAAGAGTTCGGTTATCCACTCAAAAACAAAATTGCTCATATGCAACCCGAGTTACCGATCGGTTCAGTTATTACTCTCTAAGGAATATAAAAATGGTCATTGGACACAACTTTATTGGCGGTTCACGCAGCGCACAAGGTACAACCTTATTAAAAAGCATTCATGCTACGACTGGTGAAACTTTGCCTTATGAGTTTCACCATGCAACCGAGCAAGAGGTTAATCAGGCCTGTGAAGCTGCCAGTCAAGCCTTTAAGACTTACCGCCATACGTCTCCTGAACAGCGTGCTGTTTTTTTAGAAAATATTGCCGATGAACTCGATGCTTTAGGTACAGATTTTCTTGAAATTGTCTCACAGGAAACCGCTTTGCCACTTGCACGTTTGCAAGGCGAACGTGGTCGTACCAGTGGGCAAATGCGTTTATTTGCCAAAGTGTTGCGCCGTGGTGATTTTTTAGGTGCTCGTATTGATACAGCCTTGCCTGAGCGTCAGCCTTTACCTCGTCCAGACCTACGCCAGATTAAAATCGGTGTTGGCCCTGTGGCAGTCTTTGGGGCAAGTAACTTTCCGCTCGCCTTTTCAACCGCAGGTGGTGACACTGCTTCGGCACTGGCCGCAGGTTGTTCTGTAGTGGTGAAAGCCCACAGTGGGCATATGGCCACAGCGGACTTTGTTGCTCAAGCAATTGAGCGTGCCGTAGAAAAATCAAATATGCCAAAAGGCGTATTTAACATGATCTACGGTAATGGTGTGGGTGAACCTTTAGTGAAGCACCCTTTAATTCAGGCTGTGGGTTTTACTGGTTCACTACGTGGTGGTCGCGCTTTATGTGACATGGCCGCAGCCCGTCCACAACCGATTCCGGTCTTTGCTGAAATGAGTAGCATTAACCCGATGTTATTATTGCCAGAAGCCCTGAAAACCCGTGGTGAAAAAATTGCACAGGACTTGGCAGATTCAGTGGTTTTAGGCTGTGGTCAGTTCTGTACCAATCCAGGTTTAATTTTGGGAATTAAATCAGCCGAGTTTAGTCAGCTGATTAGTAACCTAACCGAAATTATGGGTGGCAAACCTGCACAGACTATGCTGAATGCCGGCACCTTGAAAAGTTATACCTCTGGTCTTGAGCACTTAACCCAGCATCAAGGTATTAAGCACTTGGCAGGTCAAACCCAGCAAGGCAATCAGGCACAGCCACAACTCTTTAAAGCCGATGTTGAGCTGTTACTGGCGGGTGACCAGCTTCTGCAAGAAGAAATCTTTGGGCCAACTACGGTCATCATTGAAGTAGCAGATAAAGCCCAACTCATTCAGGCCTTACAAAGCATGAATGGTCAGCTGACTGCGACTTTAATTGCCGACGAAGCAGACTTAACCGAGTTTGCAGATGTGGTTTCGGTGTTAGAAGAGAAAGCTGGACGATTACTCATAAATGGCTACCCAACGGGTGTTGAAGTGTGTGATGCCATGGTGCACGGCGGGCCATACCCAGCCACTTCAGATGCCCGAGGAACTTCTGTTGGAACCTTGGCAATTGACCGTTACTTAAGACCTGTGTGTTACCAAAACTATCCACAGAGTTTATTGCCAGAAGCTTTAAAAGACAGCAATCCATTGCAGATTTTAAGGCTAGTGAATGGTGAAATGACTAAAGAAGCTATCTAATCAATTAAAAAAAGAGACCACAAACTGGTCTCTTTTTTATTCTTGTTTTCTATCCCTAAGGATACTGTTCAAAAGTCTACATAAAGTTATTTTGAAAGAATTTTATTTCTTTTATTCGCATTTAAATAAGCCTGAAGTAGTTTTAAACCGATTGTATGTATAACTATTAGAAAGCCTATCTTATTTAAACTGGCATATTTGTTGCTTAATTTAATGCATCTGGTCAGACCAGTCAGACAATGCATTAAATTGGAGCGGATATGCAACTCGAAACTTTTAATCAACTAGCTTCTAGTCAGGCTCGGCTGGTATTACAAGCTTGTGTGCATATCCCAACTTGGATTTCTGAATTAATTCAGAAACGTCCTTCTTCGCTCAAATCAGGAGATTCAATAATGGCGGGTATCAGCACACATATTTTAAGTGCATCACTCGGCGAGCCAGTAACTCAAGTATTGGTGAAATTATTCGAGGAAACGAGCCATGGATATATTTTAATCGATGAACAGTTCACTGATGCAGATGGACGTATTCAAGCATTTAATGTCGACTCATTTATTCGTGGTCATTATCAATTGGTTGTTGAAGTAGGGGATTATTTTCAGGCCCTAAATACCAATAGCTTTTATCCGAGAGTCTGTATTGATTTTAAAGTCAATGATATTCACCAGCACTTTCACGTGCCTCTATTGATCAGTCCTTTCTCATATTCAACGTATCGTGGCAGCTAAATCAACCCAAGCAATATGGACATCATGAATTTAATTTGAGGAATTAACCCATGCATCAAGACAATATAAATCCAGAGAGAGATCCGCATATCTCGGCAGAACATCAATATTTAGGGATGAATAAAAACATCTTATATGGTTTGCAGCATGTGTTGACCATGTACGGTGGGATTATTGCACCGCCATTGATTATTGGTGCAGCTGCAGGTCTAGATGCTTCAGAGATTGGCTTATTGGTGGCTGCCGCCTTATTTGTGGGAGGCCTCGCCACAGTTATACAAACCATTGGCTTTAAATATTTCGGTGCAAAATTACCAATTGTGCAAGGCGTATCTTTCGCAGGGGTTGCCACTATTTTGGCAATTGTGAGTACCGGTGGGGGTTTGCCATCTGCATTTGGTGCTGTGATTGTCGCATCTCTAATTGGTTTGTTGATTACACCATTCTTTGCAAAAATTATCCGCTTCTTTCCACCTGTGGTCACAGGATGCGTCATTACCATGATTGGTATTTCGCTCACACCTGTTGCGATCCGCTGGATTATGGGAGGAAACCCGAAAGCTGAAAACTGGGGAGATCCGACTAATACTGGTTTGGCTGTAATTACGCTAGCGATTGTGATTATTTTTAGTATGTTGCAAAATCAGATTCTGCGCCGCCTTGCGATTCTTGCAGCAATCGTTTTGGGTACAGTAATTGCTTATATTGCAGGCTTTACTGACTTCTCAAGAGTAAGTACGGGTCCTATTTTTGCTTTTCCAAGTTTCTTCCATTTTGGTTCTCCTGTATTTGAATTTTCTGCCATTCTTTCCATGGTAATTGTTACTTTGGTAATCATGACTGAAACCACGGCCGATATTATTGCGATTGGTGAAATCGTTGGAACTAAAGTTGATTCAAAACGAATTGGTGATGGTCTACGTGCAGATATGCTATCGAGTGCAATTTCCCCAATCTTTGGTTCATTCATGCAAACCGCCTTTGCTCAAAATGTAGGTCTGGTTGCAATTACAGGCATTAAAAGCCGTTTTGTAGTCGCAACGGCTGGTGGAATTTTAATTATCTTGGGCTTATTACCTGTTATTGGCCGCTTTGTTGCATCAATTCCGATGCCGGTTTTAGGTGGAGCAGGCATTGTATTATTCGGTACTGTTGCTGCCAGTGGAATACGAACTCTAGCCAAAGTAGATTATAACGATCATAAAAATCTGATTATTGTCGCTACTTCACTCACAATCGGCATGATTCCAATTGTAAACCAAGAGTTTTATGCGCAATTTCCGACATGGGTAAAAACCCTATTACATTCAGGTATTAGTTCTGCGTGTATCACTGCCATTTTGCTCAATATTATTTTTAACCACTTACCGTTTAGCAAAAAGTCCGTTGATGTTGCAACTACGCCCATAAATTCAGGGCATTGATCGACACCGGTTAGGGATTAGACATTCTAATTTAACCATATTTTCATTCGCAAAAATTTAAAGGTCGCCTATTCAATGATGAATAGGTTAGGGGGATTTTGACTTTAAAAAGGTCAAAAACAGGTCTTTTGAAAGACCATAAGCGACTTTTAAACCAAATCTTACAGGGGAATTTTATGAGAAATTTTAAATTAAAATCGGCATTACTTATGCTGAGCATGGCTGCTACTGTGCCGGTATGGGCTGCTGATACCAGTCTGAATGGTCTATTTAATCTAAAGCAGGATTGTCAGACGAGTAATGATGCAATGGACCGTATAGGGGCAGCATTTGCGTGCGGCAGTATTCATGGGGTAGTCAAATCTGCATATTACTCACTTAATAATGGCTATTTTGTGAATAATTTAAATCAGGATACGACCGTCATTGGTGGGTATATTAAATATGAAACAGCACCTTTTTATGGCATACAGGCAGCTGTGGGATATGACATACAGCGCCGCCTGGATGATAAAAATGAAAATGATGAAGTGCCAGAATTAAAAGAAGATAGGGATGGTCTAGCAGAAGCTTATGTAAGCTGGAAAAACGATTTGGCTAGAGTGACGATTGGTAACCAGCGGCTAAATTTACCTTTTATGGGCGATTATGCTGACCGTCGTGTATTGATGTTTTTATATCAGGCCGCTGATGTACAGATCGGGAATAATTATGATTTCTTACGACTCACTAAAGTAAATAAATATAAAAGTTATGGCGAGGATGAGTTCAATAAAACTTCTCGTCAAAATTCAAATGTGGAAACCAATGGGGTCTGGTCGGTTGGTGCAGGGAAGCGCTTTAATTTAGCCAATGATAAAAGTTTAAAAACGCAATTTTGGTATCAAAATTATGATGACTATACGCGTCTAATTTATACCCAAGCTGATTTAGCAATTCCAAAGCTTAATTATAGTCCTCAATTTTCAATCCAGTATATTTCAGGTAAAGATCAGGGCAAAGCACTTGCTGGAGAGGTTAATAGCCAAATTTTCGGTGTGCAGGCTGCGTTTAAAGTAATGTCTAGCGCCAGTCTAAAAGTCGCGTATAACTATATAAAACCAGATCAGGGTAGTTACTTGAATGGGGCATTATTAACACCCTATGCAGCTAAAACCTCTTCAGGTGAACTTTTTGCCCAGCCATTTTTCACCAGCACTCAAGATTTAGGTGCGGGTAATGCATTGATGTTGTCTTTAGAAGGTAAATTGACAGATCAGTTGATAGCTGGCGCGCGTTATTCATTTATGGACTTAAAAGAGTCGGAAAATGTTGCGAGTCGAAATCAATCTGAATACATGTTGTTTGGTATTTATAATTTTACGGGAGCTTTAAAAGGTTTTAGTGTCAGCAATTTTACAGGTATCCAAACATCACCACGCTATGACAAAAATTTCTTACAAAACCGTTTTGCATTATCTTATAAGTTTTAACTGTGTTTTATAGCATCGAGTGCATATTTAAATCGAAATATGCACTTTTTTTATAAATTAAAAAATCCCCCTATAGAGGGGGAAAGCATTTAAATATTTAGTCGAGAGGATTGCCGATAATATTACTGATGATCCCTTGCATGATGTGAGTACCTTGTTCCTGATATAAAGATTCATACCACTCTTGAGTGATTTTCGGGTCTTTCATGTGTGTCACATCGCAACGTTTTCGGGCTCTTAACACCATTTCCTTAGTACGATCATTGCGTTTGTTTTGATAGCGGTTCAAAGCATCTTCCAAACCAAAGGTATTGATTTGTAAGGCACGAGCAAGATAAATCGCATCTTCCATGGCTTGGCAGCCACCTTGTCCAATATCCGGAGTAGTGCTATGGGCGGCATCACCTAAGAGCACAACACGTCCTTTATAGAAATTCATAAAAGGCTCGATATCATGGATCTCGACACGATTAGTTCTTTTCTCATCTAAATGCTCAATGAGTTTTTGTACTGGTTCACACCAACCACTAAAATGCATTTTAAGGTCTTGCTTATAGTGTTCACGCTGATTTGACAGTCCAGCCTCAAGCGGCACATCAAAGAAGAAATAGAAACGATTTTGTGCAAGCGGCATGAGTGATACACGTTTACCTTCGCCAATATATGTGGTCCATTGCATGGCTGGTGCAATCTGCTCATCAATATCAATCAAGCCATTCCAATTTACATAGCCAGCATAGCGACGTTCAACTTGATGGCCCAATACAAACTGCCGCGTAAGTGAATGTGTACCATCTGCACCAATCAATAGGTCGGCTGTAATCTGAGAATCATCCTGAAAATGTATGGTGACATCATTTTGATGAGCTTCAATTGCAGTCATTTTCATACCGAGTTTGATGTCTTCCAGACCAAATTGCTGCATTAATAATTGTTGTAGATCAGCTCGAGCGACAGGATAGGCACGTTGTCCTACTTCTTTATATAAAGGTAACAAACTAAATTGGGTCATGGTTTGTTGGTTAAGACCATCAAGATATGCCAAAGACTCCATTTGTCCACCTAGTTTCTGGATTTGATCCGTTAAACCAAGATAGTTGAGACATTTAACACCATTTGACCAAAGTGAGATGGCTGCACCAACAGGTAATATTTCGGCTGCTTGCTCATAGATTGTGACCTGATGACCAAATTTTTTTAAAGCGATACCAGCAGTTAAACCGCCCATACCTGCACCTACAATCGCGATATTCATTGTTCAGATCCTAAGTATTTAAGTAAGTTTCTAAACGGTTCTAAGCGAGAAGTGTGCCAATTTTATTAACTGGTTTTACTGGTCATACCAGTAATATTGCCTCATTAAAAAGCAATCTTAATAAAGTGGTATTGATGTGGTTCAAAGTATGAAGCAAAGTAGTGCATAGCACTACAAATTTGGAATTTATGATTATATTGCGCTGTTATGTCTGGAAAAATACACACCAGCACGCTGTGCGGCACCAATAATATGTGCTTGCATAGCTTTTTCAGCTGCTGCTGAGTCCTGATTAAATAAAGCTTGCAGAATTAATTCATGTTCATGAATGGTTTTAAATGCCAGATTGGGTTGAACAAAGGGTAGGATCTGACTCTTTTTAATCCATTCAGTATGTATTTTAAGTGTTTGAATAATAGATTGATTATGACTAAGTTCAATAATATGTTGATGAAATGCATAATCGAATTTAGAGGCTGCTTGCCAGTTTTGTTCTTTGATTGCACTTGCTAATGATTGGTAATGTTGCTGTAAGATGGACTTATCATCTTCAGTTAAATACTCACATGCGAGAAGTGCGCAAAAACTTTCTAGTACATAGCGTAATTGATAGAAATCTTTAAGTGATACACGATGTTCACCATCCCATTGTTCTGCGGCTTGGCTATGCTGTGAAATAACGTAAACTCCTTTGCCTGCTTTGATTTCTAATAGACCTAAAGCGGCAAGGCGGGTTAATGCTTCACGCAAAGAAGCACGGCTGATTCCTAATTGAATGGCAAGCTCACGTTGTGAGGGTAAAGCAGACCCGACTGCATAAGTATTTTGTTGAATGCGTTGATAAATGATTTCCACCGCTTGCTCAGTCACCTGAGATGATTTTCCATTGAGCATAGCTTGTGGGCTCATAAGCAACACACCATAAATATATAAATAAATAATTTGATTCTACACAAAATTTATCTATTTGTTGGTGCACGTGCTTAAAATTAGCCGTATTTTTAATAACAGATCAGACCAGTTGAACTGGATATTACGTTATTGAATAAGGATAAAAAGTTTAAGAATGATTAATGACAAGATGTATTGCTGAAACTTCAGAACGGTCAGAGACTATTTATCTCTGACCGTACACAGTACTTTTAATACTTTCCGTTGAAGTTTGCGCTAATTCTTTGTTTTAAATATTCTCTAGCTGTAATGGCCGGATATTTCTTTTGTGGTCCTTCAATGATCATATCTTCATTGGCTTGGCAGAAGAACGCCAAACTATAACGTGCCCCTTGATATTCATTTGTTTCAGGATTTTTAACACGATGAAAATTAGAAGGCAGTTGATCATCGCTCCAACGCGTGAGCATATCACCGATATTACAGGTAATTACATCATCACGTGGCTCAATGCTGGTCCATTGCTGTTGTTCCATATCTTTACCTGGACAAACTTGCAGGCCACCTTGTCCTTTACGTTGGAACAGTAGTGTTAAACAGTCAAAATCTGTATGTGCTCCTGCACGCCATAGACCTAATTGATCTTTAAGAGCAGGGTCAATTGCATAGTAGTGCAGCATTCTTAAGGTACTTTGATAGCTTTCTTGGTCTGGGTCATGAGCAAGAGTAAAGAAGTTATCGGCAAAGCCTAGTTTATAAGCAAAGCAAGATAAAATTTTCATGCCGACTTGCCAGCATGCATGTTCAAACTCCAACATGGTATCTTTAAAATTAGGTAACTCCTGTTGACTAGGATAAAGACCTTCCATACGTGGGCGGGTAATTTGATAAGACTCTTTTTGGTCTGGTGTGCTGGTCGACGGACGAATCTGTGCCTTACTTTCCCAACCTGCATTACGATTGAGTGGGTAGCGAGCTTTTATCGATTCTGGCAGATTAAAAAACTGTTGTGTCATTTCAAATGCAGTTTGAATCTGCTCAAGTGGAATGCCATGATTCGATACTTGAAAGAAACCAATATCGGTAGCTGCTGACCAGAGTTGGTCCGCAATTTCATATTTACGTTGTTCAAAATTTGATAAGTCAATGACCCGCACTTCCCGTTCAAAGGTCTCTTGACCAAAAGCTCCCATACGAGCTTCTTTTTGCAGTTCTTCTAAGCTGTAGTCATTTTTAGCTACTGGAGTCATATTGGCGCTATTCATATTTCAACCTCATATTTTGGATAATCGTGACCCAATCAAATAGATTGATATAGATGGGTCACATTCAAAAAAGAGCCACACGTTCTTAATAAAAGATAACTTTATGTAAAGAACATGAGCTGTTTTCTGAGCAATGACCCACATAGCAATTGATATTACTACTATGCTGAACGCTTCTACTCTGACATAGAGCATGTAGCACTTTTTGTGCCAATTTCTAAGGATAGGTTATGAAGTTGGGATGGGGAGAGCAATATTACATTTATAGAGGAATCAGCGATGAATAATCAAAAAGCTTTTATTCTAGAAAAGCACCTGTGAAGTGCATGAATGATGACCTAGTGCACCACTAAGCCGCATATAAAACAAATTAATTAACGCAGTTTATTCATCTAGGCATGTTTAAAAATAAGCCCAAATTAGATTATTACTATGAAAAAACAAAATGAAATCAAAATTGGCACAGAGCTTGCTAATTCATTCCTGAGTATAAGCGGTCAGTGTGTAGTAAACATGCGGGACATTGCTCTACAGCGTTTGCTGTTCCTCTTTTGGGGACAAAACCATCTTGGTTTTGAGAGAAATGTGCATTTGATACATTGATTGCCCCCCTAAAAAGAATAGCAAGATAAATCAATACAGATTTAGGGGGCTTATTTATGAATATTCAGCACTATGTAAGCAAAGGGCGACGTACTGTTATTGTGAGTGCATTATTGGGGTTAGGAACAATTTTCAGTTCAACCAGTTATGCTGCCGATAAACTTGTTCTACAAACCACGTGGTATGCACAAGCCGAGCAAGGTGGATATTATCAGGCACTTGCACAAGGGATTTATAAAAAATACGGACTCGATGTCGATATTAAAATTGGTGGGCCACAGGTCAATAATATGACCTTACTATTGTCCAAACGTGCCGACATTATAATTAATTATGATTTACAGGTCTTAAAGGGTATTGAAAGTAATTTTCCAATCAAAGCAGTTGCGGCACCATTTCAGTTTGACCCACAAGGTGTATTAACTCATAGCGATGTAAAGTCGTTGGCGGATTTAAAAGGCAAAACAATTCTTGTTTCAACCAGTGGGCAAGCAAGCTGGTGGCCATGGTTAAAGGGGAAATATAAATTAAATGCAGCGCAGGCTCGCCCTTATACCTTCAATATGCAGCCATTTTTAGCTGGGAAAAATGTGGCACAGCAAGCCTATGCAACCTCTGAAGTCTTTCAGGCAAAAAAAGCAGAACCTTCAAGTAATTTCTTTCTATTTGCTGATGCTGGCTATCCAGCTTATGGCGGTATTTTAGTTACACGTAATGATGTGATTCAAAACAAACCAGATGTTGTGCGTCGTTTTGTTCAGGCATCGATGGAAGGATGGAAAAACTATTTAGCTGATCCTCGATTAGGGAATAGTTTGATTAAAAAAGAAAATCCAAATATGAAAGATGATCTGCTGGCCTTTGCAGTAGGTCAAATGCGCAAACTCAAACTGATTGATGGAGGAGATGCCAAAACTCAAGGAATCGGGGTCATGACCGATGCGCGTTGGAAAGCCACACGAGATTTTATGGTGAACGCTGGTTTGTTAAAAGCTCAAACCAACTGGAAAACTGCTTATACCACACAGTTTGTTAAAACTGCCAAGTAGTCAGGGTTATAGGGTTAAGAAATAAGGCAT
Organism: Acinetobacter sp. LT1; assembly: GCF_059800965.1. Lineage (NCBI taxonomy): Bacteria > Pseudomonadati > Pseudomonadota > Gammaproteobacteria > Moraxellales > Moraxellaceae > Acinetobacter > Acinetobacter sp. LT1. Next base: position 28,500 of record NZ_JBBAXE010000018.1, read on the forward strand.
TCGCGCGGAGGGGAAACTATATGAATTCTGCATTAACAATTGATACTTCTATACATGAATCTTCAAATTTTATTACGCCAATGATAATGGTCAGAGGAGTAGAAAAGACCTATCCAAATGGCACTAATGCTTTACAACGTTTGGATTTAAATATTGCACGTGGTGAGATTGTTTCATTACTTGGACCGTCAGGTTGCGGGAAAAGTACTTTACTGAAAATGTTTGCCGATCTGGAGCAACCTTCTGCGGGACTAGTGCGTTGGAATGGCAAGGCCGAGATCCAATCACAATGCAAAATGGCAATGGTCTTTCAAGAAGCAACCCTGATGCCTTGGGCTAATATTGCAGAAAATGTACGCTTACCTTTGGATTTGCAGCATATTTCGAAATCAACTAGTACACCAAAAGTTACGGCCGTGTTAAAGGCCGTTGGTTTAGAAAACTTTAGTCGGGCTTATCCACGCGAACTTTCGGGAGGTATGCAAATGCGTGCCTCTTTGGCTCGTGCATTAGTGACTGAACCAGATTTACTGTTAATGGATGAACCCTTCGGAGCTTTAGATGAATTTACTCGTCATAAACTTGACAGTGATATTCGTCAATTATGGTCTGAGCGAGATTTAACGGTGGTTTTTGTCACTCATAGCATCTATGAGGCAGTGTATTTATCTTCTCGGGTCATTGTGATGGGGGCACGACCAGGACGTGTGGTGGCTGATCTAGAAATTGAGGGGCCTTATGTGCGTGATGAAGCTTTTCGTAGTTCTGAAGTCTTTATTCAACAATGTTCACATCTATCCCAAGTATTAGCTGAGGCAAGCGGAGGGCATAGTCATGATTAAACCATTAATGGAACATCCAAAGGTACAACGTATTGCAGCTCCACTAGGGTTAGGTCTGATTTTCCTACTAGTTTGGCAGTTGAGTTTTCAACAGCTTGAAGTACCTGTATATGTCGTACCAAAACCCAGCGATATTGTTATGGCAATGATTAAAGAGTCCAGTGTGTTATTTGGAAGCTTGTTGATCACACTAAAAATTACCTTATTAGCTTTTGTCTGTGCTGTAGTCATTGGCACCTTGATTGCTTTCGTCTTTGTACAAAGCCGTGTAGTAGAAGCCTGTTTTATGCCTTATGCCATTTTATTTCAGGTGACTCCAATTGTCGCTATTGCCCCTCTGGTGATTATCTGGATTCAAAATACAACATTAGCATTAGTCGTTTGTGCCATGTTAGTTGCAGTATTTCCAATATTGACTAACACCACTTTATGTCTACGTAGCGTCAACAAAGGTTTGCTTAATCTTTTTCAGATCAATAAAGCCAGTCGTTGGCAAATTTTAATACGCTTACGTGTGCCGAATGCTTTGCCTTATTTCTTTGGTGGGTTGCGTATTTCTTCTGGTTTGGCACTTATTGGCGCCGTGGTTTCGGAGTTTGTGGCTGGAGCTGGTGGGACTAGTGCAGGTTTGGCTTACCAAATTTTGCAAGCAGGTTTTCAGCTCGATTTACCATTAATGTTTGCCGCACTATTTCTTATCACGTGCACAGGCTTGGGTTTATTTGTGCTGATGTCTTTATTAAGTCATTTCTTTTTAAGTAAATGGCATGAGAGTGAACAAGTATGAGTCCTGATCTTTCAAATAATGGTTCTTTAAATCATCGCTATTTAATCAAAAATGCTTATGCCATTTTGACAGGGTTATCGGGGGATGCAGCACGTTCTTCATTTACTGATATCCGTATTCAAGACGGTAAAATTATTGAATTGGGACAACTGACCGCACAATCGAATGAACAAATTATCGATGCGAAAGACTGTGTAATTTATCCAGCTTGGGTAAATACTCATCATCATTTATTTCAATCCTTATTGAAGGGAGAACCGCAAGGTTTAAATCAAAACCTAACCTCTTGGCTTGCCAGTACACCCTATAGATTTCGTGGTGCATTCGATGAAGCCACATTTCGGGTGGCAGTACGCATTGGGTTGATTGAATTATTAAGGTCAGGTTGTGCAACAGTAGCCGATCATCATTATCTTTACTGGCCACAAATGCCGTTCGATGGGGCTGCGATTTTATTTGATGAAGCTGAAAAGTTAGGCATGCGTTTTGTGTTATGCCGAGGTGGCGCAACTCTAACGCGTGGCTTAGAAAGCGAATTACCGCAAGCATTACGTCCTGAGAAATTTGAAGACTATATGGAGGATATAGAACTCCTAGTACAGCGATATCATCAACCAAGTTCCGATGCATTCCGGAAAATTGTGATGGCACCCACCACAGCTTTGCATTCGACCACTGCACAGCAATTAAGAGAAAGCGCCAAGATTGCTAGACAATTCGGTATCCGCATGCATAGCCATTTATCTGAAACAGTAGATTATCTGGATGCGGCTAGAGCTAAATTTGGTATGACACCTGTACAGTTTTGTGCAGAGCAGGATTGGGTTGGAAGCGATGTCTGGTTTGCCCATTTGGTTAAGCTATTGCCTGAAGAAATACAGCTGTTGGGTCAAACACAAACAGGGATTGCACATTGTCCTCAGAGTAATGCACGTTTGGGGAGTGGTATTGCCGATCTTGTCAGTTTAGAACAAGCGGGTATGACCATTTCGATTGGAGTAGATGGTGCGGGCTCGAATGAAGCCGCAGATATGTTATCTGAAACCCATGCTGCATGGTTGTTACAACGGGCCAGAAAGGGCATGTCGGCTCTACCTCAATATGAGGGTGGGTTATTTGAAGGAGGAGCAGATGCTGCAAGTATTGAGGATATCATTCGTTGGGGAACTTTAGGTGGAGCTAAGATTTTAGGTTTAGATCAAGTGGGTTCAATTGAGGTTGGACAACAGGCAGATTTAGTGGCTTATCAATTAGATGATCCGCGTTATTTCGGCTTACATGATATGGCGATTGGCCCTGTGGCAAGTGGTGGGAGAGCACATATTAAAGCCATGTTTGTGGCTGGAAAAATGGTGGTGGAAAATGATCAAATTCCTGATGTTGATATGATGGAATTAGCTTGGCAAGCGAAGCAATCGGTGAAACTGTTGCAGCAGCGTAGTGTCGAAATGGCGAAAATAGCCTAACTTAGATATGTGATTAGACTATGATATTAATAGCTTTAAGTTTATTTTAAATTAAAGGGAGGCGGTAATCATACCGCCAAAATATCAAAGAAGTTTAATCGGCAAATTAAGTATCACCTGAGCATCTTCAACAACATCTAGACGTAAAATTTTTGAAGCACCTAATTCATTTAGCAATGTAGTTAAAGGCCCCTCATTTTTCTCGAGTTGAACATTCTTTGGAAAAAGCTTTTGCGCAAAAGAAAGAATGTTGGACTGAACCTCTGTCTGGTGCCATTTCCCATCAACTACATGGAGCATAGTTGCTTTATTAATATGTGTTTCAGAATCAACATGTTTTAAAGTCGGTACAGCGGTCTTTAAGCTTAAATCCAATTTGCCATTAACATCAAAAATATCGGCTTGCACTTCTTTTGAGTTAATGTTGACGTCAATTTTAGTTAACCATTTTGGTAGCTGGTAACCATATACACCACGCACTCTGGCGATTTCAGTATCAACAGGCAAAGCTAAAACATGAGCATAAAAATGACGTTGACGCATCGATTTCATTAACTCTGCAATATGTGAACCACGAGCATTAGGCTTACGGACAACAATCGCAATCGACACTTCGTTATAAGGGTCATTGTCACAAACAGAATAGGTAAAAAACGTAACAGCAACCAACCCGTAACCCGGAAATGGTTGTAATGGCGTTAAGTCAGCAGGAAGTTTTGCTTTAATTTGCTTAATAGGTGCAAGCATGAGCAGTTGTACATTTGCACTACGATAATAAAAATTGGGTGCCCAAACAGGACCTACTCGGGATTCCACAATTTTTTTAGGTATATGACGGAAAAAATCGATGTTGCCAACAGCAGGATCTTGCGCGACTTCATCTAAATCGGGGTTCATTCTGAAACGGTCATAATAACCACCTTTGGGTACTTTGACTTTTTGTTGCCCAAATTCAACTTCAGTAAACTGTTGTTTTGTATTCATGAAAGTTCACCTTTACATTAATTGACCGAGTAGCTAATGCTGTATATTTCAAGAAGTGTTAATTTAGAATCAATACAGAAACTATAAGATTAAAGCTAACTTTAAGGTCAAGTCTTTAATTTTGAGGTGTAAAGTCTTTGACATTTAAGGGAAATAAAAACAATTAAAGATTAAAAAGATACAATATCGCCTAGCGTCTTCATATAAATTTTATTTTTAAAAGACGATTAAGATAGTTGACCTTAAAGTTAACTTTAAACTTAGTATAAATATTCAATCCTTTATAACGAATCAACAAGCAGTTTTTCACCAGGAGAACAAAGATGGGATATGTAACCACAAAAGACGGCGTAGAAATTTTCTATAAAGATTGGGGACCACGTGATGCCCAAGTTTTATTTTTTCATCATGGATGGCCTTTAAGTTCAGATGATTGGGACACACAGTTGCTTTTTTTCCTTAAAGAAGGTTTTCGTGTAGTTGCTCATGATAGACGGGGACATGGACGTTCAAGTCAGGTGTGGGATGGTCACGATATGGACCACTACGCAGATGACGTTGCAGAAGTGGTTAAACATCTGAATATTAAAAATGCAATTCACATTGGCCACTCAACGGGCGGTGGTGAAGTAGCTCATTATATTGCACGTCATGGCCAAGACAATGTTAAGAAAGCTGTTCTTGTCAGTGCAGTTCCGCCACTGATGGTTAAAACTGAAAATAATCCTGAAGGTTTACCAAAAGAAGTTTTTGATGATCTGCAAAATCAGGTTCTCACCAACCGTGCGCAATTTTTCCGAGATCTTCCATCTGGTCCGTTCTATGGTTTTAACCGACCAGATGCGAAACCATCTGAAGGTATTATTGCTAACTGGTGGCGTCAGGGTATGACGGGTAGTGCAAAAGCGCATTACGATGGTATTGTGGCGTTCTCACAAACTGACTTTACCGAAGATTTAAAGAAAATCACCATTCCTGTTTTGGTGTTACATGGTGATGACGATCAGATCGTGCCTTATAAAACGTCTGGCGTAAAATCTGCTGAGTTACTTCAAAATAGCCAACTCAAGATCTATCCGGGTTTTTCTCACGGTATGTTAACTGTAAACCATGAAGTGATTAATGCTGACTTGTTGACGTTTATTCGCGAATAATTTAAAGCTTTAAAGTTTAAAAAAGAGGCCTATTAAGTGCCTCTTTTTTTATTTATAAGTAAATGAAATTGAAAGTAATAAATATAGAAATGCTAAAAGGTATTGACATTAAAGTTAGCTTTAATCTTAAAGTAAAGCCATACTGAATGAGGTCATTCCAATGAAAGTGTTCGAAAAATTAGTATTCCCAAATGGCTCATATGTTCCAAACCGTATTGCTAAAGCGGCAATGGAAGAAAATATGGCTGATTTAAACCATGCACCATCAGAAGAATTAATGCGTTTATATCAGGCTTGGGCAAATGGTGGCGTAGGTTTAATCATTACCGGAAATGTAATGGTAGACCGCCGAGCGATGACTGGACCGGGCGGCGTAGTGCTTGAAGATGAAAAGCATCTAGATACTTTTAAAAAATGGGCACAAATTGGGCGCTTAAAAGGCGCTCAGATGTGGCTTCAAATTAACCATCCGGGTCGCCAGATGCAGGCCAATCTTGGTCAGCAGACGTGGGCACCATCAGCTATTTCACTTGATCTTGGCAAAATGTCAAATCGTTTTAACACGCCAATCGAAATGACGGAATCTATGATTGCAGAGGTGATTCAGCGTTTTGCAAACACGGCGTGTTTAGGTGAAAAAGCAGGATTTACAGGTGTAGAAATTCATGCAGCGCATGGTTATTTATTAAGCCAGTTTCTTTCTCCACTGAGCAATAAACGCCAAGATCAATGGGGTGGTTCTTTAGAAAACCGCGCTCGCATTTTAATTGAGATTGTTGAAGCTGTTCGTAAAGTGGTTTCGCCTCAGTTTACTGTTGCAGTGAAACTAAATTCAGCCGATTTCCAACGTGGTGGGTTTAGCGCTGAAGATGCTCAACAAGTGGTTAAAATGTTAAATGAGCATGCAGTCGATTTGGTTGAACTTTCAGGCGGTAGCTATGAAGCACCTGCAATGCAAGGTCAAGCACGTGATGGCCGTACACTTGCTCGTGAAGCTTACTTTTTAGAATTTGCGCAAGAGATTCGTAAAGTTGCCAAAATGCCTGTTATGGTGACAGGTGGCATACGCCGTAAACAAGTGGCAGAAAAAGTAGTTGAAAGCGGTGTAGATATGGTCGGTATTGCCACAGCTCTAGCGATTGAACCTAATTTGCCAAATGCTTGGAAACAAGGCCAGAATCTTAGCCCTGAATTAAAACCGATTACTTGGAAGAACAAAACACTTGCTTCACTTGCCAATATGGCGGTGGTCAAATTCCAGTTACGTAATTTAAGCTCTGGTAAAAAAACAAAACCAAATGTTTCACCAGCTTGGGCTTTAATTTTGCAACAATCAGCGATGTCATGCCGTACCCGCCAATACAAAAAAGGCATGCGTGACTATTCATTTGCTTCTTAATAAGTGAGTTGTGTTATGACAAATCCTAACGATTCAAACTGGATAATTTATGGAGCAAATGGCTACACGGGCGAGTTAATCGCTCGTGAAGCTGTACGCCAAGGTCTAAAACCAACTCTGGCTGGTCGTAACAACGCTAAGGTTGAAACATTAGCTCAAGAGTTGGGACTTGACTATAAAGCTTTTGGGCTGGATAACATAGATGCGGTAAGTCAACAACTCCAAGGCTTTAAACTGGTGATGCACTGTGCAGGGCCATTTTCAGCAACATCAAAACCCATGATGGAAGCTTGTATAAAGGCTGGTGCTCACTATCTAGATATTACTGGTGAAATCGCTGTATTTGAATTGGCACAGTCACTTAATAGTCAAGCTGAAAAAGCCGATGTTGTGCTTTGTCCGGGTGTCGGTTTCGATGTGATCCCGACAGATTGTGTTGCTGCTGCGCTCAAAGAAGCATTGCCAGATGCGACCCATTTAGCGCTTGGTTTTGACTCTAGAACAGGGTTCTCACCGGGTACTGCTAAAACAAGTACAGAAGGCATGGCCGAAGGCGGAAAAATTCGTAAAAACGGAAAAATTACTACCGTTCCATTAGCACATTATGTTCGGACCATTGATTTTGGTGATGGTAAAAAAAGTGCCATGAGTGTTCCATGGGGAGACGTATCTACAGCGTTCTATACAACAGGTATTCCAAACATTGAAGTGTTTGTACCCGCATTTCCCAAAATGATTTTTGGTGCGAAAATGATGAACTATTTACGCCCAGTATTAAAACTAAATGCTGTACAGAAGTTTATTAAATCGCGTATAGAAAAAACGGTTGTTGGGCCAAATGAGGAACTCCGCGCAAAAGTACCCACCTATGTTTGGGGTGAAGCAAGAAATTCACGTGGGGAAATCAAAACCGCCCGCATCCAAACGGAAAACGCTTATAGCCTTACCGTAAATGGTTCACTGACTGTAGTGAATTATTTGCTCAAAAATACCGTTAAGGGTGGTACATACACACCTGCAAAATTGATGGGTTATAATCTAGTGACCGAACTACCGGGTTCTGGTCCACTGGTCATTAATTAATAAAGCCTTTATTAAAACAGCACATTTATTGATGGTCCCGAATAAGGTTTTCGCTATCAAAAGATTGGCTGATTTTTTCTATAGTATTTGCATGAAAAAACGAATTACAGCGTTGGTCCGTAATTCGTTTTTTTAGATTTATAGATTGATACTTAAACGCTTTGGTTACTTAGTTGATACCAGTACCCATCTATACAACGCGAGAGCGATTAACTCTAATTGAAATTATGGTGTTTTTGCGTTGTCAAAATAGAGATTCATCAGACGTTCTGCATTTTGCTCACATGTAATTTCATCTGGTTTGTTATTAATAGCTTCAATCATGGTATGTAAGTTTTGCTTACTGACTTTTAGCTTTTGTTCTAAAATTTCTATTTCCTGAATTTTGGTTTCAATCGTTTGAATGAGAGCATCATGGTCCCAAGCGACAACTTTCGATGGCAAAAATGCTTTAATTTCTGCTAAAGAAAACCCGACTTGTTGAGCTTGCTGGATTAAAGAAAGTTGTTTCAAATCGTTATCAGTATATTCACGATAGCCATTCGATTTTCTTTTTGCTTTAGGCAAGAGTTTAATTTGCTCGTAATAACGAATAGTAGGGGTACTTAAACCACTTAATTTCGATAACTCGCTAATATTCATAGCTACATACTCTCTTGACATTCAAGCTAACTTTAGACTTATAGTAACACAAAAGCAAGGTTCATAACTTTACCAAGCACACACTTTCAGTAACAACTTTCTATGCTTTGATAGACGAAAGAATAGAATTATAAATATGAAAAATGAGGTGAGAAAATGTCTAAACGCATATTACACGTCGTGACCAATGTTTCACGCTATAAGGATGTAGATCAACAAACAGGACTGTGGTTAGGTGAGCTCACCCATGCCTATGACGAATTTGAAAAACAAGGTTATGTGCAAGATATTGTGAGTCCAAATGGCGGAAAAACTCCAATTGAACCAAAATCGCTTGTGCCTTTAGTAGCAGATAAATCTGTTAAAGACCGAGAAAAAGATCAGGCTTTTATTACGCTGCTGGCAAATACCTTTAAGCCTTCCGATATTAATTGGCAAGATTATGACGTGATCTATTACACAGGTGGCCATGGGGTGATGTGGGATTTTTTAGATAATCCTGAACTTCAAGAAATCACCAAAAATATTTATGAAAAAGGCGGTATTGTTTCAAGTGTTTGTCATGGCTATTGTGGCTTGCTCAATGTCAGACTTTCAAATGGTGAACGACTTATAACAGGCAAAAAATTAACAGGCTTTGCATGGAGTGAAGAGGTTTTGGCAGGGGTGGCAAAAAAAGTGCCGTACAATGCCGAAGAGTTAGCGAAAGAATATGGCGCTCGTTATGAAAAGGCTTTTATTCCTTTTGCACCATATGTCGTTCAAGATGGCAAGTTAATTACAGGTCAAAACCCTTTTTCAGCTAAAAAGACGGCTCTAGCAATAATAGAAGAGCTAGAAAAGTCATAATTTAATAATTCAAATATAAACCCTAAAAGTAGGACCAGCGATGGGCTTGCTTTTAGGGTTTTTAAATAAATGGATTGATCCTACGAGGTTAAATTTAAGGAACAATTACAAAATCAGGGTTTGCTATTGCAAAAACTGCTTCACGGTCAGCAACTGGTGGATAAATCCATACGGTATTAATTTCTTGTTTAATTTTTTTCGCTTCCTCACGCACAAATTGAACTTGTCGATCCCAACCTTCAGTATAAAGTGCACCCCAAGGACCTAAGTCAACACAAGTGACATACTTCGGTTGGCTGTATGGATGAAGTGGTAAATCAACCAATTCTGCCGCAGCGTTATAACCCGCCACACGGCCTAAGCTCATAGCATGCTGACACGACATCACATTAAAATTGCCTAAATCATCGGTTGGAACTTTTACAGTATCGCCAGTCACAAAAATGTTTTTTGCTTCAGGTGCATGTAAATAAGAATCCCCAATCAAACGGCCTAAATTATCTTTTTCACCAGCAATTTGAGAGGTGAGTGGATTAGCCCGCATACCGGCAGTCCAAATCACGGTTTCTGTTTCAATTCTTTCGCCATTAGAAAGTGTTACCCCTGATGCATCTAGTGCTGTAACTCGTAGCCCAGCTTTACCTTCCACACCAAGCTCGCTAAGAGCTTCTCGAATAACGGTAGCTGCTTGATCCCCCATAGCCGCGCCAATTTCTGTTGAGGAATCAACTAAAACTACACGGACATCAGTTTCACCTAAAATGCTACGCAGACGTTCAGGCATTTCAGTAACGGTTTCTAACCCAGTAAGACCACCACCTGCAACGACCACCGTATTACGCGCTGCATTTGCAGGTTTATTAGCTAAGTTTTTAAGATGTTGGTCTAGTTTTTCAGCATCTTCTAGTGTGCTTACGCTAAAGCCATATTCGGTAAGACCCGATATAGGCGGCATAAACGTCGTACTTCCGGTTGCCAGAATAAAACGGTCATACCTTAAGGATTGTTTGTTGTCATCGGTGGTTGAAACCTCAATTGCCTGTTGGTCGACATCAATTTTATTTACCCAACCTGCCAGAAATTTAACTCCCACCACACTTAATAACTCTGAAATATCAGGGTTCATGTTTTCAAGCACAGCTTCATAAAGACGAGGACGAATCCCAACATTCGGGCTCGGGGAAACAATCAGTACCTCAATGTTTTGTTCTTGCGACGCTAAGTGAATTGCTCTTTGTGCAGCGAGTGCAGCCCATAAGCCAGCAAAGCCAGAACCTGCAATAATAATACGCTTACTCATTTGATTATCCTTTTGATAGATTTTCGGACAACATATTCCTACTCATCACAAAATTTAAGGTGAGCGAATCCATTCTCTGATTGTCCGAAAAAATCTGAGAAGGCATTTAAAAAGGATTAAGGGTGTTTTATATTAGGGTGCGAACCCCTACTAACTTATTAGTCGGGGGTATCCCGCGATATTTTACTTTTACGCATTTTTGCTGTTCTTCCTTCGATGCGTTCATTGATCCAGCCATTTACATCACTAAAAAACACGTCAGGTGCATAACGGCCAAAACGGTCTGCAATATCGCCAAGTGTATGAGCACCTAAAGCATCTCGCATGGCTTTTTCGGCTTGTAGCATGACTGCATGTACTGCGCACACACCACTGGTTGCCCAATCTGGCGGGGCAGTGTTAAAGACTGCACATTTCCCACGAACTTCTTGGCACTCAAAAAGCGGTTTTTCACCCTCAATGGCATTCACAATATCTAAAAAACTGATTTCATGAGCAGATCGGGCGAGTAAATAGCCGCCGCGAACACCTTCTTGAGCAATAACGAGACCTGCCTTTTCAAGTTTAGGAAAAATCTTGGCCATAAAACTCGGAGAGACTCCTTGTAATTCAGCAAGGTCCTTACTACTTAAAGGTTTATCTTCATTGTTCACAAGAAAAAGAAGACAGTGAATCGCATACTCAACGCTACTAGTGATATAAGCCATTTAATTTCATAATTGATCAATTACAAACACAGACTAATGCAGTCTGTGTTTTAAGTCAATAATAAAACTAAGACAAAATCAGTCCTAGTTTTAAGTAAGCTATTTAAAAGTGTTAATTGTGAATATATCTAACTGAATAATTTAAATTTTATTAAATAAAAAAATTTTAATAATTTATAAAAAATATTTTATTGAGTTCTTTTAATCGTATGAATGTCTAATAGATGCTTAATCAAATAGTTCACAACTTATAAGTAAGATTGATGAAAGGGGATAGCCATTTATCATTTATTTTTAGAGTCTTTTAAATTATATTTATGTAGATTGTTGCAATTAAAATATTGAATAGCTTTATCCAAATAAAAATATTTTTTACATAGCATGATGAATGAATAAGAGAGTTGTTTTTGAAAACTGAATTTACTATTAGATGTATTTATGCACTTTGCCTTATTGGTGCAGGGTTCAACCATTTACAAACAGTTTTGATGCATGGTTTGTTTTGGGACTATAACAATGCGCCTTTATTTACTTGTATTTATTGGACATCTTTAACGTTTATTGATCCACTTGCAGCAATTCTTCTATTTTATAGACCTCGTATCGGCTTAATTCTAACTTTTCTTATTATATTTAGTGATGTCATTCACAACACTTGGATTACATTAAAAGTGGGGCGAGACTTGCTTAACTATATGTATATTTCCCAATTTTTATTTCTGGTTTTTGTTTTATGCACAATTAAGTTTCCTTGGAAGGCACATCAGAGAAGTTAAAATTTTAAAATTGGAGAGTAAAAGCATTCTTTTACTCTCCAAATAATTTCTTCAAACTTACGAACGCCACCAATAATTCTCAACATTTGGCTCATTTAAGTTTAAAAGTTCACCCATTTGCGGTGTGCTAATCGCTAACTCATTTTGTTGAGCCAAAGCCACGATACGTTCAAATGGATCATCCCAAGCATGAAGGGCCAAATCAAAAGTACCGTTGTGCACAGGCAGCAAATGACGTCCTTTTAAATCGATATGTGCTTGTAAAGTTTGCTCTGGTTGCATGTGAACATCAGGCCATTCGGGGTCGTAAGCACCCGTTTCTAACATGGTCAGATCGAAAGGGCCATAACGATATCCAATCTCTTTAAACCCATCAAAATAGCCCGTATCTCCACTAAAAAATACACGTAAATCATTATCAATAATCACCCACGAGGCCCAAAGCGTCGCATTGCTATCGCCCATACCACGGCCTGAAAAATGATGAGCAGGGGTAGCCACCAATTTTAGTCCATCTACATGGGTAGTATCCCACCAATCAAGTTGTTGAACTTTTTCTGCTGGAATTCCCCATTTAATGAGTGTGTCACCCACACCAAGCGGTGTTAAGAAATGCTCAACTTTATCGTGAAGTTGCATCACTGCATGGTAGTCGAGGTGGTCGTAGTGGTTATGCGACAAAATCACGCCTTTAATAGGTGGTAAGTTCGCAATGCTAATTGGTGGCTGATGGAAACGTTTTGGTCCAAGCCATTGAAAAGGCGAAGCACGCTCTGAAAACACTGGGTCGGTTAACCAAAATTCATTTTGCAGTTTTAACAAGATGGTTGAGTGGCCCAAACGAAATAGAGAGCGATCGGGCGCACTTAATAACTGTTCTTTCGACAAACTTAAAACAGGAATTTCTCTATTTGGAACGGTGTCTTTTGGTTTATTAAATAAAAACTTCCACATGAGCTGAAGCGTTTTACCAAAAGAAGGCTTGTGTTGATTTGGACGCGTATTTCTAAATTTGCCATTGTGTTGTTGAGATGGCATTAGGGGAGCAGGCAAGTCTGTTGTGTTTGAAATAGTCATTTTGTTTTTCCTTATTGGAACAAACCTATATGTATAAATAAGAACTTGGGCTAAGTGCTTATTTTGATTTATTTAAATGAGTATTTACTCACTCATTAATTCATTCAAAAATAAGGACGCCGCGCATCCTTACTTTTATCTATATTGAAACTGCATGCCAAAAGGCTTCAAAACCTGATTTGCGATAACGCTCGGCTTGAGAAGGGTCTTGGGCAATAAAATTGAGTGTAACTTCAGCAAGCGCACCTAAAATTGAAGCAATAAATAACGGTGGGTAATCTCTTAATTTTCCGTCATTAATACATTCTTGAATGTTTTGGGTGAGGTCACAAAAGGTTTGCATACCAATTTGTTTACTTTGCTCAGTAATTTGTTCCGATGTTGAAAGCTGCGCCATTACTTTACGTTTAAGGGGAGCTTCTAAACTCCAGTCCAAATAGCTTTGCCAGATATGCGACATTTGTGTTTGCAGGTCAGCGTTAGTCGGGTAACTAAGCATCATCACCTGACGCAGTTCGGCCTTTAGCGAAAGATATAACTGGTTCAGCAGTTCTTCTTTATTACTAAAATAGGTAAATAAAGTACCTTCTGCCACACCAGCAACTTTGGCAATTTTTGAGGTAGACGCACGCTCGCCAAGCTCTGCCAATGTTTCGATAGCAGCACTTAAAATTGCATTACGTTTATCTTCACTACGAGGACGAGCCATATATAAAAATATTAATTGAGTGATTACTCAATCATACATAAAAATATGAGTAGCGCAAGCGAAATAGAATTTTACTGTCATAAATTTACTATTTTATAAACTATTCATAAGCTGCAATATTTGGCTCTTACACCATACGATTTGGTGTTCATGGGACTTTTGCTGATCCCAATATAAATTCATTTGATATCCAACAATATCAATCGGTAGTGGATGCACCTTAATTTGAGGATAAGTATCTTTAAAATGAGCAATTTGACATTGAGGAATCGTGAGTAAATGGTCCATTTGTGTAATTAATCGGATTGCCGTTTCATATTGTTGGCAGCGGAAACTAATCGTTCTTTTGATACCTTGTTTAGATAAGAAAAAATCTTCAAAAACACGACCTGTAGGACGAGAGGACACTGTAATGTGTTTAGCTTCTAAATAAATTTCTTTGGTTAGGTTTGTTTTGGATAATAAGGGATGCTGTTTACGACTTATTACTACAAATTGATCTTTAGTAAGGCATTCATAACCAATGCTATCTTCAACCGAATGTTGAACATCAATCGCAAAATCGATTTTCCCCGTAGAAAGCTCATGTCTTAAGTTTTTACGATCAATGCGTACGCTATTTAACTGCAAATTAGGATTAAATTGAGTTAAGTGCTGAATAATAGAGGGTAAAAAAATTCCTTCATACTCATCATTCATAGCAATTGTGAGATGCTTTAAATCTCGTGCTGGCACAAAGTCATGTGTGCTCTGAATTGCTTGATGCATAAGTTGTAATGACTGTTCAATTTTAGGCCATAAACGTTTGGCTAAAGGTGATGGAACAACACCGTGTCCATCTCGAATAAATAATGGGTCATTAAAATGATCGCGTAAACGAGCTAATGCATGGCTAACAGCAGGTTGGCTTAGAAAAAGTTGTTCACTGGCCCGTGTTAGATTTTTTTCTTTATAAATTGCCACAAATACACGAAATAAATTCAGGTCAATACGAGCAAGAGAGGCAATATTATTATTCATTTCATTCATAGTTTGTTATTCAAACAATTCATTTTATTCATTGTAACAAGTTAGATATGGTCAGGAAATAGCATAAGAAATAGAGTGATTAATACTGTGAATTTTGAGTGTAGCGCTTGTGGTAACAGCATTTAGAAAGCGTTGATTACAACTAATTTTTATAAAACCTATGAACATAAGGAAATGATATGGCAACACATTTATTTGATTTGACTGGAAAAGTAGCCTTAGTTACAGGTGCAAGCCGTGGTATTGGTGAGGAAATTGCCAAACTTTTAGCAGAACAAGGCGCACATGTAATTGTATCTAGTCGCAAGATTGAAGATTGCCAACGTGTTGCTAATGAAATTATTGCAGCAAATGGAAAGGCGGAAGCTTTTGCTTGCCATGTGGGTAAGTTAGAAGATATTGCAGAAATTTTTGAATATATCCGTTAAGAACATGGGCGTTTAGATATTTTAGTCAACAATGCGGCCGCCAATCCCTATTTTGGTCATATTCTGGATACAGATATTGCTGCATATAACAAAACGGTTGAAGTCAATATTCGTGGATATTTCTTCATGTCTGTCGAGGCGGGCAAATTAATGAAAGAACAGGGCAGCGGTGCAATTGTTAATACCGCATCTGTAAATGCCCTGCAACCAGGAGATCGACAAGGTATTTATTCTATTACCAAAGCTGCGGTGGTGAATATGACTAAAGCCTTTGCAAAAGAATGTGGACCATTGGGCATTCGAGTGAATGCTTTATTGCCGGGTCTTACCAAGACCAAATTTGCTTCGGCGCTATTTGAAAATGAAGATATTTATAAAAGCTGGATGGACACAATTCCATTACGCCGTCACGCAGAACCGCGTGAAATGGCTGGAACTGTACTTTATTTAGTGTCAGATGCTGCGAGTTACACCAATGGTGAATGTATTGTGGTTGATGGCGGTTTAACTATTTAGGGAGGAATAGCAATGTACGAACATTATTCAGGTCAAGTGGTCTTAATCACAGGTGCGGCGAGTGGATTTGGTGCATTGCTGGCAGAGCAACTGGCGAAGTATGGTGCAAAATTAGTGTTGGGTGACTTGAATATTGAAGGGTTAAATACTGTAGTTGAACCGCTACGCCAAGCAGGAGTGGAGGTGGTTGCGCAAGTGTGTGATGTCAGCTCTGAAGCAGATGTACAGGCTTTGGTGCAAAGTGCAGTTACTCAGTTTGGTAGAATCGATGTCGGGATCAATAATGCAGGTATGAGTCCGCCTATGAAAAGCTTTATTGAT
Organism: Acinetobacter sp. LT1; assembly: GCF_059800965.1. Lineage (NCBI taxonomy): Bacteria > Pseudomonadati > Pseudomonadota > Gammaproteobacteria > Moraxellales > Moraxellaceae > Acinetobacter > Acinetobacter sp. LT1. The sequence goes on from NZ_JBBAXE010000018.1 coordinate 44,569, forward strand.
ACCGATGAAGCAGATCTGGATTTGAGTTTTGCCGTCAATGCCAAAGGTGTGTTCTTTGGAATGAAGCATCAAATTCGTCAGATGTTGCAACAAGGGGGTGGCATTATTCTGAATGTTGCTTCTGTTGCAGGTTTAGGTGCGGCTCCCAAATTGGCTGCCTATTCTGCGGCAAAGCATGCTGTGGTGGGATTAACCAAAACAGCAGCGGTTGAATATGCAAATAAAGGCATTCGAGTTAATGCAATTTGTCCATTTTATACAACCACTCCGATGGTGGTCGACAGTGAACTCAAAGAGAAACAAGACTTTTTAGCGCAGGCCTCGCCAATGAAGCGTCTTGGCCTTCCAAGTGAAGTGGTGGCAATGATGCTGATGATGTGTGCCAAAGAAAACTCATATCTCACAGGTCAAGCCATTGCAATTGATGGCGGCGTGACAGCTTATTAAAACATTTATTAAATACATCTTATTCATATATTTAGGAAAAAATCATGACAATTAATTTAAGCAATCGAGTGGCTATTGTTACAGGTGCAGGCGCAGGTCTAGGGCGGGAACATGCATTGTTACTGGCTCGTTTGGGTGCAAAAGTGGTCGTGAATGATCTTGGTAGCGATGTGAACGGAAAAGGTGGCTCAACCATGGCGGCCCAAAAAGTCGTGGATGAAATTATTGCGGCTGGTGGCGAGGCGATGGCAAATGGTGCTTCAGTCACTGATATTGAACAAGTTCAACAGATGGTAGATGAAACAATTGCCCGTTGGGGACGTGTAGATATTTTAATTAATAACGCTGGAATTCTTCGAGATAAAACTTTTAGCAAAATGTCCTTAGATGACTTCCGTACCGTGATTGATGTCCACTTAATGGGGGCAGTAAATTGCACTAAAGCGGTATGGGATATCATGCGCGAGCAAAAATATGGCCGTATCGTTATGACGACTTCATCCTCTGGTCTATATGGCAACTTTGGGCAGTCCAACTACAGCGCTGCAAAAATGGCATTGGTTGGACTCATGCAGACACTGGCTTTAGAGGGTGAAAAATCGAATGTTCGGGTGAACTGTCTAGCACCAACAGCTGCAACTCGTATGCTTGAAGGATTATTACCCGAAAAAGCCCTTAAAGCTCTTGCTCCAAGTGCGGTCAGTCCTGCAATCGCGACTTTGGTTAGCGAAGATGCACCTACCCGTATGATTCTTTGTGCTGGCGCAGGTAGTTTTGAAGCTGCCCACATTACCCTTACGCAAGGAATTTATTTAGGTACGGATGAACAAGTTCCGCATGTTTTAGCACAACGTTTAGCTGATGTTTCAGACCGAACAGATGAGTTTGTTCCTGTCAGAGGAGGCGCTCAGGGTGAGCTTGAGCTGAAAAAAGCTTCATTAATGGCAGGAGAATAATTTTGAAAAAAAATACATTAAGCATCGACCAACTGGTTGAGTTGCAAGGTCAAGCATTAGGTAGTTCGAAGTGGATAACCATTGGTCAAAGCATGATTAATACCTTTGCGGATGTCACACAAGATCATCAATTTATTCATGTGGATGAAGAAGCTGCTCGTCAGACACCTTTTGGTGGCACGATTGCCCATGGTTTTTTAACACTTTCTTTACTTTCAGCGATGGCCGCTCAGGTGTTGCCGACTGTTCAGGGGCAGAAATCTGGCGTGAATTATGGCATCAATAATTTGCGTTTTATTAGTCCTGTACATAGCGGTAAGCGGGTGCGGGGAAATTTTCACTTAAAAAATGTTTCCCAAAAAAATAAGGGAAGTTATCAGTTGATCATGGAAGTCACGATTGAAATCGAAGATCAGGCAAAACCAGCACTTGTGGCTGAGTGGCTTACACTTGTAAATGTATAGGAATAAACCATGAGCAATGAATTAATTCTCTCTCGCCGTGATGTCGATTTTTTGCTATTCGATTGGCTAAAAGTTGAAGAACTCAGCCAACGCGATACTTTTGCAGGGCAGGACCGTTTTGAATATACCTCTGTTTTAAACGTTTACGAGGCTTTGGCAACCGATTTATTTGCTCCTCATAATAAAAAAAATGACAGTAACGAACCTGTTTTTGATGGTGAACGTGTAACTGTCAATCCTGAAGTCGGGGTAGCACTTAAGGCTTTTGCGGATGCAGGTTTGATGAGTGCAGCGTTTCCATCAGATTGGAATGGGATGAACTTACCCAATACCATTGAGCGTGCAGGTATGGCATATCTACTCGGTGCTAATTCAGGAACAGCGGGCTACGCCTTTTTAACCATTGGTAATGCAAATTTATTAATGGCTCATGGTGAACCTGAAAAAGTTAAACCCTATGTCAACGCTATGATAGAAGGCAAATGTTTCGGAACGATGTGTTTATCTGAGCCGCAAGCAGGTTCAAGTTTGGCTGATATTCGTACACGTGCGATTAAAACAAAAGATCGTCGTTATCGTTTGTTTGGAAATAAAATGTGGATTTCAGGTGGCGAGCACGATATCTCTGACAATATTGTTCATTTGGTTTTGGCAAAAATTCCAGATGAAAATGGACAATTACCAGCAGGTGTGCAAGGCATTTCTCTGTTTACCGTACCGCGCAAATTACTCGATGAAAATGGACAGCCAAGTGAACGTAATGATGTGGTATTAGCTGGAATTAACCACAAAATGGGTTATCGGGGAACTGTGAATTGTGTGCTGAATTTTGGGGAAGGTCGTTTCACACCCGAAGGAGAAGCAGGCGCAATTGGTGAGCTAGTCGGCGAAGCTGGTAAAGGGCTGGCCTATATGTTCCATATGATGAATGAAGCCCGAATTTCGGTTGGACTTGGGGCAGCAGCATTGGGATATACAGGTTATCTTCATGCTTTAGATTATGCAAAAACTCGAGTACAAGGTCGTTCTCGTAATGAACATAATCCAAGTTCTCCACAAATCCCGCTCATTCAACATGCAGATGTACGCCGTATGCTCTTAGCCCAAAAAGCATATGTCTCAGGTGCGTTGGCACTGTGTCTATATGCAGCCCGATTAACCGATGATATCCACTCGCTTGAAGATGCCGAGCAGCGCGATCAAGCCCATCAATTACTTGATCTATTAACACCAGTGGTGAAAAGCTGGTCTTCTGAATGGGGGCTGGTGGCAAATGATTTAGCCATTCAAGTTCATGGCGGCTACGGTTATACCCGTGAATATAATGTTGAACAGTTTTATCGGGACAATCGACTCAACCCAATTCATGAAGGAACATTTGGCATTCAAGCGCTCGATTTATTAGGACGAAAAACTCGTCTTAATCAGGGACTGTCGATGAAGCTATTACATGAAAAAATCATGAATACGATTGAACAAGCCAAAGCAGAGCCTTCTTTAAAAGATCATGCAGATCAATTAGACCAAAAATGGCAACTCATCCGAAATGTAACAGAGAAATTGCATGCCTTAACCGATATAGAACTTCAACTGGCAAATGCAGCCAATTATCTGGAAGCTTTTGGGCATCTTGTGGTGGGATGGTTATGGCTTGATCAAGCGGTAGTCATTCATAAACTCATGCCGAACTCAACAGACCCCGATTTTCTGCATGGGAAGCTTGCCGCGTGTGATTATTTCTTTGGCTGGGAAATGCCGAAAATTATGAGTTGGTTAGCGGTACTTGATCCAGTAGAGACGACTCCACTCAATATGTCAGAAGAATGGTTCTAGTAAGAACCATTCCTTAACCGCGCCGTTGAATATAAAGGAGAACAACCTGATTTTATAGAAAATGCCTAATAAGAATCACTATGTAAAAACAAATATCAGGCGTTCAGTAAAGAGCGCTCTAATAAGTAAAAATAAAAATCTAGGACGGATTAAAAGATGAAAAAGAAAACATTAGTCATAGTCATGGCTTCATTTTGTACGAGCTCACTCTATGCAGCAGCATTTGATCGAACAGGACAATCAATTTCTGCATTTCTACAACCCGGTAATTATTTTGAGGCAAGTTTATCTGTTTCAGACACTTCGTTAGAAGGACAAGAAGCAGGTACAAACCCAACGCGTAATAGTATTTCTGATATTGCAAACTCTGATTATCGTCCCAGTGCAGCTTTGAAATTACAGTTAGCACCTCAGTTCTCATTTGGTTTTCTTTACGATCAGCCCTTTACTTCCGACTCTGAATATTATGGAAATAACAGCTTTGTTGCTAAGCCGAGTGATACGATTTTAGTACCAGGCATTGATTCAGCAACACTTGCCCAAAAGACCGGTGGAGAAGTCGTAACAGGGAACACCAAATCGAATTTTGTTATGCAAAATTTTAGTCTGGTATTTGGTTATCAACCGGATAAGAACTGGAATTTTTATGTAGGTCCTGTTTATCAGACATTTAAAAGTAACGTCAATTTAAGAGGTCAAGTTTTCAGTTTATATAATGGCTATGACTTTAATGCCAAAGAGGTTGGAGATTGGGGATGGTTGGCAGGATTTGGTTATCAAATTCCCGAAAAAGCCATTAAAGCCTCATTGACCTATCGTTCAGAAATTATGCATGAAGTGACTGCCAATGAAAATGCGCCACTGGTTGATATGTTAAGTACACAGCAAGGCCGTGATTTTCTTGATCAGCATTTGGCATATATGGTTTCTATAGGACAACTCACTGAATCGCGGAAGGAGGCACTCAATCGTATTGTTGCCGGCTTACCTGAAGCAGGCACATCAGGATCAACTAAGTTTAGAGCGCCAGAGTCAGTAAATTTGGAATTTCAGACCGGATTACGCAAAGGTACTTTATTGTTCGGTAACGTGCGCTGGGTTCACTGGAACGATTTTGAGTTTAAACCGTATCGTTTTGGTGAAATCTCAGAAGTTGTTGGGGTTCTATCAACGCCAAGTCGTCCAAACGGTTTTAATCTGGTTCGTTATTATGATGATCAATGGTCTGCCAACTTTGGAATTGGGCAACGCCTAAGTGATAAATGGTCGGGTTCAGTTTCTGTAGGTTGGGACTCGGGAGCAGGTGAGCGCGTGTCCACAGGTGGGCCAGCTAAAGGTTATTACAGTGTTGGTCTTGGTGCGCAATATAGTCCAACTTCAAAATACTTTATTTCAGGTGGGATGAAGTATCTATGGCTCGGTGATGCCAAAGGACAGCTTGGTGCTCAGGCAGGCAGTGAATATTATGTGGGTGAATATAAAAATAACTATTCAATCGGTTACGGTTTGAAAATTGGTTATAAATTTTAATTCAGCTATTTGATGGATCGCTTAGTTATATAAATAGTTTATTTCTGCACGAGAGTAAGCAGATTAAAAGATTAAAGAAAATATAAAAAGTGGAGTAGGAACAGTTCCATTTCTCCCTCTCATAAAAGGACAATAAGATGACAAATCAGATCTGGTTAGATGAATATAAGCAATGGAATATAGAAAGTACGATTACATTGCCGGATGAACAAACTTCACTTCTCGATTTATGGGACAACAGTTTTAATAAGTTCCAGCAAAGAAAGGCTTTTATATTTGCAGATCAATCTTTTTCTTATGCTGAAATCGATTTATATAGTCGACAAGTAGCAGCATTCTTGCAAAGTTTAGGGCTAGAAAAAGGTACACGTGTTGCCGTAATGATGCCCAATATTATTCAGTACCCGATTATTTCACTTGCCGTCATTCGTGCAGGTTACATTCTGGTCAATATTAACCCCCTCTATACAGCACGTGAGTTAAAGCATCAATTAAATGATGCTGGCGCAAAAGTCTTATTTATATTAGAGCAGTTTTTACCTGTTTATGAGGCGGTTAAAGATCAGGTGTCAGTTGAGCAGATTATTACCACCACCATGACTGAAATGTTGGTCGAGCAACCTACTGAATTAGACACCTTAGATTCTAAAAAATACGCTTTTAAGCAAATCTTATTGAAGACAAATGCCCAAGACTATATACGTCCTAAGCTTGTTCTTGAGGATACTGTGCTTTTGCAATATACGGGTGGAACAACAGGTGTCTCCAAGGGCGCAGAATTAACCCATAAAAATATTGTCGCCAACTTATTACAAAATAATGTGGTTTTTAAAAGCTATTTTGGTGACCGAGATGCTTTTGAAGATGAAATAGCGATCTGTGCCTTACCGCTTTATCATATTTTTGGTTTTACTGTCTGTTTATTGCATAGTGCAATGAATAAAGGTTATGCCACTGTTTTAGTTCCAAATCCGCGTGATTTAGATGCTCTCGTACAATGTTTTGAAAAATATCGTCCTACGGTTTTTCCTGCTGTAAATACTTTATTTAATGCACTGATTAATCATGAAGGCTTTAATAAGCTGGACCATAGCCGTTTAGAAATTACCACAGGCGGCGGTATGGCAATTTTGAAATCCACTGCCGATGGATGGGAAAAACTGACAGGGCGTATTATCCGTGAAGGATATGGCTTATCAGAAACTTCGCCTGTTGCGACCTTTAACCCCCCAATCTCTAATACTTTTAGTGGCACGATCGGTATACCTGTACCGAGCACGGATATTGCTATTTTGGATGATGAAGGTCATCAATTAGCACCCGGTGAAACTGGAGAAATTGCAATTCGTGGCCCGCAGGTTATGAAAGGTTATTGGAATTTACCTGAAGAAACGAAAGCGGTCATGACTGCTGATGGTTTCTTTAGAACGGGTGATATTGGCTTTATGAATGAAAAAGGCTACACCAAAATTATTGACCGTAAAAAAGACATGATTTTAGTTTCAGGCTTTAATGTTTTTCCGAACGAAATTGAAGAAGTTTTAGCCCAACATCCAAAAATTTTAGAAGTCGCCGTGGTTGGTATTGCAGATGAAAAATCGGGTGAAGTACCGAAAGCCTTTATTGTCAAAAAGGATGACTCTTTATCGTTTGAAGAAATTCAAATCTATGCAAAAGAAAACCTGACTGGCTACAAACAACCACGCTATATTCAATTTATCAATGAATTACCCAAGTCGAATGTGGGTAAAATTTTAAGAAAAGAACTAAAGGTTTAATAAGAACTTTTAATTAAAACCATAAATGTATGGGACTAGAAGGTCCATAAATAAATGAAAAAAGGAATGAGATTATGGGTTCAGGATTAATTACCGTATTTTTACCAATTGCACTCGCAATTATTATGGCTGGTTTGGGTCTAGAGTTGACTATAAATGACTTTAAACGCGTGCGACAACACCCAAAAGCCGTGTTTATCGCATTATTTTGCCAACTGGTTATTTTAGTCGGTATTGCATTTATTCTTTGTAAGGTTCTTGCTTTACCACCAATGCTTGCTGTTGGATTAATGCTCCTTTCTGCGTCACCGGGCGGGCCAACTGCTAATTTATTTAGTTATCTCTATAAAGGTGATATTGCTTTAAATATTACTTTAACGGCTATAAATTCGGTCATTGCTGCCTTTACACTTCCGTTAATTGTGAATTTTGCAATACAGCACTTTATGGAAAATGGGCAAAATGTAGGTTTGCAATTCTCTAAAATCATACAAGTTTTTCTTATTATTCTAGTACCCGTTGGGATTGGGATGTTAGTCCGTCATTTTGCGCCGCATACGGCCGAAAAGCTCAATAAACCTGTGCGTATCTTTGCTATCGTTTTTCTCGTATCGATCATCATATTAGCAATTGCACGAGATTACCAAAATCTGATGACGTATATTGGGCAAATTGGATTGGCAACTTTGCTGTTCTGCGTATGTAGTTTAATGGTTGGCTATTTTGTTCCAAGATTATTGGGTGTAAATAGCTTTCAGGCAAAAGCTTGCGCGTTTGAAATTGGAATTCATAACAGTACCTTAGCCATGACTATTGCTTTTACAGTAATGGCAAGCAGTATGGCCGCTATGCCAGCGGCAGTTTACTCATTATTTATGTACATTGTTGCAGCTATCTTTGGCACATTGTTAAATCGTCTAGAAAAGAAAGAGATCACGCAAATATCACCTAAAACATACTCAAAGAATCTTCAGTAATATCTGGCAGATAAAGGTATTTAATTACCACCAGATGTTGAGAGTTTGAATTAAAAGAGGAGGCCAATACCTCCTTTTTTTGTCTCAAAATTTAAAATATTTATGGCCGAGTAAGCGCAGTCACAATAAAAAGAAAGCGTTAGAGTGCTGTTATAAAAGTAAATTGTTAAGCCAATATTTAAGGTTTTCCTTAATTATGTAATTAAATGAAAAACAATAATTTAATTAAATAATTTCTAGCCAATTTCACATTGACAGCTCAAATATTGAAGATTACCATTTGCGGGCTGGCCTACATTGCCAGTCGGTTTTGACGGACCGAGTTTGTAAGACCACATCAGAGTTATTCCTTCTGAGGAATACTTATATGTGTACACCCCGTTCCCTCCCGTAGCGGTAGGACGGGAGTGGGACACCTTCGGGTGTGCTGGAGTCTTACCCAGTCCGTCAACCTGCTTCCGTTCTGCCACCATAATTTATAATGCTTTGGCAGAACTCCCAAAAGAAGGAGTTGGCTATGCACATTCATAAATTATTGGCAGTCACTGTCAAAATCTATCTCGACACAACTTAAATCAATTTAAAGAAACTTGATTGCCTATAGGCTTTTCAGGTTTTAAATCATTACGTCTAAAACTTAGCAACAATAAAATTTGAGATGTGCCAAGCACAGTCTTTACGGCTTTGCTGTGCCTTTTTTTCTCCCAGAAAAGGCACAGGCTTTTTATCTCTTTTAGCAACAACAAGAATTTATAACGGTCAAACGATGCCAACTTTAGAAAGATCTTCCAAAAAATTACAGGTTCTTCATACAGCAATAGAGCTGTTCAATCTCTATGGATTTCACAATGCGGGTGTGGACTTAATCGTCAAAAAATCCAAAATTCCTAAAGCCACTTTTTATAACTACTTTCACTCAAAACAGCGACTTATTGAAATGTGTGTATCCTTTCAAAAAAGCAAACTCAAAGAAGAAGTGCTGGCAATTATCTACTCAAGCCGTTACCGAACCTCAAGCGATAAACTCAAAGAGATTATTGTTTTACATGTCAATTTTAATAGCCTGTACTATCTATTACTTAAAGCCATTTTTGAAACTAAACACATTTACCCGCAGGCCTACCGCATAGCGCTTGAATATAGAAAATGGCTGCTTAAAGAACTTTTTGATCTGGTTTTTAGTTTGGAAACTCACGCATTAAAACCAAGTGCTGACATGGTTTTAAATTTGATTGATGGATTGATGTTTCAGATTTTAAGCTCAAAGAGTTTGGAGGAAAGGGATGTGGTTGTGGGGAGGTTTTTTACTATGAATTGAACATGGTTTTAGTTGTTTGGTTTTTGAGTATATTTAACAAAATCAAACATATATTAAAATAAAATTATTTAGAATTATTTCATCATAATTTGGGAATTTGCTTATGAAATTGTTAGGAATATTATCTATCCCTTTTATTATCTCTGCCTGTGTTACTAATCAGAATGTGCAAAAGGAAGAGACCCCAGAATGTATGAATTATCATGCAATGATGACAGCACCTATGCCAGCAGATGCAATGGAAAACTTAAAAAAAGCCTGTTACGAATCTAGAAAATAGCGTTGAGCATTTATATTTAAAAAAATTTATTAATACGAGAATATTAAGTTAAAAAATAACTGCTGACTGTTCTTATTTTAGTAGCTTGTTTTAATCTTTCGAAATCAGAAATATAAGAATGTTTTTATCAAGTATAGAACATTTAATTTAATTGTATATCTGAGGTTTCGAATGAAAAAGATCTTTTTAAATACCACACTACTAGGCTTAATGTATTTGAACATAAGTCATGGAGCCAATGCTCAAAGTACGATAGATATTCCAGAAGCTCCCTCTACTGTAAATGCGGTTTATGTTTCCCAATCGAGTAATAAAGCTTTAAATCCATCGGAAAAAATTGACCGTCTATATAACCGAAATCTTCAGCAAGAGTATGTACTGCAACGTATGACAGAACATACTTATTTTTTTCAATCTCAATTTTATGGAACGATGTTTTATGTAGGTGAAAAAGGAGTACTGTTATTTGACCCAGTTGAAAATGCTGGAGAAAAGATTTTAAAAGCGATCTCAGAAGTAACAAAATTACCTGTTACAACAATTGTCTATTCGCATGCGCACGCTGATCATATCAGCTCAGCTCCAGTAATTGTTGAAGCTTCTAAAAAGGCAGGTGTCAAAGTACGTATTATTTCATCTGATGCTACAGCAGAGCTTTTAAACCGAATTAAAAGTAAATTACCAAAACCTACTGAAACAATTCCTTTTAAAAATGGTAGTTTTAATTTTGAAGGGGTGAATGTTCAAGTACATGGTTTCAAATATGCAGCACATACTGCCGATACAGGTGTTTGGTTAATTCCAAGTGAGAAAGTTGCACATATTCCCGATCTAATAAATGCCGATCAATTACCTTATTGGGGTTTCGCTGGTGCTGAAGTTCCTCTTTATTTTGAAGAAAATTTAAAAGAATTAAAAAGTTTAAATTGGGTATTTCTGAGTGGTGGCCATGGAAATGTTGGATCTAAAGCTGATGTAGATTTCTATTTAGAATTCCTAAAAGATATGAAACAAGCAGTGGGCCAATCATATGGGGTAGTGCAGTGGGGAGTAGGAGCTCCTGATCCTCAGAAAACAAATTCACATATGGCCCAGCTACCAGCATATCTTGATGCAATAGGTAATCAGGCAACTGAATATTTACGACCAAAATATGGACAATATTATGGGTTTGAAACTTCAGTTCCAAAGAATGGTGAAATCACAGCTTTATTAATGTATGCCTATCAATAGTAAAAAATGTCTATACCTAAAATCGGGTATAGACATTTTATATATTTATTTTAATTAAATATCCTGCATTTCTTTGAGTAGAGGAGGAATTTTTTCGATTAAGAAATCAAGAAAAACCTTTGATGCTGGTAAAGCACCGCTCCGAGATGGAAAGATTAAATGAAAATTTCCAGTTGGAAGTTCCCATTCAGGTAAAACGACGATAAGTTTCTTTTCTAATATCAGGCTTTTGCATTTTAATAAAGGCAGCAAAGCAATACCTTTTCCATCGGTAGCTAAACAATTAAGCAAAGTTAAACTTGCAGCTTTGATAAATGGTTTTATAGGCAAACTTACATTTTCATTAATAGTTTGATTGCTAAAGAACCAAGTTTGATTTTCATTTTCGATATTACTTAACAATTTATGCTTACTTAAATCGCTAGGATGCGTAGGTGTACCATATTGGTTGAGATATTGTGGACTGGCGACTAATACTGATTGTGTATAACCAAGATGTCTCATCACTAAATTGTGATCGCTATCTAAGTTCTGTCGAATACGGATCCCAATATCGACAGATTCTTTAAGAATATCAACCCTCTTGTTGGTAACAATAAATTTGATTTCTACTTTTGGGTATCTATCCATAAATTCAGGAAGAATGAGAGGCATAATTCTTTCTGCAACATCTATAGGAATGCTTACAGTAATTGATCCAATCGGCTCGCCGCGTAACTGATCTATTAAGTCATAAACAGTTTGCGCTTCTAAAAGCATTGATTGTACATATTGATAAATCTGCTCGCCGATTGCAGTAAGCTTAATTTGTCTTGAGTCTCGTTGTAATAATTTAACGTTTAAATTTTTCTCTAAATTTGAGAGTCTTCGGCTTAATTTTGATTTAGATATACCTGTTTTTTGTTCTACTTTACTTAGACCACCATGTTCGACAATTAAAGCAAAAATATATAAATCATTTAAATCTTTCATCGGTGTTTTAACCTTAATGAACCAATAATTTATCTTACTTCGAACTTTATCTTTGTTGGTTGCATTTTTTGCAACATATGTTCCCGATTATAGGGCTTAAGTGGCAAATATAAAACGAATAAACTCATTTCACGACTTAAAACCCTTATAGGTATGAAATGAAACTTTTACATTTAGACTCAAGTGCTCTCGGTGAATTCTCGGCTACTCGGGAGATTGGGCAAGCAGTAGTTCAAGAGTTAAAAAAACATGGTCCTTTAGAGGTAACCTATCGCGATTTGCATGTAGAACCACTTCCACATTTTTCAAAACACTTTGATAGTTTGAGTGAAGAAGCACAAGTTGATGAACGTATTCTTCAACAATTTGAAGAAACAGATATTTTTGTACTAGGGGCACCGATGTACAACTTGAGTATTCCCACCACTTTGAAAGCATGGATTGACCGAATTTTAATTGCAGGTCGGACTTTCAGATATACAGAGAATGGGCCACAAGGCTTAGTTTCAGGTAAGAAAGTTATTATTGTGAGTGCTCGCGGTAGTGCTTATGGTGATCAATTTCCTATGGATCATCAAGAATCTTATTTAAAAGATATTTTTAATTTCTTAGGTATACAAGACGTATTTGTAGTACGTGCTGAAGGAATGGCTTTTCCAACTCGTTCTCAATCAATTAGTAAAGCAATTAATAGTATTCCACAAATGTTTGCTATTCCTGCTCCAAACTGAGAGAGAATAATTATGACTAGAATTAATAACGCAATCGAAAAAATTATCCAACATCCAAAAGTATTTGGATTTGCATCACTTCTAATGCGGGTAATGATATCTGTAATTTTTGTCTTATCCGGATTAGGAAAGATATTTCAATATTCGAGTAATGCTGGATATATGGAGTCTATGGGAGTGTCATCTGCATTATTGCCATTAGCAATTCTGGTTGAGTTTGGAGGTGGTTTCCTTGTATTGATTGGCCTTCAAACGCGACTTGCAGCATTTCTATTGTTTGGTTTCTCGTTAGTGGCAGCAGTGCTATTTCACAGTGGTTCTGATATGAACAGCCAAATTATGTTTATGAAAAACATTTCAATGGCTGGAGGTCTACTGGCTCTTGTTATCTTTGGCGCAGGTGGCCTGAGTGTAGATAAGAAACTTAAATAATTTCAGAAAGGTAAAGGTACATATTTGTATTTTTACCTTTATTTTTCTATTTAAATAATGGTTATTATCAATGAGATTATTTTTTTATCCTCATGCCTGTTCAATGGCGATTCATATTGCTTTAAAAGAAACAGGGCAAGTATTTGATACAGAGTTTGTAGACTTATCAACAAAAGTCACTGGATCCGGATTGGATTATTTAAAGATTAATCCTAAAGGGGCAGTTCCAGCACTTGGACTTGAAAATGGTAAAGTCATAACTGAAGTTACAACAATACTGACTTATTTAGCTGACTTGGTTCCAGAGAAAAATCTAATACCCAAATCTAGTTCTTTTGAACGTTATGAAATGATGAGTCTATTGTCATTTATTAGTATGGATATACATAAAAATTTCTCTGCTTTTTTCTACAAAGAAAAGATTGAGTCTTGGATTGAAGTATCCAAACACAAGTTATCAAGAAGTTTTGATTTTATTGAAAATAAACTTCAGTCAAATCAGTATTTAAATGGCAATGAAATCTCAATCGCAGATTTCTATTTCTTTGTAATGCTACATTGGTGTGACTATTTTTCTATAGACTTAGAGAAATGGCCTAAAATTCTCAATTTGAAATATAACTTGGAAAAAAGAAGTTCTATACAAGAAGTTCTAAAGTTTGAATCAAGTTTGTCGCAATAAATTTTATGTAAAAAGAGGAACATCCGTATGTTCCTCTTTTATATTTTATAGTCATAAAATAGATTATAGAAATAACGTATTTTGTAGAATGAAATTTAAATAAATAATTTAAAAATAAATTATGTTATAGCTTGCATTTTATTGATTAAATTTGGCATTTTTTCAATTAAAAAATCGAGAAAAACTTTAGATGCTGGAAGTGCTCCACTTCTAGGTGGAAATATTATATGAAAATTTCCTTTAGGAAGCTTCCATTCAGGTAAAATAACTATAAGTTTCTTTTCATTTATTAAATCTCGGCATCTGATAAGAGGGAGTAAAGCAATACCTTGGTTATCTTGTGCTAATGACATGAGTAATGTTAGGCTTGAAGCTTTAATAAATGGCTTTATACTTGTATTTAACTTTTGTTCTAAATTTTCAAAAAACCAAATCTGATTTTCATTATCCAGGTTGTTGCTTAATAATTTGTGATTATTTAATTCATTTGGATGTTTAGGTATTCCATACCGTTGAATATATTCAGGGCTAGCGACTAAAACGGATTCAAGATAGCCTAAATGTCTCATTACTAAATTGTTATCAACTTCTTTGCTAGAGCCGACCCTAATACAAATATCTATTGATTCTTTTAATATATCAATTTTTTTATTAGTCACTATAAAGTTTATTGCAACTTTAGGGTATTTCTCCATAAATTCTGGAACAATCAAAGGTAATTGTCTTTCTGCAACTCCAATTGGAACACTCACATTAATAGTACCTATTGGCTCCTCTTGACATTGATCAATTAAATCATAAACATTTTGAGCCTCTTTAAGCATAGATTGAACATATTGATAAATTTGTTCGCCAATAGCAGTCATTTTGACTTGTCGAGAGTCCCTTTGTAGTAATTTAATATTTAGATTTTTTTCTAATGTAGATAATCTACGGCTTAATTTGGATTTGCTTATACCAGTTTTTTCTTCAACTTTGCTTAATCCACCATGCTCTACAATTAGGGAAAAAATGTATAAATCGTTCAGGTCTTTCATAGGGGCTGCATCAAAAATTAAGATTTTTATTTTTCTATAATATGCTTATTTTTTTGTAATTTTACTGAAAATAAGTAATACCTAGAAAAATAAATGTATATTTTAGTAGAGTATTTTTTAAGAAATTTTTGTGTATCTATTTGTTTTTTATATATGATTTTTACCATGTATTTTGAGAGAGTGAAAGATATTTTTTAAATACATTTTTATAAAAATATTAATATAAACTATTGTTATTTTTTATTTATTTTTTTATGTTGCAAAAAATGCAACATATAATTTCATTTTTAGCGATAGTTTAGCTTTTTAAAAAAATTATAATTAATAGTGTCTTTGTAAAAGTATTTGTCTGTAGAAAAATCTATCTTCTACTGTTTTTAAGCATTATTCACACTCTCTATTCCTTTAAAATTCACCTAACCTTTCGCAAATTTTTTAAATCTAGATACTGTGACTGTGAATAGAAATTATATACGGTGATTTTAAAGATATGGCTTGGAATTATGTTTAAAAATAATTTAAAAAGAGGTAATAATGGGCTCTAAATCTATAGGGAGTGCAAGCTTTTTTATAAAAGCTTATGCAGTGATACAGTTATTGTTTGCTCTGACTTTGTTTGGTGGTGGAGCATATTTAATAATATTAAATGGATCTTGGTATTACTGCATTACTGGATTATTACTCATAATATCAAGTATATATCTATATCTAAACAAGATTATAGGCGCTAAAATCTTTGGCATAGTTTTTGTGTACACACTCATTTGGACAATTTGGGAGTCTGGTACAAGATTTTGGGGCTGGATACCTCGTGTAGCGACCATAGCTGTATTCGTATTTTTTTTATCTTTACTCCTGCCATATATTGCGCATGGTATACGAAAAAGAGTTGCTTATAGTTTTACCGGCTTTATTGTTACATGTTTTGTTATAGCAGGTGCATTAGCATGGTATCCCTATTTCACTTCTCTCGATACAAGCCAAATTCCTCAAAATACTTCAAATGTATACCATGCGGATAGTACTCAACCAGATAGTGATTGGCGGTATTATGGAAGAGATGCGCAGGGAACCCGTTTTTCACCCACTAATCAAATTAACCCTGAAAATATTAATCAGTTAAAACAAGTCTGGGTAACGCGTACAGGAGATATGCCTCCTGTAGATAAAAAAAATAAATGGGCTGCCCAAACAACACCAATTAAAGTCAATGATGCTCTTTACTTGTGTACTGCTACCAATAACATGCTGAAATTAGATGCGCGTACTGGTAAGAAAATTTGGGAATATAAGCATAATTTAGCTTATGAAAAATTACCGTCGACCGCAGTGTGTCGCGGTGTCACGTTCTATACTTCAAAAGTAATTCCTGAGAATGAAATATGTCATGAAAAGGTGATTGAAGGCACACTAGATATGCAACTTATAGCGGTAGATGCAAAAACAGGAAAGGCATGTCCCCAATTTGGTACAAATGGACATGTTAACTTGCTAGAAGGGATTGGTCATACAGTTCCAGGATTCATGGCTGTTACATCGCCACCCCCTGTAGTAAATGGAGTAATTGTAGTCAACCATAAAGTTCAAGATAACCAACGCCGTACAGCACCATCCGGGGTAATACGTGCATACGATGTTGATACTGGCTCTCTTAAATGGGCTTGGGATGTAAGACAACCAAATCGACATGGATTACCTCCAAAAGGTGAAACCTATAGCCGTGGTACGCCTAACTCTTGGACAGTTATGACTGTTGATGAAAAATTAAATACAGTCTATGTTCCAACAGGAAGTTCGGCCCCCGACTACTATAGCGCTTTACGTACAGAAGAAGAAAATCAAGTTTCTACCACAGTTGTTGCATTGGATGCTCAAACAGGGGTAAAAAAATGGAGCTTTCAAACTG
This sequence comes from Acinetobacter sp. LT1, assembly GCF_059800965.1. Lineage (NCBI taxonomy): Bacteria > Pseudomonadati > Pseudomonadota > Gammaproteobacteria > Moraxellales > Moraxellaceae > Acinetobacter > Acinetobacter sp. LT1. The sequence goes on from NZ_JBBAXE010000018.1 coordinate 61,145, forward strand.
TTCATAAGGACGCATGGGATTATGATTTAGGATCACAAGCAACTCTACTTGATTATAAAGATCAATCAGGAAAGATTGTTCCAGCGCTCATTATGCCAACAAAAAGAGGACAGACATTTGTATTAAACCGAATTACAGGTAAACCCATTTCAAAAGTTGTCGAGCGCCAAGCTCCTAAATCTGTTATTCCAGATGATGTGCGTTCGCCTACACAACCATGGTCTGTAGATATTCCTCGATTAGGGTTTTCAGATTTAACAGAATCAAAAATGTGGGGCATATCACCAATTGATCAAATGCTTTGTCGTATTAAATATAGACAAGCATATTATGTGGGTGAATTTACTCCTCCTACGGTTAATAAACCATGGATTCAATATCCTGGATTTAATGGTGGTAGTGATTGGGGAAGCATAGCCTATAACCCTAAAAATGGTATTTTGATCGCTAACTGGAGTAATACCCCAATGTACAACCAGTTGGTTGCAAGAGCTAAAGCAGATCAAGAAGGTATTTTACCGATGGATGATCCGAAATTTAGTGCTAAGAAAAATGGCTCAATTGCAGCAATGGCTGAATCTCCTTATGCAGTAAATGTTCAACCATTCTATGCTCCAATTACCAATGTGCTTTGTAATGAACCACCATATGGAATGGTTACTGCTATTAATATGAACACCAAGAAAGTGATTTGGCAAAAACCTTTGGGAACTGCAGAGCACAATGGTCCATTTGGATTGCCAACATATTTACCTATTAATATTGGTACACCTAATAATGGTGGGCCTATTATTACAGATGGTGGAGTTGTATTCGTTGCTGCTGCAACTGATAACCGTTTGCATGCCTTTGACAGTAAAACTGGTAAGTCGATCTGGAGTGCCAAATTACCTGCGGGTGGACAAGCAACACCTATGACTTATTCTATTGATGGAGAGCAGTATGTTGTTATTGTTGCAGGTGGCCATTACTTTATGCAAACACCGCCCGGTGACTATGTAGTTGCTTTTAAACTAATGAAAAAATAAATTTAAAATCTTTTACCAAGTTCTATTTTTTAGAAAAAGAGGCCATAAAAGGTCTCTTTTTTCTTAGTTTTACTGCTTGAGGTGTGGTGGCATAATTGGGCTGCACCGCATACTTAAAGCCATTTTTGAAACTAAACAGATTTACTCGCAGGCCTACCACATGGCAATTGAGTATAGAAAATAGCTGCTTAAAGAACTTTTTGATTTGGTTTTTAGTTTGGAAAACCATACGTTAAAACCAAGTGCTAACATGGTTTTAAACTTAATTGATGGCTTGATGTTCCAGATTTTAAGCTCAAAAAGTTTGGAAGAGAGGGATATGGTGGTGTGGCGGTTTTTTTAAATAGGAAATATTACTTTCTTTAAATTTATATTGATGAATTTAAGATCATGCGGTAGGAGATTAATTATTTATAATATTTAGAAAATATTATTAACTTTTTTATATTATATTTATGATTATTAAAAACTAAATTTTAAATCTTATGGATGAACTGATTTCAGCAGCTGCAACAATTCAAGGTGCACAAATTCAAGCTAATTACGCACTTTGGGCAGCTGTTTTAGGTGGTGCATTTTATTAGCTTCAATTTTTTTTTACTGCTCAATTTACTTTAAAAGCATATAAAATCGATAAATTAGCTGAGGCAAAAAGAGATATCTATCTGGATTTAGTCCGTAACTGGCAAAACTTTATGATGGCAGTTTTTTCTTTCATTAACTTAAATAAGGACGTTTACGAAGAAAATTTTAGTTTAGCTTTGACAGAATTAATTGCCTCTTTACATGAGACTAGTTTCATTTCTGATCCATTGACCAAAGAAAAAGTATTAGATTTTACAATGCAACTGATAGAGGATTTATTCAAGATTAGGCACTATGGTACGCAGTTCTATGACTTTGAAGGAAATGAACCAGAAAGATTTAGAATGCAGATTGAGGTGATGGATTTTATGCGTGACTATGGAATTAAAGCTTTAGACTTGCAAAGAGAACTGAGAATCGAAATAGGATTAAAAGAGGATGAAATAGTAAATCAACGCATACTTAAAAAACAAAAAGAATTTTATGAAAAAGTAAAAATAAAATTAAAAAATTTTTTGGAAAAAAAGGGTGAAGGGAATGAAGAAATTTAAACTTTTTATAAAAGAAATTCCAAACTTTAAATTAAGCAATAAAGTTATTTTAAATGATTGTTCGTATCGCTTATAAAATATATGTAAACGTAACTAGGTAAAATATGATAAAGAGATATTTAATAAGTGGATTATTTGCTTTAATTCTCAGCATGAATATTCATGCAAATGGAGAGACTCTAAGTGCTCAAACCACTAAACTAGGACCAAAAGATCTAACAGCAGAGGCACGTATAAAACTATATAAAAATGGTTCGTTCGAGGTAATTCTTACAAAGAGTAGTGGTGATCCAGAGCAAGATGAAAAAATTTTAAAAATGATCAGAGCTGCAAACTTTAAGAAATTTCAGGAAAAGCTGAATCTTAGATATAAGAATCTGGATTATCCAGTTTACTTCAGTCAACCATTTATAATTACTCCAGCTACAGACGAAGTTAAAACCGAAGAATAAATCTTTTTTGCGTTATATTGGATGCGATGTAAGTAAATTGCACTACTGGCCTTAAAAAAAGCTCACCAAGATATGGGCTTTTTCTATTACACATTGCTTAAAAAATATACAGAAACCTCCCTAAAACGAGTTGGAACACTACAAACGCGAATGATACTTTAAGTTTCACTCTTCCCAATAAGTGAGGTGAGCAATGAAATTGTTAGCTTTGATTAGTATGGGAGTTGCAGCGAGTTATTGTTATAGAACTATAAAAAATATCAAGCCAACTCTACTAAAACCTAATTTTGATGAAATAGTAAAAAACTTTGTATTAGCAGAATTTAAAGCCTAATGCATTTGATAATCTTAATTAAATAAAAAGCTCATCGGAAGATGGGCTTTTTTATTGTAGTGGTGTTTATTGAGTTTGGAGCAAGTTGGTATTTATAATTGCTCCAAATTTTTAAATACAAATGGCAAATGACAACTACAGTAAGACTTAATCACACATCATCTTCTGGAACTAAAGGAGATGGACGTGATCAGAAAGAAAAATTTATAGATTATTGTGAATATAAGTATTTTCTACCTGATAGTCAGAAATGGGGTGTTTCAGTGAAAACTGAATTAACTCAAGCAGAAATAATAGAAAAGCAAAAATGCAATGACGCTATCAATAATCCTTTCACATCTGAATACTATCTTTTGCTTTGTCTCATAATTATTACGATTATATTTTTCACTTTTTGGAATATGAAAGGTTATCTTTCTATAAAGAGAAGAGAGCAAGAGACAGGAATTAAAGCGAATATATCATTTGAAATGAAAATCATATGTTTAGTTTCATTCTTTCTTACTCTCATTGTCGCGGGAGTATTGTACGCTCTCTATTTTCTATATCTTAATTATAAGTATCAGTATTAAATTAGTTAAATTAGTCAAACATATTTCACTAAAGAGAACCCAGCTAAAGACTGATTGTTAGCAGGGCTTTTTATTTACATAAACTTTTTAAATAATAAATGATCAAGGGTTAAAGAGTCAGGCTTTTTGGAAAGAATAAAAGTTAGAATAAATATATAAATTAGATCATGAATATAAAAAAACCAACTTGTCCAAGTTATTAAATCTAGTCCTGATGGAATTGTATAGATGCCTACTGTGATGAAGGCAATAAAACAAATAAAGATTAAGATCAAACAAGAAAGTTGAGTAAAAAGCCCGATGGTAAGCATTAGTCCTAGTACAAACTCACAAAGTGATACAAAGACAGCCATGAACTCAGGAAATGGTATTCCTGCATGAATTATGGTATCCAACATAATTTGTTGATTCTTTTCTACAAAAAGCTTGTTATATCCAGTCGTTAAAAAGAATAGCCCAATCGATATTCTTATAAGAGCTAGAGAAAAATTATTAAATTTTGTGGAGTAGAGGGGATTTTGGAAAAATATTTTCAACATAGAGCGGGAAAAGTGGAGAAATATTCTAGAAATATGGATGAAGTGTTCAAGCTTAAGCAAGTTTTGTGATGTATGATATTTGTCTTTCAATTTCCTACAATAAACGCAATTACCTGATTTTATTTTATAAATTAATAGATTGTTATTATACCGTAAGCCTTATTCTATATGGCTTATGGGTGGCAACTAATACGAGAGTTTATCGAAGTGCTTATGTTGGGGAGCCAGTTACAGAAGAATTTCGCCCAGACAGAGTCACGATAGTTATCGATCCAAAAACAAAAAGAATAATAGCTAGTATTTGCGGCTAAGTCTTTATAGATTTGTTATAAATCAAAAAGATACTAGTTAATTGATCTCTTTTACTCTATTTACAAAATTAATTCTGCCAATACGGTGTGTCTCCATAGATTTCTGAAAAATAATCTATCACTGCTCTAATATTAAGTGGGGGATGGCGGACATTTGGATAAATGGCTGCAATATGCTGGGGTTGCGATTTAATCGCGACTTCATATTCAGGTAAAAGCTTTATTAAATCACCTTGTTTTAAAGCTTCCCCAATCAACCAATCAGGAAATAAAACAATACCCATACCATGAAGCGCAGCTGTCATTAAACTCTCGGCATTGTTTGAAGAAAGTAAGGGGGTAATTGGATAATGTACCCATTCTTTATCAGGCTTTCTCACTAACCAGCGGTTAGGACCTTCAAAACCTTTATAGACTAGGCATTTGTGTTGATTAAGTTCTGTTGGGTGATCAAGCGTACCGTATTTGGCAACATACTGAGGAGAGGCGGCCAAATGATACTTTTGTGTAGCAAAAATACGTGCATGAAATGATGAATCAGTTAGCGTTCCAATGCGAAATATTAAATCGGTGCTTTCGCGTAACGGATCTATAAATTCATCGGTTTGAATCAATTCTATTAAAAGTTTTGGATAACGTTCTGATAAACCCGCCAACCACGGCGCAATATGCCGTTGACCAAAAAACACTGGAGCATTGATGCGGACGAGTCCGGATGGTTCTATGGTTTTATCTTGTAATGCCTTTTGTGCTTCATCAAATTGTTCGGTAATTCTTTTCGCATATTCAAAAAATAATTTGCCCGATTCTGTCGGTGTGATTGCCCGTGTATTTCGGTAGAAAAGTTGCTGCCCCAACGCATCTTCAAGTTGTTGAATGGTTCGAGAAATCATAGATGCAGATACGTCTTCTTTACGCGCTACATTTGAGAAGTTTTGTGCGTTATAAACACTAATAAAGAAGCGAAGCGTGCGGATATCAATCGAATTTGTTAAATCCATTTGTGCAATTTCTGCAAAAGTGATTCATGAATTATGCTGTTTTTCTGATGAATTGGCTACTTTAGTATTCGTTGCCTAGATACAGATGAGGCAATGTAGATGCAAATTCTATTACTACTCCTAACTATTTTAGGGGGAATGGGGCTATCGGTCGAAGCAGGGCTTTTAGGGCCGTTAGGAAAGGAAGTGGGTGAGTTATGGGCCACGTTTAGTATTTTTGGCGTGGGTGCAGCACTTACCTTTTTACTCATGTTGTTTTTTAGTCCACGTAATAGTCCTTCATTTTTTACACTTCCATCTTGGCAATTACTGGGTGGTGTTTTAGGGCCTGCTTACGTCATTATTTTGACCATTACCACTCCAATTATCGGTATTGCCATGACGATGATAGGCATTTTAGCGGGTCAGGTGTCTAAAAGCCTGATCATCGACCACTATGGTTTGTTGGGGACTCCACACCGAAAGGTAGACCGTAAACGAATTTTGGCACTCATCTTTATTGTTGCTGCACTTGTACTTGTCGCAAAAGCATAGGAGACCCGCATGACAATTTTAATGATCCTTCTCGCCGTCATTGGTGGTGCTTTATTGAGTGTACAGGCTGCAATTAATGGTCAACTTGGAGCAAAAATTGGTGTATTTCGTAGTGCTTTTTTGACTTTCTCAGTCGGTGCTCTAATTACTGCACTCCTTATTTTTTACTTTGAACCAAAACAAACATTAACGTTGTTGGATGTTCCTAAATGGCAGTTGTTAGGTGCCATGTGTGGAGTGCCTTATATTGTCATTATGGTACTGGCTGTGCAAAGAATTGGAACTGCCGTAGCTACGGTAGCTGTAATTTTTGGGCAACTTTTGATGAGTATCTTGATTGATAACTTTGGCTGGTTTGGTAATGAAATGCTCTCTTTTTCACCGTATAGATTAGGTGCATTAATTTGCTTAGGGATTGCTTTATATTTTATCTATTCAAGTAGTAAAGACAAAAAGATAGAAGCGTAATACAAGCTTAAGATCGAAATTAATATAGGTCTCATTGTTGGTCGTAAAGCATACTAATAATGAGGCCATGCTTAATATTTTAAGTACTTTGATAAATGAAAGAAGTTGCTGTCGAGAGATAGAATTAAAATATAAGAAATATGGTAAAGTTAAAAACCTAATTCAATACATTAAAATTGATATCAAGCTATTGTAGGAAAAACATGGTTAAAATTAAACCTCACCCAGCAACAAGCGGAAATGCATCGGCTGATCGCCTTTTAACTTTGTTAACTGCTTTTAGAATAGGTGATAAATCTTTAACCCTAGCAGAACTCGCAGAACGAACAGAATTAAATAAAGCAACCATCATGCGCTTAATTGTTTCGCTAGAAGATTTTGGTTTTGTTAACCGTCTTTCGGATGGCAGATATACGCTTGCCAGCGAAGTTATGCGTTTAAATACAATTTATCAAGATGCTTTAGATCTAGAAAGACATGTGGTGCCGTGTTTACAGCAACTTGTTGATGAAACTGGTGAAACTGCTTCATTTTACGTTAAACATGGGGCATATCGTCTTTGCCAATATAGAGTGAACTCTACCCATCGACTGCGTGTTCATATTCAGCCGGGCGAAGTTCGACCAATGGATGGAGCAGCAGGCGCTCAAGCATTGCGATCAACACACGAACAAGTTTTAGCAAGAACTGAACCTTTTTATTCAACGGGTGTAACGGAACCACATGCTGCTTCAATGGCATTGCCTGTATTTGACGCTCAAAATGATGTAGTTGGAGCATTAGTCGTTTCGGGGCCATCAAGTCGTTTTACTGCGGAAATTGCAAAATCTGTGGGGGATTTTTTCTTCAAAATTGCAGATGATTTAACGAAAAGTTTAGGTGGTAAGAGTATTCGTAATTAATTCTAATATTGTAGATATAAAAAAGGGGCTAAATCGTTAGCCCCTTTTTATGTATATTGTTTATGAAGTACTTTGTGGTTGGCTAAACAAAACAGCTTTCTTTCTAGACATAATGAAAACCATGATAGCCGACACGAGATTTAAGGCTGCAAGTGGAAGTAAGGCAATTGCGTGGCTTCCTGTTGCATCATGAATTGCGCCATAGATATTTACCATCAACCCGCCACCAATCAGATTGGCAAATGCACCAATGGCTGCTAGACCTGCCGCCGTTGTACTCGGTGACATCCACGATGATGCTAAAGCCCAGAAAGGACCTTTCATAGAATAAGCACCAATTAGTACGACACTGAGTAAAAAGATTGTGCCAATAAGTGAAGACGTGAACAAAGCAATTAATAAACCAAATGAGATCATCAATAGTGTGATTGCTGTATGCCAACGGCGTTCATTTTTACGATCTGAACTACGACCCCAAAAAATCATTGCAATAGAAGCTAAGCCGTAAGGAATTGCATTTACTAAACCGATTTCTAAATTACTCAAACCAAATGATTTAATTAATTGTGGTGCCCAAACACTCATTGTACTTCCAGCAGCAGAAGCACCAGAATAAATAATGATCATAGACCAGATATATTTATTCTTTAAAAGTTGCCATAGTGAAATATGGCCAATTGGGGTTTTTTGTTGACGTTCAAACTGTAATCTTTCAACTAACCAAGCTTTTTGTTCGCTATTAAGCCATTTTGCTTGTTCTGGTCGATCTGTGAGTGCAAATAGGCAGGCAATACCTAATAAAATGGCAGGGATACCTTCTAAAATAAATAGCCAATGCCACCCACGCATGCCCATCCAGCCATCTAGCGATAATAAAAGTCCCGATAGTGGTGAACCGATAAAGTTTGCACCCGGAATCGCCACCATAAATATTGCGACCATTCTGGCTCTATAATTAGCAGGCAACCAATAGGTTAAATATAAAATTACACCAGGGAAAAAGCCTGCTTCGGCAGCGCCGAGTAAGAACCGCATAATATATAACGATGTAGAGCTTTCAACGAAAGCTGTTGCGGCTGTAATCACTCCCCACGTCACCATAATTCGAGCAATCCAAACTTTTGCTCCAAATTTTTGCATGGCGAGGTTGCTGGGTACTTCAAATAGAAAATATGCAAAGAAAAATAAGCTACTGGCAAAACCAAAAGCAGTAGCTGTTAGGCCAAGATCTTCATTCATTTGTAATGAAGCCATACCAATATTGCCACGATCAATAATAGCGATGACATAACAAAGTGTTAAAAAAGGCAGTAATCGCCACGCCACCTTGCGCATTGTTTCACGTTCAATCGCACTCGGTTGAGAGTATTCTGTAGACATAAAAAAATCCTTTTTTATATTCAGTATTTTAATTGTTCTCGCATCTAAAAGCTTAGAAACAATTCAGTTCCATGATTAGCTATTAAGTAACTTCCAGTTAGCGATAGCTCGTGGGTTTAGTAATTGGCCATTCCAAATACTCACAATCTGTTCAAGTGCTAAAAGACCAACGCGATTACGTGAATCTGTTGTGTTTGCTCCTATGTGAGGAGTCACAACCAAGTTAGGTAATTCCCATAGTGGATTATCTTTTTCTGGCGGTTCTGAAGAAAAGGTATCTAAACCTGCACCAGCAATTTTATTATTTTTTAGTGCATCAACTAATGCAGCCTGATCAATTAATTCACCACGTGCTGTATTGATTAAGATGCTTGAGCGTTTCATCTTTTCAAATTGGGCATGAGAAAATAAGTGTCTATTCTCTGCTGTGAGTGGGCAATGTAGGCTAATAATGTCACTGGTTTCTAAAAGTTTTTCAAAGTCGTGTTCTTGTTCTACATAATCGAGCTCTGGCAAATTTTGTAAAAACGGATCATATACTTTTACTTTCATGTTTAAGGGAGCCACTAACTTCATAAGTATGCTACCGATTGCCCCTAAACCAATTAAGCCCAGCGTTTTGCCATATAACTCCACGCCATTTGCACTTGCTTTGTCCCAATGACCTTCTCGAATACGTTGGTCTAACCATGTGACTTGTCGCGCAACATTAAACATGAGTGCAAAAGCGTGTTCGGCAACAGATTGTGCATTTGCGCCTACGGCAATAGTGACAGGAATTTTTCGTTCAGCCGCAGCTTGAGTGTCGATTGTGTCAAACCCAACACCATGTTTTGCAATCACTTTTAAATTATTAGAAGCAAAAATCATATCTCTAGAAAGTTTGCCTGTTCGAACAATGATTGCATCAGGTTGTTCATCATGGATGAGTTTTTCCATTTCATCTTTTGCCATGTAGGGTTCAGTTGGAATCAACTGAATATCATGGGACTGAGCATACAGTAACGCATCTGAAGTTAATGTTGGCCCCGTGATAAGAACTTTACGTTTCATTTTTGACTTGCACTCCATTTAAGTATTTTGAGCAAAATACGTCCTTAATAATCCATGTTATTAAAACGCCATTTCAAAAAAATAGTCAATAGTAAAAACTAAATTTAATAATTGAGTAAATTTTAGTTTAAATTTAATTAAAAATGAAATTACATTTCAAAAAAATGCTGTCATATTAATTTGCACAAGAAAACTGATCTAAGGGAAAAGTTATGGCAATTGGTTTTAGAGTGCTAAAAAACGACAGAAAAGTTGAGCAAAAATGGATTGAGCAATATCGAGATCTACCAGTCGCTAATGTCAGTGACTCAATGAATCGAATGACTTCAGGTGGGGCTCAATTAAGACCAATGCATAAAAAGGGATATCTTTGTGGGCCTGCCATTACAGTTAAGGCTCGTCCGGGTGACAACTTGATGTTGCACTATGCTATTGATATCGCCCAGCCGGGAGACGTCATTGTGGTTGATGCTGGTGGTGATCTAACCAATGCATTAATTGGAGAGATGATGGTTGCTTATGCCATTAAGAAAGGTATAGCTGGCATCGTTATTAATGGCGCGATTCGTGATTCAGTTGTCATTGGAGAGGGAGATTTTCCACTTTTTGCGGCAGGAATTTCACATCGAGGACCTTATAAAGACGGACCGGGGGAAATTAATGTTCCTATCGCAATTAATGGAATGGTGGTTGAACCTGGAGACTTGATTTTAGGTGATGAAGATGGGCTTTTAAGCGTGCCTTATGCAGAAGTTGAAGAGGTTTATCTGAAAGCAAGCGCCAAACATGCCGCTGAACAAAAGCAATTAGAGCAAATCGCCGTAGGTGAAAATGACCGTAGCTGGGTGATTAACAGCTTAAAACAAAAAGGATGTGAATTACCGGAATAAGGTTATTCCAAACCATCCAAGTTCGACGGGAACTAGCGAAGTCAATGATTGAGCTTCGTTAGCCTATCTAAAGTTAATTCAATAATCATTAAGTCACTAATTGAAAAATAGGAAATTTCAATTTGGTCTATATGATTTCGTCTAAAGGAAAAAGACATGAAATATAAAGGGATTATTTATTTATCGTTATTAATGAGTATTACTTTGCAGCAAGCTAAAGCTGAAAGCGAAGATAACTCAGCGCTAAATGAAAAAATAATTAAATTACAACAGCAAATAGATTATCTGATGGAGCAGCAAAATCTAAATAAAAATAATGGATTAAACAAAGTACCTGACTTGAGTCAAAACAAAACATCAAACGCTTATAAGCCTGTTTCGGCTGATCAGACTAAAATTAAATTTTATGGAAATATACGTGTTGATGCTGCATATGATTTTGAAGGTTCAACGCGTTCAATTGCGAATAAGACAGGATCAATACCATTAGACAATTCAAACTCAACAAGCAAATCATTAAATGTTTCTGCCGCGACTTCACGTGTAGGGGTGGATATCGTTAAGCCGACCTCGAAAGGAGATTTGGTTGGAAAGTTAGAAGCCGATTTCATGGGAAGTGGTGGAGATAACGGTAATGGTTCGGTTCGGGTTAGACACGCTTATATTTCACTAGGAAATTGGTTAATTGGTCAGACGACTTCACCTTTTGTGAATAGTGATACTGCTCCAAGTTTGGTTGATTTTACAGGTGCGATGGGCACAGGAACTCAGCGTAATGTACAGCTCCGTTATCAGCACATCGTTGACACCAAACAAAAATTATTAGTCGCTTTGGAAGGCGGTGATGTTGAAAATAAAAATGTAGAAGGTGGAAGCCGTTTTCCTGCATTAACCATGCGATATGAATTTAAAAATCCAGATTTTTTGGTTCAATTGCATGGCATGCTTCATGAAAATCGAGCAGTTTCTGACACGAATGAAGAGCAAACTAAACTTGCTTGGGGTGCTGGATTAGGCACAAAGTATAAGCTTTCTGAAAACGACTCAGTTGTATTCAATTACTATCACATAGCTGGCGATAACCGTTACATGCTTTATTCAAAAGATAATGATGCTTTCTACTTTGATAAAAATCGAATGTATTTAAGTGAATTTGATTCTGTCGAGTTAGGGTATATGCGTAAATGGAATGAAAATTTACGCTCTTCTTTGTCTGCTGGTAGTCTTATCTATAAAGATTCAAATTTTTCAGAAAATAACCCTGATCAAAATAAAAGGCTAATCAATGCAAGCGTCAATTTATTTTGGACGCCTGTTGAGAAAGTCGATCTTGGCGTTGAATACACCTATGGAAAGAGAGAAACATTTTCAGATTTAGAAGGGAAACTATCCCGAATCAATTTATTAGGTCGATACAATTTTTAATGTAATCCCAGCCACTTTAATATCAGAAGTGGCTTTCTTTTATATGAGAAGGGCTAATATTATGGAACAAATTAATTATGCCAATGCAAGATCACAATTTTCAAAGGTTATGGAAAGAGTGCTGTTAGGTTACGCCGTAAAAATTACACGAAAAGAGAAAGATGCAGTGGTTCTAATCAGTGAAAAGGCATACCTCGAATATAAAAATGCAATGTTTGAGCTCAATAAATTAAAAAACAAAGATTTTTAACCCCCAACAATCCGCTTCTCAAGCATCTCCATAAAAGTTTTTAAAATAAAATTATGATTTTTTGATTAAAATTAATAAGATGAAGGCCGCTAGTTACTTAATCTTCATAAACTTTATTTTATCAAAAGATAAAGAAAAATTGAATAATATGTTTTTTTGTGTAAAATAAAGTTCTTATACGTACAATTCTGTCTATAAAATGTTAACTAAGAATTTTATAACTTCTTCCCTTATTCTTTTTGCGGGTTTTCACCAATATGTCTATGCGATTGAAGATGTTTCTTTGCCCAGCCAGGTGCTTCAAGATCAACGTTTAAAAGAGCTTAACCAGCAATTACAAGACCAGCTTGCTCAGCAAACTCCTTATGAAAATACAAAACCATTACAGGATTTTAAGCATTTAGTTGTTGAAGAAAGCCCATGTGTAACGGTTAAAGAAATTAGTCTTATCCCTTTAAATGGTCAGTCGCAGTCTGACTTACAGCAATTTAACTTTGTGGTTAAAGCTATAAAAAAACACCCACAGAATGTTTTGGGTAAATGTATTGGAACCCAAAGTTTACATAACATCGTGAACTATGCCCAAAATG